>CAZMHC010000038.1:23029-27440 GCA_964565955.1 uncultured Occallatibacter sp.
CGTGGGAACCGCGCCCCCGGTGGCGCCGTTGCCGTTATAAGTCACGGTGTAAGTGTCTGTGCCGCTCGAAGGGGGCGGAAGAGACGATACGGTCCCACCTCCGCAACCTGCAAGTCCGGCAGCGCAACATAGCAGCGAAACCGAGGACAAGACTGTCCTTCCGATATTCATCGCTTCCTCTCGATGAACTTATCGGCGGAACGCGAGGCGACAGGAGATATTCCTGCAGTCGCCCGGTGACCCTCGTCATCGGGCGACTGCATAAGCAAGCCAACCTTTTGAGAATCGTCGACTCGGGCTTTCAATGGCGGATCGCTTCCGGAAAGTCGGCTGGCGTTCATCCATGTAAGCGCAAGAGCCCATCGAATGGCGGCGTCAGCCTATCGTCTTGAGTTGAGTCGAGAAAGTAACGGCGCTTTCTTGCGGTTTCGCTTTCTTGCGGTTTCGCGGTGAGAAGCCGGGTACTTGACGCTGCGACTTTTGTAAGTTGCGTCTACAATGGCGGTATGCCATCCGCTTCGTCCACGCGCCGCCGCTCCAAGACGCCTCCTCCGGGAGAGACCGGGCAGGAGGCGCTCTACCTGCGTTCGCTCAGCGACCGCCAGGTGACGGTGGCCATCAAGTTGCGCGACGGCGAGACGGTGCGCGGCTGGATCGAGTACTTCGACGACGGGATGCTGCGCCTGACCCGCGAGGGCAAGCCCAACCTCTTCATCTACAAGGAACAAATACGCACCATCACGGAGGTGAGCCGAAGACTCGCTCCGCGATCCGGACCGGAGGCGCGGCTCTCCAATTGCGCTTCCAAGACCGCCGAGGAGGCCCAGTGAGCGCGACCGGGGCAACCGAGTTCAACTGGGTTCCGCAAGCCGCGGCGATCGCCCGCGAGGCGGGCGCGCGGCTGCGCGAGTTCTTCGCGCAAGGCGTGGTCGCCGAGTACAAGGGCGACGCGGACCTGGTGACCGTGGCGGACCGCGCCTCGGAGAAACTGATCCGCGATCGGCTGGCCGCCGCCTTTCCAGAGCACGGAATTTACGGCGAGGAGGGAACCCGCGATCGGATAGAAGGCCAGTTTCGCTGGTACGTGGACCCTCTCGACGGAACCACCAACTTCGCTCACGGCTTTCCCCAATTTTGCGTTTCTCTGGGACTGGAAGAGCGCCCCAAAGGTCTTGCGCCGGAAGAGGATGGAAGCCTCGTCGCCGCGGTCATCTACGATCCTATGCGGGATGAGCTTTTTGTCGCCGAGCGGGGGCGCGGCGCGCAGCTGAACGGCAGGCCGATGCGGGTTTCGCGGGTGCCGGAACTGCGCGAGGCGCTGCTGGCCACCGGATTTCCAAGCCGCAAGCGCCACCGCAATCCCAATATCCACTTCTATCAGGAATTCACCCTGCGTTCGCATGGGGTGCGGCGGGCAGGCTCGGCCGCCCTTGACCTGGCTTACGTCGCCGCCGGCCGCGTCGATGCCTACTGGGAGTTCAATCTGAACCCCTGGGATACGGCCGCTGGAGTTTTGTTGGTTGAAGAGGCGGGAGGACGAGTTACGAACTTCTCCGGCGGCCCATTCTGCCTGGACAGCCGGGAGATTCTGGCCTCGAACGCGCTCTTTCATCGGGAACTGCTGGGGTTCTTCAGCGATATGTTTGCCGGACGCGACTTGGAGCCGATCCCCTCTCCGCGGGAGTTTGCGGAGCGGTGCGAACTTCAACTCAGGGGAACCGGCGATCTCTAACGTTGCAATCTAGGGCAATATCGCCGTAGCGGGCGGCGGCATCTCGCAGAGCAAGTTCTCGGCGCTCGATTTCACCTACAAAATCGTCGCCGGCAATGACAACGGGGGGTGCTCCGTAAGCTCCTAATGCAATTCTATCGGTGGCAACTCCGATCTGTATCCGCCGACCTCGAATGGCGGACTTACGCAAACCCCCTCTCCATGAATTTTCAAACAATAACCTCTCTTGCCCGTCCGGCGACTGGCATACCGGGAATGCAATGAATTATCCTGAATGGCGAATCATGTTTCATTGAAAGGAAGAAGATGGCAATCACGCGGCAAGTTATCACATCGCTTCTGCATGACGGAACGGATATGCTCGGAACCAAGAGCCTGGCCGTCAAAATTGTGGACGAAAGCATCGTTTCCGGTTCGCTGCTTACCGTCGAGAGCAATCATTTCTGCGTATTGAAATCGCGCGGCGCGGTCCTGAATGTCTACGAGACCGGCCAGTACGCGCTCAGCACCCCGGACAAGCCCATCCTCGGGTCGATCGCTCAAGGTTTCTTCGGCGGCAACTCGCCCTGGGTCTACGAAGTCATCTACATCAACCGTTCCAAGCTGCTGATCCGAACCGAGGGCGTGGCTACCAGCGAAGAGATGGCCGAGATGGCCTATCAGGTGGACTATTACATCCACGTGGACACCAAGGAAGCGGCGCTCGATCTGATAACTCATCTGCCTTTCAACGGCCATGTAATCGATACGCGCGAAGTCTCCGAATACGCCGGGCCGGCCATCGAGCAGTCGATCAACCAGATCGTTCAAGTCACCAAGATGGAAGACATCAACGAGCACATCGGCGAAGTGCGCGAGTTGGTGAAGAATCATCTCTCCGATTTCCTGCGGACTTACGGCATCACCCTCAACGATCTGAAGATACTCATCATGCCCAAGGACGAGCGCATGCGGGAGCTTATCTCGCTGCAGGCCATTGGGCTGACCCCGATCGAAGCGGTGCGCTACTATCTGGCGTTGAAGATGGCCGAAAAGGGTCTGGTCTCCGCTCCCAACGCCGCCGCCGGTCTGCCCTTCAACGTCGGCGGCCCAGCGGCCGGCTTTTATTCGGTAACTGCCGAAGCTGGCCTGGGCGGAAAACAGCGGGCGGGATTGCCCGGAGAACAATGACGCCGGGCCTTGGGTTTTACGACGCCGGCGCCCTGCGCCAGGTTGCCACCAACCTGTTCTATGGCTGGGGTTACAACTTCTACCGTGTCGAAAACCAGTTGCGCGCGGACGATCAGCTCGTCCGCGCCAAGGCCGCCTGGCTGCTAGGCATCGCAATGGCCGGCGTGGACGCGGCCGAAAGCGAATACCGGCGCGAGTTCCTCCCCGCGCCTTCCCGCGCCAAACCATTTCCAGACTCCGCCGCTGTAACCGCAGCCCAGCGCCTGGAGCGGCTGGCGCGAGCGATCGGCGCACTCGAAGCCGCCATTCACCAGCAGCCGGTTCCAGAGAACGACCGCATGACCCAGCGCTATCGCAAGGAAGCTCCCACGCTGAAAGAGCTGATCGAACACGATCAGCAGCTTGTCGGCCAGTGCGAGCTGCTTCGATCCATGGTCGACAAACAGGATGGAGCGTCGATCCTCGACAGCCTGCCCGATTTGGAGGCCGGATTGGACGCCATTCGCGCCACGCTGCGAAAGCGGGAAGGCGTTTTGCATGATCGCGCATGACACTTTCCAGAGTCGAGCGCAATTGGCCGCAGCGGGGAGAGTTTCGGCTTCAGGGATTGGCGAGGGTGCGGTGAGTTGGTATACTGGCAATGTTGCAAAGCGCGGCGCGTGGATATGCCCACCGTCTCCGGCAATGTCGGAATTTGAGCGGACATTGCAACGGAAAGTTTGCACTGAGGCCAGATAGCTCAGTGGTAGAGCGCGGCCCTGAAAAGGCCGGCGTCGGCGGTTCAATCCCGTCTCTGGCCACCACATTCTAAATAACTTATCGGATCGAAATCGAGCCATGAAGCTCCTGGTGGATGGTTGTGTATGGTGCCTGAGCCGCAGTGTCGAGCGTGGAGCGATCGACGTTCTTCTCCGCGCCATCGCATCCAGAGAGCGTTGCAGCGTCTCGACTTAGGACGGCGGCCCGCAACGCTGCATGGAAGCCTTGCGGGAGAAGGGGTTTTTCCAGCGCATGGTTTTCTTGCCTACCGCATCCTCGACGGTTTGGGCGTCGGGGTTCATTCGGCGCCGAGCTATAACTCGCTTTCCCAACGCGATGCACGGCTTCTCGATGCAATGGAAGGAGAAAGAGGAAACGACCAGAACGCAGACAAGATTGAATGGAAATGCGGATAGATTCCCAAGCGGCTGAATGGACTCCTTGGGGCGAAAGAAGAACAACTGCTGCCATACGTAAATGCTGTAAGAAATTCCACCGACCCAGACCGTCAGCCGCGACCCAAGCCATTTATGAACCAGTCCTTCCTCGACGACCAGCGTGGAAGCCAACGTGATACAGACCAGCAGGTAAGTCGAAAACGCTGGAACGCCGAATGTCCTGGCAAGGTTCAATGCAATCAACATCCCCGCCAGCAGAGGGGTCTCTTTGGGGAAATTGCGATGGATGAAGCTTTTGGGAAGCTCTGAATAAGCCCGCGAATACGGCGAATTGAGAAGCAGAAGGCATTTT
>CAZMHC010000039.1:0-26741 GCA_964565955.1 uncultured Occallatibacter sp.
CCTTCACAGAAACACAGAATCACAGAAACTGTGAAACTGTGGAGCCTATGCTAACCTAAATGCAATCAATAATATACAAATACAACCTCCACAGGAACACAGAAACTGTGTTCCTGTGCCGCATTCCCCCACTTCCCGGAACAAGACCTATATCCATCTTTGGAAGCCGGAAAGCCGTGGCGCCGCTTGCCCGCCAACCGGCGCGGCCCACTACAATCGTCTCTTGCCGACCGATGCTCAACGCGAACCCCTGGCCGTGGTGCTGGTCTCGCCGCGCAACCCTCTCAATATCGGTGCGGCGGCACGGGCCATGGCCAATTTCGGCTTCTCCCGCCTGGCCGTGGTTGCGCCCTTTGCGCCGAGTTGGCGGGAGGCGCGCTCCGCCGTCGGCGCTCCGGAATTGCTTCAGAAGGCAAGCGAAACCGCGACGCTGGCCGAGGCGGTAGCCGATTGCACACTCGTCGTCGGCACCGCTTCGCTCGCCTATCGCAAACCGCTGCAGCCGGTCGTGGCGCTGCCCCATCTGGCTCCGCTGGTGGCCCGGGAGTGGGCGCGCGGCGGGCGCGTGGCGCTGCTCTTCGGAGGGGAAAAGCATGGGCTTGAGCGCGGAGACCTCTCGTTTTGCCATCTTCTGGCGGCGATCCCGACCGATCCGAGCCAGCCTTCGATGAACCTCGGCCAGGCCGTGGCCGTCTGCCTCTATGAGTTGGCAGCGCGGGCTGGCGCCTCCCAAGACGCGGAAATAGCGGCCGTTGCGGAGCGAGACAGGCGGAGCGCGTCGAGCGCCGCGCTCGATCGACTGGCCGGGCTGGCGGAAGAGACGATGGTGGCCGCGCAATCCTCGCCCGCCTCGCTGCGAGAAGCGAACCGCCGCGACCTGCGCCTGCTCACGCGCCGACTGGCGCTCTCCGAACGCGATGCGCGCCGCATCATGGGAATCTTTCGCCGCATCCTTTGGCGATTGAAGCGCGACAGCGCGGGCAAGCCGTAGGCCCGGCGTGATCGAACGAAAGTGTGCGCCTATCGCTTCGCGGAGAGTTTTTAGCTTCCGCCTCCAGGTTTAAGCCCAGCGCCTTTCCGTCGGTCAGCTTCCAGCGTCCGTGCTGGATAATGCGGAAATGGTCGATTGCCAGAAGAATGCTCACGCGGTTTGGGATGCGAAGCAGCGCGCGATTTGGGCGGCGAAGCGCAGTTACAAGGTTCTTCGCGGCGAGATTGCGGTGCGGACGCGCGATTTGCCTCGGCAGATGTGTCAGGGGAGGGAAGCGACAATTGTCCAGGGTTCTGTAAGCCCCGACCGCGTGCATATGCTTGTGAGCGTACCTCCGCAACTGGCCGCGGCCGAGTTGGCGCAGTGCATGAAAGGCCTCTCCAGCCGTATACTCCAGGACGAGCATCCGCAGTTGCGGAAAGCGTTGCTGGGGCCAACACCTTTGGGCGCGCGGATATTTTTGCGCGTGCGCAGGCGCGGTGGACGAGGAGACGATTCGGCGGCACGCCGAAAGCCGGCGCGCCGCCGAAAGAGTCGATGCGGCAGAAGCTGCGAACCGCGGCCGGCCGCGCCGTGTACAAGATGCGCAAGGCGATCGTCGAGCCGGCCTTCGGACAGGCGGCTTCAGCCGCAAACAGGCGACTTTCAGTCGCCGCACAACCTATCGGCTTTCAGCCGGCAGTCGTTGAGATTCGGTTCATCCGTCCATATCCCACCAAAGTCTTCTTTGAGTAAGTCGAAGGAGGGGTTCGGCGTTACGTTCAGCGACAGGGCAACTGTTTCGACCGTTTGGAGTAAAGCGTTATGCGCTGCAATCAAGGCTTCGCCTCCCCAACTGTGTGTGGGCGGAAATTCCACACGGCTGCCCTCGTCATCCAGTTCACGGATCCAGGCACCAATGCTGCTATGAAGAATATGATTGGCAGGCAGCATCACAGTTCAATAGCTCTGGGCCATGTTAACTTTTTCGGCCCTCTGGAAAAGATTGTCACGACACCAGGTGTCCTGCTTTACTGTCCTCTCAGTTCCGTCCGCATTCGTCACCTTATACCGAAATACCGAAACAGGATTTTAACACGCTCAGATTCGACTTCGTCTGAAGCCATCTTCTCCGACGGGAACCCTTTCAGTGAATAGCGCGATGTATCTTGCATATTGACGTAAAGCTTGTGCAACTCAACCCAGCGCCACTTTATGTACTTCTCGGCTTGATCAGGAAACCGTCGAAGATACTCAGCGTTGATCGCGTTCTCGACTGTGTCGCGCCCTATCTTCATAGCACCGCGGCCCATGCCATTGCCGACGAGCGTCACGACCTCCCACATACCTGTTGCAACTAGGATGAGCAGATTCAACTGTAAGCGCTGATAGCCTTCAAGCTCCTCGTAGGCAGGATCTACGATATTCCGCACCGCTTGCTGCAACCGGCCTATTCGTTGAAAAACTCAGGATGTCGCTTAACGACCTCGGGCCAGAAGTCTTTGTTCCCGAAAATAATTTCTTTGGAAGGGATCGTGCCCATGTTTGCATTATAGCGGCGCAGTATTGTACTTTGCGCAAAGGGATTTATTTTGGCAGTTGCGCCGCATCCCAACCGCCGCCGAGCGCCCGCGCCAGCCCCACGCTGGCGACGAACTGGCGGGTCTGAAGGTCGATGGCGGTGCGTTGATTCTGTAGCAGCGCGGTCTCGGCGGTAAGTACTTCAAGATAACTCGTGACGCCGCCCTCGTAACGCTGGTCGGATAGATCGAAGGAATGCCGCGAGGACGCGACGGCGCGCTGTTCGACCGCCGACTCCTCCTCCAGAATCCGCAAGCCGGAGAGCTGATCCTCGACATCGTTGAAGGCTTGAAAGACGGCGCTGCGGTACGCCGAGGCCTGCGCCTCGTAAGTATGGCGGGCCTGATCGGTAAGCGCGTGGCGCTGACCGGCATCGAAGAGCAGCTCGGTCGCCTGCGCTCCGAGGCTCCATAGCGCGCTTGGCCCTTGAATCCAGGTTCCGCCGTGCATACTCTCGAAGCCGCCCGCCCCGCTCAGATTGATGGTGGGGTAGTATGCGCTGACGGCGATGCCTATCTGGGCGTTGGCGGCGGCGGCGTGGCGCTCGGCGGCGGCAATGTCCGGGCGGCGCTGGAGCAGTTGCGAGGGTACGCCGAGGGGAATTGCGGGCAGCGCCAAATCGAGCGGCGAAAACGGAATGCTGAACTCGGATAACTTGCGGTTGGCGATGGTTCCGATGGCGTGCTCGAACTCCGCCCGCGCCACGCCCACGTCCGCCAGTTGGGCGCGCACGGTTTCCAGTTGCGTGCGGGCCTGAGCAACGTCCACCTCGGTGCCGATGCCGCCGGCAAGGAGGCGCTGGGTAAGATCGAGTTGGCTTTCCAGGTCCGTCACGGTTTGCTTCAGCAGCTTGATCTCTGCGTCCAGGCCGCGCAGTTGGAAGTAGTCGGCGGCCATCTCAGCTTGCAGACTTAACTCCACATTGGCCTTGTCGGCGGCGCTGGCTTGGGCGTTTTCGCGGGCGGCCTCGACGGTGCGACGGATGCGGCCCCAGAAGTCCGGCTCCCAGCTTGCCTGCCCGCCGACGACAAGATCGTTGTAAGTCGCGCCTCTGGCAGAGCTATAATCCGGTCCGTTCCGAGATACCTGTTCGCGCGCCACGGAAGGCCCGGCAGAGAGCGTTGGATAGAGGCTGGCGCGCGCTGAAGTTACCTGGTCGCGCGCGGCCAAGTAAGTCTCCAGCGCCGAGCGCAGCGTCTGGTTGTCGGTTTCAATGCGCTCTTCCAGTTGGTTGAGCTGCCGGTCCCGATAAATCTCCCACCATTTGCCGCGGATCATGCCGTCGGAGGGCGAGGCAGGCTGCCAGCCGCCTCCCGCGGGGTTGGGCGGGGGAAGAGTTACCGTGGATGCGCCTGTCTCCTTGTAAGCCGCCGGGGCATCGTAATTTGGGCGATTGTAATTCGGGCCGACCGGCTTGCAGCCGGTGAGCAGGGTTAGAGTTAGAAAAAAAGCAAAAGCTTGGATGGTTGAGGTTCGAGTTTCCCCACCCTTGCCGCAAAAACAAGGACGCGGCAAGGATGGGGCACCCGGCGCTGCAAGCGATGCGGCGTAACCGGAAAGCCTTTGACCGAACTGGAGCGGAGAGTTCCGCATCGCTACTTCCCTCCCGCGTCGTTCTTGCCGCCTGGACTTACTACCCGCATTTTTTCGCCCTCGATGAGCGAGTCTGGCGGATCCTGGATCACCCGGTCGCCCGCGCCTATTCCAGTCACGATCTGCACGTTGGCCCCGTCGTCCTCGCCGATGACCACTGGAACCAGATGCGCGGCATTGTTCGCGTCCACTATCCCCAAGCGCAGTCCTTCCTTGCGAAAGATAAGCGCTGACGCGGGAACGATAAACGCGGGGCCTGCGGCGGGAGTCTTGAAGCGGACCTGGGCCAGCGAACCGGGCAGCAATTCGCCGGCGCTGTTGTCCACATCTATCTCCACCAGCAGCGTGCGGCTAGCCGGGTCGATAGCGTCGGCGGTGCGGGTCAGCGTTCCCTGGTAAGTCTTGCCGGCGCGCTCGGCAAAAGTAAGTTCGATCCCGGTGCCGCGCTTCACGTTCGCCGAGTAACTCTGCGGCAGGTTGGCATAGACGCGCAAGGTCTGGATTGCCTGCAAGTGAAATAACTCTTTCCCCGCTCCGGCATCGATCAACTGCCCTGTATCGATGTTGCGAGCGGTAACGACTCCATCGAAGGGCGCATAGACCTTCTCGAAGGATTGAAGCTCGCGCAGCCGCTCGGCGTTGGCCTGCGCGGACTTGACCGCAGCCGCCGTCGCCGCGGCCTGATTCACGAAGGTATCGGTATCCTGGCGCGAGACTGCGTTGGACTTGGCCAGCCCCGAATAGCGATCGGCCTGAATGCGGGAGTTATTGGCGTTGGCCTGCGCGGTGGCCAGATCGGCCTCGGCCTGGGCAAGCTGCTGGTCCACCTCCGGCGTGGCAATCTCCGCCAAGAGCGCGCCCGTTTTGACTCGCGCGCCAATATCGAAGTACCAGTGGGTTATGTAGCCGGAGGTGCGCGCATAGATCGGCGAGTCCGTCCAGGCAGTCACGTTGCCGGGCAGCACAAAGCTATCCACCGGCGCGCCCGGCTCGGGCGCCGCTACAATCACCGTGGGAGCGGCTAACTCAACGGTCGCGTCTGCCAACACTTTGTCCGCCCGCATACGGCTCCTGATGCCGTAGCCGGCCAGCGCGCCCGCCACAATCGCCGTCAGGGCCACTGCCGCCAGAACGTGGCGCGGCGAGATAGGCTTCTGCTCCGGCGCGTTCTCGCGATCGTGCTTCGGCTGCGGATTGGGATTGGATTCATCGCTCATAAGAAGTTACTCCGAAAGCTCGTCGAACTCATCGAAAGTTACAGCCGTTGCCGCGCTTTTGGTCGTCTTGCGGCGGCCTTCCAGCCAGCCGTGGACGACCGAGAAAAATGCGGGCACAAAGAAGAGCGTGGCCACCGTGGCCAGCAGCAAACCGCCGATCACCGCGCGGCCCAGCGGCGCATTCTGTTCGCCGCCGTCGCCCAAGCCCAGCGCCATCGGCCCCATGCCCAGGATCATGGCCAGAGCGGTCATCGCCACCGGGCGCAGGCGGACAAACCCCGCGTTCAGCGCGGCTTTGCGCGCGTCGCCGACCAGCACCTCCAACTGTTCGCGGGCGAAGGTGACTACCAGGATCGAGTTGGAGGTGGCCACGCCCATGCACATGATGGCCCCGGTAAGCGCCGGAACGCTGAGCCGCGTATGAGTTAGGAAGAGGAACCACACGATCCCGGCCAAAGCAGCGGGCAGCGCGGAGACAATAAGGAAAGGATCGAGCCAGGACTGGAAGTTGACCACAATCAGCAAGTAAACCAAGAGGATCGAGAAGGCCAGCCCGCCCAGCAGTCCGATGTAAGACGCTCGCATGGTCTCGCTCTGGCCGCGCAGAATGAAGTGCGACCCGCGCGGCAGATCGCTCTGATGGCGGGCGATGATTCTCTCCATCGAACGAGTCACGGTACCCAGATCGGTCCCATTTACGTTGGAGTAGATGTCTATGACCGGCTGAATATCGTAGTGACTCACCGTGCCCATTTCAGCGCCGGGAACTATGGAGGCCAAGTTGCCTAGAACCTGCACCGGGCGCTCTGTGCCGGGAGCCCCAGTGGCGGAGGAGGTTTGAGCCTGCTGCGCCCCGACCGCGCCGGTGACGGGCAGACTTGCCAGCGCGGCCAGCGAGTCGACCCCGTACTGCGGTGCCTGGATGGCGATGTTGTAGCTCACTCCGTTTCTTGGGTCAAGATAAAAGTTAGGGGCCGTCTGAAAGCTGCCGCTCAAAGCCACAAGCAGGCTGGTAGCTACATCTTTCTGTGTCAGCCCGATGGTCTGGGCGCGGGTGCGGTCCACGTTTACCGTCATATTGGGGTAGTCGAAGGGCTGCTGAATGCGAGCGTCGGCCGCGCCGGGAACGTAGCGGACCTCATTGACCATGCGCTCGGCCAATGCGCGGTTGCCGTACAAATCCGGGCCGACGATCTGTATATCTATGGGCGCGGAGAGGCCGAAATTCAGTATCTGGGTAACAATGTCCACCGGCAGCGCGTAAAACGTGACGCCGGGATACTCACGGGCCAGCACGCCGCGCAACTGCTCAACATAAGCCGCGGTAGGATGGTGGTCCTTGGTCAACTGCACCTGAATGTCGGCATCGGCCGGTCCGATGGGCGCCGAGGTCGAGTAAGAGAGGTTCGTTCCCGAGTAGGGCAGGCCGATATTGTCGACGATGGTAACCACTTCCCTGGTCGGAATGTTCTCGCGGATGGTCGAGTCGATCCGGTCGCAGAGCGCTGCCGTTTCCTCGATGCGTGTGCCAGTGCGGGCGCGCACGTGAATCTCGAACTGACCGGAGTCCACCGAAGGGAAGAAGTCCTGGCCGAGAAAGGGCGCGAGAAGTCCCACCGAGCCTACGGCAAACACAATGAAGAGGGTGAGAAATACTCTTGCGTGGTCCACGCACAGGGTGAGCAATCGCAGATACCCGTGGCGAAAGTTCTCAAAGCCGGACTCGAAAGCCAGTTGAAAACGAATGAGGGGATTGCGGCTTGAGAGCTTCGTTTGAAACTCGGCGTCGTCGTGCTCCTTGAGCAGGTACTTGGCCATGGTGGGCACCACTGTGCGGGAAAGCAGGTAGCTGGCCAGCATGGCGAAGACCACCGCCTCCGCCATGGGCACGAAAAGATACTTGGCCACGCCGCCGAGAAAAAACATGGGTACGAAGACGATACAGATGGCGATGGTGGAGACGAAGGCTGGGACAGCAATTTGCGCCGAGCCGTCGAGAATGGATTGCTCCAGTTCCTTGCCGGATTCAAGAAAACGGTTGATGTTTTCAATGGCCACGGTGGCATCGTCCACCAGAATGCCCACAGCCAGCGCCAGCCCGCCCAAAGTCATGATATTGACGGTCTCGTGCAGCATCGACAGCATGATAAGCGAGCAGAGAATCGAGAGCGGAATCGAGACGGCGATGATGATCGTCGAGCGCCAACTCCCCAGAAAGACGAGGATCATAATGGCCGTCAGGCAGGCGGCGATGATGGCCTCGCGGACCACGCCACTGATGGCTCCGCGCACAAAGATCGACTGGTCGGAGAGTGGGTTGATCTGCAACTGCGGCGGCAATTGGCCTTTGATGCTGGCGAGCTTTTCCTGCACACCGTCGATGATGTCCAGCGTGGAGGCCGAACCAGTCTTCAGGATGCTCATCAAAATAGCGCGGCTGCCATCCACGCGCACAATATTGGTCTGCGGCGGGTAGCCGTCGCGCACGTGGGCCACATCGCGGATGTATAGGACCGCGCCATTCACCGTTTTGATGGGCAGGTCGTTCAGTTCGTCAACGATCCGCGGCGCGGAGTTGGTCTCAACGGCGTACTCGAAGCGGTCGATCTTCATGGTGCCTGAGGGCACAATCAGGTTCTGCGCGGAGATGGCGTTCACCACATCGACCGGCGAGAGCCCTTTCGCCTGGAGCGCCCGCAGATCGAGGTCTACCTGCACTTGGCGCTGCTTGCCGCCGTAAGGGTATGGCGGGTAAGCGCCTTCGATGGTGGCCAGTTGGGTGCGGATGGTGTTCTGTGCCAGGTCGTTCAACTGCTGCTCGTTGAGGCCCTGGCCAGAGAGCCCCAGTTGCAAGATGGGGACGCTCGAGGCGTTGTACTGAATGATGAAAGGTGGCGTGGTTCCCGGTGGCAGGGAGCGCAGCAGCACCTGGTTGACGGCGGTCACCTGGGCCACGGCGTTGCCGATGTTCACGCGCGGCTGAAAGAATATTTTGATGACCGCTACACCGTTGAGCGATTGCGACTCGATATGCTCGATGTCGTTGACTGTCGAGGTCATGCCGCGTTCGCTGTTGAAGACGATGCGGGTTGACATCTCCTGGGCCGACAGACCTGTGTAGTTCCAGACTACTGTGACAACGGGAATGTCTATATTTGGAAATATATCCGTCGGCATCGAAAGAATGCTGTAGACGCCGAGGATCGTAATCAAGAGCGCGAATACGGCAAAGGTATAAGGCCGCCGCAGCGCAAGCCGGACAATCCACATCAGGCTGGTTCTCCCTACAAGACGGATCGCGTGGGGACTTCGCTACACCGCTCTCGCAGTCTTAAGACGCGCAATCAGCCTGGATAGTTTCAGCCGACTGGCTTGAACTGTTTCCGAAGCCGTCCTCTTCGGATGCGGAATTCCGATCCGGCGAACCCTTCAATCTCCTCAACTTACCTTACCGCTTTCTTCACCAGCGCGGAGATCGTTGCCTCGTCGTCGGCGGTCAACTCCTTCAGCGCGAAGGAGACCGGCCACACGGTTCCTTCGTCGAGGTTCGCCTTGTCGCTGAAGCCGAAGGTCGCGTATCTCGCCTTGAACTTGTTCGCGCTTTGGAAGAAGCAGACGACATTGCCGTCCTTGGCATACGCGGGCATCCCGTACCAGGTTTTCGGCGTAAGGTCCGGCGCGGCGGCTTTGACGACGGCATGAAGCCGCTCGGCCATGACGCGATCCTTTTCCGGCATCTCGGCAATCTTCGCGAGCGCGTCGCCCTCCCCATCCGCATTCTTCGCGCCCGGGCCTCGGCGCCCGTCCGCCTTCAACTCCTGGGCGCGCTCCTTCATTGCGGCGCGTTCCTCGTCCGTGAATCCCGCGACCGGCTTGCCCGCCGCGCTGGCGCTCTTGGCGGACTTGAGTGTCTCCTTCTTGGGACTCATTTAGCCTCCTTGTCTGCAACCCAGATGCCGATCGAACCCATAACAGCCTCAGTGTATCTGCCTCTTATGGTAATCTCTCGTGACGCGGCGCTCAACGGAAAGACGCAAGAATCCGAATTGCGCGCAAGAAGCGGGTAGCCGGCGGGAGCGGCGATGGGCGACGATGGTTCCCATGACCGGCAAAACTCCAAATTCAGAACGCAACGCGGAAGGCGCAACGATGTCGCCCGCCATCGACCCCGAAAGGGCCTGGCGGCAGCTTCTCGACCGCGATCCGGCGGGCGCATTCCTTTATGCCGTAACCACCACCGGCGTCTTCTGCCGTCCGGGTTGCGCCAGCCGCCGTCCGCGGCGGGCCAACGTGCGTTTCTTCGGCTCGGCCGAGGAGGCGCGCGCCGCAGGCTTCCGCCCTTGCCTGCGCTGCCATCCCACCGCCGCTGCGCGGGGCAGCCCTTTGGACGAGATTCGCGGACATATCGAGGCCCATCTCGACCGCGCGGTCACTCTGGCAGAGTTGGGGCGGCTGGTGAACCTCAGCCCCTTCACCGCCCAGCGGCTCTTCAAACAGGCGATGGGCGCCAGTCCATTGCAATATCGGCGCGCGCTGCGGGCCGCCCGACTGCGCGGCGCGCTCAAGCAGGGAGACACTGTGATGGATGCCATTTACAACGCGGGTTACGGATCGGCGAGCCGCGGCTACGAGGGCGCGCAACTGGGCATGAC
Organism: uncultured Occallatibacter sp.; assembly: GCA_964565955.1. Lineage (GTDB taxonomy): Bacteria > Acidobacteriota > Terriglobia > Terriglobales > Acidobacteriaceae > Telmatobacter. The sequence continues at coordinate 10,014 of CAZMHC010000039.1, forward strand.
CCCCGCCCGCTTTGCCCGAGGAGGCCGAGGCGAACAAATCGGCTGGTGCTCCGCGCCTACTCCTTTTGGATGGGCGATGGTGGGAGCGACGGCGCGGGGGCTGTGCTGGCTGGCGCTGGCATCGAGCGCAGCCGAGGCCGAGGCCAGTCTGCGCGCGGAGTTTCCCCAGGCCACGCTCCAGCGCGATCCGTCGCTTTCCGGCTGGGTTGAGGCTGCGCTGGCTATGGTGACTGGACAGGCGAAACAATCCGAAAAGCCGGCCCCACCGCCGGTGGACCTGCGCGGCACCGCCTTTCAACTGCGCGTGTGGCAGGCGCTCCGCGAGATCGAGCGCGGCCGGACGCGGAGTTACAGTGAACTGGCGAAGGAGTTAGGCAACCCAGGCGCCACCCGCGCCGTGGCCCGCGCCTGCGCGGCCAATCGCGTGGCCCTGGTTGTCCCTTGCCATCGCGTGGTGGGTGCCGACGGATCGCTGACCGGCTATCGCTGGGGTGTGGACCGCAAGCGTCAACTTCTGGATGCGGAGCGCGACCAACCGAAGCTCCGATAGAGAACGCGACGGCAGTCGCCACGAGGACGGCTGCCGGAGACTTCAAAATCGGGCTGAACCTGAATCGGGTGCGAGAGGAAAACGCCTTGCATCTTCGTTGCTGAAGATACGAGGACCAATTTAGAGATTCCTTTAATGTACCCCGTGCTCGATCAGCCACGGTCCATATTCCTTGTCCGCCTTCTGGATGTGATTGGCAAGCCAATCGCGCAGAAAGTTGAATAAATCGACGCTCAGCATGATGTCGCCTCGCTCGAAGCGGGCAACGAATTGCTCAACTTGCTTGATCAGGTTGCGGTGTTGGTCGCGGTGCGCCGCCAATCCTGGAAAGCCGGTGGCAGTCATCTTCGTCTCTTCCGAAGCGAAGTGGCGGCGCGTATAGTCCGCCAGCTTTTTCAGCAACGGCCCAGTTACAGATTGCGCCTGTCCCTTTTTCATCGCATCGTAGAGTTCGTTCAAAACCCCGAACAGTACATTGTGCTCTTCGTCCACCGTCTCGATCCCTACCGAATACCGCTCGTCCCAGTTCATGAAAGCCATGCCGATTCTCCAGCCGAAAGTTGTCCCGCGTTGGCATGATCGGCTGGAAATCGAAAAGGTTGAATCGGGCGCCTTCATGTTTGGCGTTGCGCGGTGCGCCCACCCATCCTTGCCTCGTTCTTCTTATCGCGGCAAAAACGGGTGTGCATCCAGTCCGGCAATGAATTCGCTCAGAAGAGTACCCCGAGCGTCACCGGAATCGATCCCGCGGTTCCGGTGACGTTGGTTTGGGTGACAGGCGGAGTGTCCACGAAGTCGTAGCGCGCCTCGGCGAAGAGCTTCGCCTTGGGAAACAATGCGAATTCGACCTCGGCGGTTTTCACCCATCCCTATCCCCTATTCTGTGCCGGAGAATCCCATGTTCGTTGCGCTGACCGGCGGATACGACGCGGCGCGAGCGGTTAGACTGGGTTTTGGCCTGCGCGGCGACTCATGCGCGACCTGAACAAGGGTCTTATGCACTTCCACTTTCCCTTTACCGCCGTTCAGGCTCTCTGGACGCTGACGTTTGCGGCGCAGTTGGTTCTCTTGACGGTACTGCTGGGGCGGGAGCGCGCGCGCCGTTACCCGTGGTTCACGGCTAGCATCGCAGTGAATGCGCTGAGCCTGTTGAGCGAGGAACTGCTGACAGGCCGGATGGCCAAGATTCCCTTGCAGGCGATTGCCGGCGCACTGGCCGAAATAGAGGCCATCGTTGGTCTGCTGGTGGTGCTGGAGTTGACGCGGCTGGCCTTTGCGGGCACTTCACGGCGAACTTGGATTGTGTGGACCCTGGCCCTGGCGGCTCTGGTCGGAGGCGCGCTGGTAGCCTTGGGACCGTGGCCGGCAACGTGGAAGGACCTGGCGTGGGATTCGGTGTTGGGGAGGCTGCGGCTGATGCAGTTTCTGGCCCAGAAAACCGACCTGATAGCTTCTCTATTCGCAGTGGAACTGGGCCTGCTGGCAGCGTTGTTCGGGAGCGGATTCAAGGCCGGCTGGAAGTCCCATACGCAGAGGATAGCGATCGGGCTTGGCAGCTTTGCGGCCGCCTCGCTGGGGGCGCAGTTGGCGGTTCAGCACATCGCCCGGACGGCGCAATTTCACAGCCGCGCGGAGTACGAGCGACTGGTCGGCCGGGTGAACAACCTGTTCAGCGCCAGCGAAGCCGTCTACGTGGCCGTGCTGGTGTGGTGGATCGCATGCCTGTGGATCGACGAGCCGGGAGCGGCGCCGGCATACGAGGCCGCGCCGGATTCCGCCGAAGCGCCCTTGCCGGATGCGGAGCAAACGAGCGAGTAGGCTTCGGTCCGCCGGGCAAAGACATTTGCCGAACGTTCATGCGGTGAGTCTCGTTGCCGGGATATGATGCCCTCATGTACTTCCATCGAGGCATAGGCATCCTCTTGTCGGTCGTGTTGATCCCGGTGGCGGCAGGCGTTAGGGCCGAGGATACGGCGACAGCTTCGCCGTCGGCATTGAGCGCGGCTCAGATCGTGGAGCATTTGCAACTCCATAACCGGGCGCGGACGGAGGCGCTGAAGCATTATGAATCCTTGCGTCGTTACTCGGTGGAATACCGGGGATTTGCGGCTGACATAGCCGCGAAGATGGACGTGGAGGCCGACTACGACGCAGCCACGGGGAAGAGCTTTCGGATCGTCTCCCAGAGCGGATCGAAGCTGCTTTTGGAGAAGGTGCTGAAGCGGGCGATCGACAGCGAACGCGAAGCCGCGCGGGACAAAGGGGCGACGGCGCTGACCCCGGCGAATTACCGCTTTCATTTGGCGGGGAACGCGATGCTGGCCGGCCGTCCGGCATACATTCTGGATGTGGAACCGCTGACGGCGAGCAAGTTTCTCTATCGCGGCAAGATTTGGGTGGATGCCGAGGAGTTCGCATTGGAGAAGGTCGAGGCGGAGCCGGCCAAGAACCCCTCCTTCTGGATTTCGCGCACCTCGATCCACCAAACGTATGCAAAGACGGGCGACTTCTGGCTGCCGGAGCGGAACCGGAGCGAGACCAAGGTGCGGATCGGCGGTTCGGCCGTGCTGACGATCGACTACGGGAGTTATCGTATAGGGCCGTAGGCGGAAAATTGCGGAGCGGATCGCGCATCTTCCTTCACCGCCTCTTGATATGCCCTCACGCCTTGCTGTGATACCGTTGCAATACGGCGTCCCCGAGCCGGATCGAGGTCTTTCGGCCTTCGGCGAAGGCCTGCGAACAAGCTGGAGTCGGAGGCGGCGCGCGTAGCTCAAGAATGTCCCAACAGCCGGAATTGATATCGCCTTCATTGCCCGTGAGACCGGCTGCCGCGCCGGAGACCGAGGCGCGGTCCGCGATTGAACCGACTTCCGGGCAGGCTCAGGGCTATGCGCCGGTGAGCGGACCGCTATTCGCCGAGGTTGCCTCAGCGCCCGCGCTTCTCTCCGCGCATTCGCCGGCGAGGAACGCGCCGCAGCGGGTTCCACACTGGCTGGTGCGTACCGAGATGTTTTTGCGCGCCATGCTGCGGATATATCTGGGACTGGCGGTTTGTTACCTGCCGTGGAACAAAGTGTTTTGGGACCAGAACCCTCTTTTTTTGCAGTTTCCAACCCTGGGTGTCTATGCCGCCAATGGAGCGGTGCGCGGGGTCGTCTCGGGGCTGGGTATCTTGAATCTATGGATTGCGCTGCGCGACGCCATCCGCCGAAGGAAAGATTGAAGCCATGAACGAGGAAGCGGGGAATAGCAATCAGGGCGCGGGAAACGCTGCCCCGGAGACGCTGGAGAGAGCTTCGCTGGCGTATGAGAACGCTGGCTTTCTGAATAGCGCCGACGGTAGGCTCATCCGCATTGTCGCCGAGTATATGGAGCCCCTGGCGCGGTTTCGCCGGGAGCGGATTCAGGATACGGTGGTCTTCTTCGGTTCGGCGCGCTTTCGCGGGCGCGAGGAGGCCGACCGCGCGCTTGAGTTGCTGGATAATACCGGCTCCAGCCAACCGGCCCCCAGCCACGAGCAGCCGGCCAGCGCCACGGAGATAGCCGCTGGCCAGGCCTCCCAGTTGCAGCGCAAGCGCGCGGTGGCGGCGGTGGATATGGCGCGCTACTACGAGGATGCGCGCAGGCTCGCCGCTCTGCTGACCGCCTGGGCCAAGAAGATTCCCTCGCAGCGGCACCGCTTCGTGGTCACCTCGGGCGGCGGTCCGGGGATCATGGAGGCGGCCAATCGCGGGGCCTGGGAGGCGGGCGGCAAGACCATCGGACTGAATATCCGGCTGCCCTTCGAGCAAGCTCCGAACCCCTATATCACTCCGTCGTTGAACTTCGAGTTCCACTATTTCTTCATGCGCAAACTCTGGTTTGCCTATCTGGCCAAGGCGCTGGTCGTCTTTCCGGGCGGCTTCGGGACGCTGGACGAGATGTTCGAGATCCTGACCCTGGCGCAGACCCACAAGCTGGCCAAGAAGATTACGGTGGTGATCTACGGTTCGGATTATTGGAAGAAGGTATTCAACCTAGAGGCGCTGGTGGACACCGGCGCCATTTCGCCCAAGGACATTGAACTGTTTCAGTTCGCGGATACGCCCGAGCAGGCCTTCGAGCTGCTGCGGCGGGGGCTGACGGATAACTATCTGACGGAAGAGTTGACGGTGGAGAGACTGCCGGAGACACAAAAGACAGCCGCCGGCGAAGATCTGATGGTAGGCTGGACGACAGAGGATTTCCTGGGACTGGAGTCGCCTAAGACTGGCAATTAGGCAATACCCGCGAGAATTTGGGGAGAATTCCGAATAATTGCTCCGCACTTTCGGCTTTTGTAGTACTTTTGTTGGTTCCCCGCTGAATTGACGGCATATTCGCATCTTGTTAACCGTCTGTTTACGATTTTCAAGGCACACTGAATCAGAATTCCGGGCACGATCGCGGAGAAGGAGCAGAAATGGCCAGTTCGACCATCTCGTACCTGTGGCGCGACAAGAGAGCGGCACAAGGCTTCCGGTCGGGAGTTTCCATCCACAGTCACACCAACCAGTCGAAGGAGACGCTGGATTTCCTGGCCAACTTCGGCAATCAATACCCGGTGATGCGGCCACTGCTTTCGCGACTGGAGAATCGGTCGGAGGCGAACCACGGGGTGCGCGTGAACTATGCGGCCAGCTATTGGACGCCGCCCATGACCCCCAAACTGGCCTTCGATCTGGAGAGCCAGCAGATCGAGAAGCTCGACATTGCCTCAATGGTCTCGATCACAGACCATGACAGCATCAAGGCGCCCATGCTACTGCGCACCGTCCCCAGCGCGCGGCGTATTCCGGTATCCGTGGAGTGGACGGCACCCTATGGAGTGCAGTCCTTTCATCTGGGCATTCACAACCTGCCCAGCGCCACCGCGACCGAATGGATGGCGACGATGGCCGAGTACACCAAGAATCCCAGCGACGACCGGCTGACAGAGATATTGGCCGCGCTCGATGCCGAACCCAATGTGCTCATCGTCTTCAACCATCCGCTCTGGGATTTGTACCTGGTAGGCCGGGAAAAGCATCTGTTTCTGGTCAACCAGTTCCTGCAAAGGAATGGCAACTATATGCACGCGCTGGAGTTGAACGGGCTGCGCCACTGGGAGGAAAATCGCGCGGTGCGGCGGCTGGCCGAGCAGTGGAATATGCTGCTGATCTCCGGCGGCGACCGCCACGGCGTCGAGCCCAACGCCAACATCAACCTGACCAACGCCACTTGTTTCACCGAATTTGTGCATGAGATTCGGCGCCAGAAGAAAAGCGATATGCTCTTCATGCCGCAGTATGCCGAGCCGTGGAAGCATCGCATCCTCCAGTCCGCCGTCGATGCGATCCGCCACTATCCGGAGTTCCCGCAAGGATCGCGGACCTGGGACGAGCGCGTCTATCACCCCGACGGCAACGGCGTGGTGAGGCCGCTGAGCGAGTTGTGGCCGGACGGAAGCGCACCCTGGATGATGCGCTGGGGCATCGCATTGGTGCAACTGATGGGCCGGGGCTTGGTCTCGGGCGGTCTGCGCATAGCCTGGAGCGAATCGCGGGAGTTGCGGCTAGCGTTGGGCGAAAACGACAGCTAGAGAAAGCGGGCTGGGTTTGCAATCCCGGCCAGCCGGGGTTGCAAACTCGATTATGACTGCACGAACGCCGCGCGTGGCTTATTTTCCAGACTCCTTCCATGAGGTTAACGGGGTTGCGCATACCAGCCGCCACTTCGAGGCCTTCGCGCGTCGGCGGAATCTTCCTTTTCTCTGCATCCGCGCCGGCAGACGCGCGCCGGCTGTCCTCGAAGAAGGCGACATTTGGACGCTGGAGCTGCCGCGCGGCTTTCTGTCTTTTGCTCTTGAAAAAGACCTGCGCTTCGATCCCGCGTTTTTTCGCCACATTCCGCAGATCGCCGGGGCTTTGAAGCGCTTCAAGCCGGACCTGGTCCACATAACCGGCCCCAGCGACGTGGGGATGCTGGGCGCGGGCTTGGCGCACCGTTTGGGGCTGCCACTGGCCGCCAGTTGGCACACCAACGTTCACGAGTATCTGGCGCGGCGCTCGGGCTGGTTCCTGAAGGCGCTCCCGGAGCGGCAATCGGCGGCGGCGGGCCAAAAGATCGAAAACTGGACGATGGCCACCGCGGCGAAGTTCTACTCGCTGGCGAGGGTTCTGTTTGCGCCCAACCCGGAGCTTTGCCGGCTGCTGGAGCGGACCGCGCGCCGCCCATGCCACTTGATGCCGCGCGGAGTGGATGCCGAGCTTTTCCATCCCGCCAAGCGCAAGCGCGACCCCGAAGACCGGGATCATGTGCTGGGCTTTGTGGGAAGGCTCTCGGTGGAGAAGAACGTCGCACTGTTAGCCCAGGTGCGGCAAGAGTTGGAGCGGATGGGCCACACGAGCTTCCGGTTTCTCGTCGTTGGTCATGGCGCGGAGGAAGGATGGCTGCGCGAACGCTTGCCGCGGGCGGAGTTCACCGGAGTCTTGCGGGGGGAAGAGCTGGCCACGGCCTACGCGAATATGGATTTGCTGGTATTTCCCTCGCATACCGATACCTTCGGGAATGTGGTGCTGGAAGCCCTGTCAAGTGGAGTTCCGGCGATCGTGACCCCGGACGGCGGTCCGCCGACCATCGTCCACGACGGCGAGACCGGGCGCATCGTGCCTGACGCTGAGTTTGCGGCGGCGGTGGCTGGTGTGCTCGCCGATCCCGCAAAGCACACCGCAATGCGGATGGCGGCACGGAGTTATGCGCTCACCGCCAGTTGGGACTCGGTCTTCGACGGAGTCTATGCCGCGTACGAGTCGGTTCTGCCGCGCCGAGAGCAAGCGGATCAAGAACTCTCATCCTAGCCCCAGGCATCTCTGCGGGAATGCGTACCTCAGAAAAGCGTTGAAAGACTCGAAAAGCAATATGCGTCGCGCTGCCCAGAATTCTTCGGCACCGTCGATGGCCAAAGACTCTGTTCTTGCGCGGATCGCCGCACCCCGGACAATCGGCCGAACAGTACATCTGCTTTCCATCCGCTTGTTCCGTCGTCTATCGAACCGGGCGGCGAACGATCGTCTCTCTCGGCGGCGTCAAGCCGGGCCGCTTCGCCCTGATACACTTTTTACTGGAGCCGTGGGCAGGCTTTGGTTGCCGGCGGGAACGAAAGTGTTCACGGTGACCTGCTGTCGATAGGGCTTCTCAGACCTCGGCCCACGGAGCGCTGAAGGCTACATATCGTTTTTTAACGTTTTCGGAGAGACCGTTCCGCGGTTTGAAGAGGCGGAGCGGGGAGGATTCATGCGGCGGTATCTGACGCTTGTCTGCTTGTTGTGCCTGGCCCTTCCGGCTGGAATCTCGTTCACCGGCTGCACCCGCAACCCGGATGCAAACTATTGCAACGGCCTCGGCTACGGCCCGAAGCTCACCGATGTCGCCTCCATCTTGCTGCAGCCGCAGACCACCGGCATCTCCCTGGCCTTCGGGCAGACGCAGAGTATCGGCTCACCGAGCGCCAAGACCTGCAAGGGATTGGCGGCTACGGTCTCCGGCTATACCTATGGCACCACCAATAATCAATTGCTCGACATCGCGCCCTCCGGCAATATGTGCGCCGGCACCTGGAACCGGAACACCGGCGGCGGAATCGCAAATTACACCATTTGCACCCCACCCGATCCATTGCCATCGACCGGCGGACTGCCTTACGCAACCGCCTACGTCACCGCCACCGCCAACTCCGTCGTCTCCAATCCCGTCGAAATCTACGTTCATGCCCAGGTGACTTCCGTCTCCCTGGTTGGGCCGCCATCCTGCGTCTCTCAGGGACAAACCGTGCAGCTTGACGCACAGGCTTACTACAGCAACAGTGGAGTGCAAACTCTGCTTTGCGCCCCCGGCTCGGCATCCGTGCCCGATTGCACCGCCGTCGTCGGTACGCTTTCCTATCAGGTCGGCGCCTCTTCCGTCGCCACCATCGCCACCAACAACACAACAAGTCAAGTCAATATAACTGCCGGCCTGCCGGGGACGACGGCCATCCAGGCGATCATCGCGGGCACCGAATCCTCCGCCGGCTACTTCTCCACCTGCCCACCCAAGTCCATCTCCCTCACCCTCGCCGATGGTGACACCACAGGAACCATCACTCAGGGCATCCAACAGAATCTGATTACCACCATCTACGACACCAACGATCTCCCCATCGTCGGTCTCACGCTCGACTACCAGTCCACCGACCCCATAGACATCTCCGCCGGCAGCTCCGGAAGCATCGCCACCAACTTTGCCGGCGTGGCTTCAATCTATGCCGTCTGCCAGCCCGGTACCTGCAATCCATCCCCGATCAACCAGATTGGCGTCAACGGAACCGGCCTCTCCATCGCCTCCAACCCGGTCACCGTCACCACCCCCGGCACTGCCAGCGACTACCTCTGGTTCGCCGCTCCAGGCCAATCTCAGTATGTCGTTCCCGTTGATCTGCTCTCCAACGAACCAAGCTCAGCGGTCCGCCTCCCTTACGTCCCCAACTCCATGCTCATGGACCGCGGCGGCAACAATCTCTACCTCGGCTCACCCCACGCCTTGATGATATACAGCCTTGGTTCCAACTCGGTCACCAAGGCCGACATCAGCGCCCCCGGAATCGTCTTGGCCGTCGCGCCAAGCAACGGCCAGTTGCTCATCAACGACCAGGCGCGGCAGCTTTTCTACCTCTACTCGCCCTCCTCCGGCATCGCCGCCACATTCGGCGGCCTGGGCAACGCCGCCGCCTGGACCCCCGACTCCAAGACCCTATACATCGCCGACAGCGCCAGTCTGAATAACCCGGCCCAAGGCATCTCCGGCCACTCCGATACCCTCTACGTCTACAACGTGAACTCCGGATGGACCACCTACGCGCTGCCGTCGAGTCCGCTGGCAAATTCTCCTCTGCCGCCTGGAGTTCTGCCCCCGTCGCTCGGGCATTCCCTGCCGCCCAACTCGCTGCCGCCCAACGCAGCATTTTCCAGCACCGTGCAAACCCCGGCCATCACAATTCCCGGGGTGGGCGCCTTTCTCCGCGGCGCCACCACCACCGCACACACCTGGTGCCCCACCCCCAGCACAAACTCCAGCCTAGACTACTATCCACAGAGCGATTCATTGAAGAACGTGCAAAGCGACGTTTTGACGGCCACCACCGACGGCCATCACATCCTCGGAGCGGCGGCCACAGCTTTGGGCGGAATCTCGCTCTCCGACATTGGCGTCACCATCCCCACAACCGCCTGCACACTCTCCACTCCGCTCTCTACCGCCGCAAAGCTGATCGCTTCCCAGGCGCTTCCCGTCAATGTTACGGCGACCGCCGTAAATCAAGTGATCGCTTCGCCCGCCTCCAGTCTCGCGTTTGTCACCTATACGGCCACCTCGCCTGCAACCCCCGCCGCCAACGCCGCGCTGCCCTACTACGTGCCGGGCGCTTGTGTGACCAATCCAAATACGAATACAGTCTGCGCGCCAGGCACCATAGGCCAGGTCACGCTCACGCAGACCGGCAACTCGCCCATCCTCGCCCCCCTGGCCGGCGCCTTCACTCCCGACAACAAGATATTCTTCGTCTCCACCGCCGGCGACAATCTCATTCATTACATCGACGTGCCTACCCTCACCGATACTCAGCAGATCGCACCCAACCTGCCCGCCTGCACACCCGTATCCCTCGGCGGCAACGATGCCGGCTGCACCTATACGGGATCGGACTCCGTGGTTCCAACCACCGCCATCGCCGTCAAGCCTCGCTCCACCACCTAGTGGTGTCCGCCGCACCGACGGCCCTTTATCGCTTCTGAAAGTGCGCGGCCTTTTCCTCCCGAAACGATGCTTTCAGCGCGGTCCTCGCCGTCAACGGTTCGCCTCCTTCAGGCTTATCTTTCAATTGGAAAAGACTCTTACACCCTGGCGAACAGGCGGCGGTTCGTCTTCCATGTGGACATATTCGGCCGTTCGGGCGCAGACCAGCCCAATCCGGTTCAAAGCGGGCATCGCTGGAGCCGGCTCAATCGAGATTGAGGCAACTCTCCGCAATCGCTTTACCCCGCCTCCACCAACCCATACCGGCGTTGCCAGGAATTTGTGAGTTGGGCCTTGACGCGGGCGCGCTCCAACTCTGTAACCTCGCTGCCGGGGCCGTTGGCAAAACGGGCGGCTTCGATCTTGGCGACCTCCAACAATTCACGGTCGCGCAGCAGGTTGGCTACGCGGAAGTCGGGGAGTCCCGCCTGCCGGGTGCCGAAGAACTCGCCGGGGCCGCGCAGCCGCAGGTCCAACTCGGCCAGCTCGAATCCGTCCTGGGTGCGGACCATGGCGCTGAGCCTCTCCTCGCCCATCTGCGAGATGCGCTCTCCAGTAATGAGAATGCAGTAACTCTTGGCGGCTCCTCGGCCTACGCGGCCGCGCAACTGATGCAACTGCGCAAGGCCGAAGCGCTCCGCGTGCTCGACCACCATCACCGTGGCATTGGGCACGTCCACGCCCACCTCGACGACCGTGGTGGCGACTAAAACGTCGATCTCGCCGCGCTGGAAGCGGCGCATCACGACTTCCTTATCGTCGGCATCCAGCCGCCCATGCAGCAAACCGACGCGCAGACCGGCCAAAGGACCGGCGCGCAGCTTCTCGTGCATCTCCACGGCCGACTTCAGTCCCAGCTTTGCGTTCGGATTCGCTTCCTGCGCGGCCTTCGGAAAAAGCTCGGCTATTTTACCCTTGCGGGCGGACTTGCGAACAGGAGTGGGTGCCCCAGGTCCGGATTTTCGGACCTGGGGCACCGCGAACGACTGGGTCGCATCGATGCTTGCTTCGGCCTCGTCGTTGGAAAAATCCAGCTCCGGCTGGTCGTCCTTCGTTCCCTCAATCACCGGATAAACGATATAAGCCTGTCTCCCCTGCGCAACCTGTTTGCAGACAAACTGCCAGACCTTTTCCGCGCCTTCGCCGGGAACGCGCCGGGTCAGGATCGGCGTGCGGCCCGGCGGCAGTTCGTCGAGTACGCTGACGTCCAGGTCGCCGTACAAACTCAGCGCCAGCGTTCTCGGAATCGGGGTGGCGGTCATAACCAGCACGTCCGGCTCAGCCTGATTCGGTTTCTTCATCAGCTTGAAGCGCTGCATCACGCCGAAGCGGTGCTGCTCATCGACCACCACCAAGCCCAGCCGGTCGAACTCGACCTTCTCTTCAATCAGTGCGTGGGTGCCGATGATCAGTTGCGCCTCGCCGCGATTGATCCGGCCGCGGGCGGCGCGCTTGCGGTCTTCGTCCAGTGAGCCGGTCAAGAGCACGATGCGCGGCTTGCGCGAGGACTTCTCCAGCAGCTTTCGCGCGGCCAGAAAATGCTGCGTGGCCAGAATTTCGGTGGGGGCCATCAGTGCCGCCTGGTAACCGTTCTCCATGGCCACCAGCATGGCTTGCAGCGCCACGATGGTCTTGCCGGAGCCTACGTCGCCTTGCAGCAGGCGGCGCATGGGGCTGGGCTGGCGCATATCGGCCACAATCTCGCCGAGAGCGCGCTTCTGCGCCTTCGTAGGGTGAAACGGCAGCACTTCGCGGATGGCCTCGCGCACCTTGTCGCCCGTGGCGAAGGCGATGCCCGCGCGCTCCCGCAAGCGGCGGCGCTTCAGTTCCAGTCCCAGCTCAAGAAAAAACAGCTCCTCGAAGATCAGCCGCCGGTGCGCCGGGGTCGCCGAGCCTTGCAACTGAATGAAGGGCGTACCCTCAGGAGGAAAATGTACCTCGCGCAACGCGGTCTCCCGGTCCGGCAGTCCGAGCCTAGCGAGCATCGTCTTGGGCAGGCACTCCGGCACCGCGCCCCGCACTCCTTCGAGCAGATGGAAGATCACCTTCCGCTGCCAGCGAGAGGCCAGTCGCGCGCCCCCCAGCGACTCGTAGACCGGCGTGATGCGGCCCACTTCGAGCAGGCGGGTTTCGGCGTCGGCGCCGGCATCGGGCAGGATTTCGAACTGCGGCTGGATCATCTTGAAGTTGTTCGACGACCGTGACGGCTCGACCTTGCCGAAGACGGCCACCGTCTGCCCGGCGTGGAACTTGCCGGAGAGATAACCGCCGTTGAACCAGATGCACTTGAGCGCCAGCCGTCCCTGGCCCACGGTCATCTCGAAGATGGGCGCGCGCCGGGTGGTCAAGAGGGCGGAGCCGCGCACCTCGCCGATGACGCCGGCCATCTCGCCCACTTGCAGTTCGTCCAGGCTGCGCGGATTCTGCCGGTCCTCGTAGCGGAAGGGCAGGTGGTAGAGCAGGTCTTCGGCGACGAGAATGCCCTTGGGGGCGAGCATCTCCGCCACCCTGGGGCCAACGCCCTTTACATACATCGCCGGAGTTTCGAGGTCGAGCACAGTACGGATGCTAAATGGCGGAAGGTGGCGGAGCAAAACAGACCGGGTTCTCAAGCTCCAGAGGGTGCCGAACACCGGGGAGTGAAAACTTTGATGCCGGTCTTCGCCCACTCCGCCGCGAAAAATCTCCCACCGCAGAGAACTGTGCCGCTCGACCTACTCGCGCAAGGCGAAGTTCATGCGGGTTTGTCAGCCCTTGCCCTGGCTTTGGAACCAGCGAGAATGTCGGCATCGACCGCGACGAAAGAGGACGCTTGATAGGACTGTGGAACGGTCCGCGCACCGCATGGCTCCAATTGGCGATGGGCGGCAAAGCGACGGTGCCGATCTCGTTCTCCGGCATGGCGGCCAAAGCGTCGGGTTCGGCCTGCAACTCCGGAGTCAGTGCTCTGGATTGCCTCTCTTCATTCTCCGGTCTCTCATCGCTTGTCGCCAGCCTTGCGCTGATAATTCTTCCGGTTCCAAATTCATTATCGAGCCAGCGCCGTCTTTTGCTCCAGCGGGCGGGCTGCAAGGGGCGTATACTCTTTCAAGTTCCAGCCCATTAGCCGCCGAAAGGATACCGGATACATGAAATCGTTCCATTCAATTGACCGCGGGCGTTCCGGAGCCAGGTTCCTTCAATTCGCTCTGCCGCTCCTCGCTGTGTGCGCTGCCTCGGTTGCCTCGGCCTGGTGCCAGAAGACAGCGCAGGTGCGGGTGAGCGTGAAGAAGGAATTGGCCCAGGTGCCCTCTGCCGGCTATGGAGTACATACCAGCGTCTATGACAACAATTTCACCCCGCCCGGACTGCCGGAGAAACTGAAGGCGGCTGGGGTCACGGCGCTACGCTATCCTGGCGGTTCCTATTCCGATGCCTATCATTGGCGGACGAACTCCGGCACGGCCGGCGAGAAGCTCTACATCAATGCAAACGACACGTTCGACAACTTCATCACCAAGGACGCGCTGCCTTCAGGCGCGCAGGCGATCGTCACCGTGAACTACGGATCCAATGCGGAAGGGACCGGCGGCGGGGATCCGGCCGAAGCCGCCGATTGGGTGCGCTACGCAAACAAGGAGAAGGGCTGGAAGATCGCCTATTGGGAGATCGGCAACGAGATCGGCGGCAATGGATTCTTCGGCCCCGAGTGGGAGTGCGATCTGCACGCGCCCAAGGGCGGCAACAGAAAAGGCAATCCGGCGCTCTCGCAGGCAGCCTACGGCAGAAACTCCCTCGCCTTCATCCGCGCCATGAAGGAGGTAGATCCGACCATCAAGATTGGCGTCGGCGTCGATATGCCCGACTCCAACCCCGGCACGGGAAACGAGGCCCTGCTCAAGGAAGTGAAGGACAAGATCGACTTTGTCATCGTTCACTGGTATCCGAAGAACAGCGCCACGGACCTTACAGTGACCGAGGATATCAAGCCGCAAGTGGCGGCCCTGCGCGACGAGATAGCCCGTTTTGCAGGGGAGGGGCTGCGCAACATTCCGATTGCCGTCACCGAGACCAACGGCGGCGGCACCGGAGCCGCGCGCGCCATATTTGCCACCGACACCTATCTCACTTGGTTTGAAGCCGGCGCATTTACCGTCGAGTGGCTGGAGTTGCACTCCGGATTCCTCTCCGATGCGCCGGAGGTTCCCGCCGACACGCCCGCCGAAGCCTACTACGGAATGGAGATGGCCTCGACCGTGGCGCGCCCGGGCGATGTGTTGGTGCAAGCCGAGTCCAGTTCTCCGATGCTGTCGGTCCATGCCGTAAAGCGCGGGGACGGAGGAGTGGCATTGGCGCTCATCAACAAGCATCCCAATCAGCCCTTTACGGTGAGCGTTTCGGTGCCGGATATCCCGCTTGGCTCAAGCGCCGCGCGGTACGACTTCGGGCGCGCCAACTTCAGCATGAACAGCGCTTGGCCATCCTCGGGCCCGGCGCAAAGCAAGTTGGAAGGCGTGGGCGGCGCTTTTACGGTGACGGTTCCAGCTACATCCGAGACTGTCCTGGTGATCCCGCGCAAGTAACATAATTCAGATGCGGAGCTTTGCCATGAACTCGAACGGCGCCAATTGCCGGATGCCAGAGCCTATGCGCTTTTTTAAGAAGATTCTCTCTTTCGCCCAAAGCCGCGGCCGGAACGATTGGATAACTCGGATGCTCGCATTGCGGGAACCGTGAAGTCGCATTGTCTGCAAAGAACGGTATCGGCAGCGGCTATCTGCGACCGAAGCTTCTCGGTTTGAATGGCGGAGTAACCGGCAAGTCAGTCTTGCCCTGGGGATAGACAGCCAGAAAGCGGTCCCGTCCTTCGCCGGAGCTGGCCGTTTCCACACCTTCGATCCCGCGGAAGGCCATGTGCAGCAAGCGGCGCTCACGGCTGTCGGTGGGCGGAAAAGCGTAGGGAATGCCGCTCTTGAGTACCTTCTCCGCCACAGTCTCGGCAGTCAGACGCAGTTCGGCGGCGCGCAGCGCCTTGAAATTGCCCGCGTCGAAGCTGACAAGGTTTTGTTCTCGCTGATCGAGGCGCAGAATCTGTGCGGCGACGGTCTCCAATGCAAACAGCAGCTCGCCGTTTTGCTGGATGAGCATCGGCGCGTCCGGCCCGCCCAAGTCGATGCGGAGCGCGGCGGTTTGTGACGTCGAATCGCTGGAGTCGCGCGCGCCGTCCCCGGCAACGATGCGGTATTTGAAGCGCAACCCTCCCAGTTTGTTGAGGGAAGAGAGGAATCCGGCAATTTTTTGCGCGGCCTGCCGCAGGTCTTCTATGGGCATAATCTAACAGTATCGCAGAGCCGGGAGGAGAATGGACGACCGTATGCGGGAAACTGGAATCCGCGGCCGCGGAGACAACCGAATTTCGCCGGCAATTCGGCGCCATTTCCCTTGAGTGGGGCTTTCTCTATAGTGTTGTTGGCAGCGAAATGCGGATTTCCAGAACTGACGATGGGGATGCTTTCCCCAAGACACTTCCTCCGGAGCGCCACCTCATCGGCAAGGCGCATACCATCTCTATCGAGCAGGGCAAGGGCAATGCTCGGCATCATCTTGGACGCATGGCCAGACGCACCAAACTCGTCTCGAAACAAGCGGAGACGGTCGCGGCATCCATCGAATTTGGTGTGCCCTGACGCAATCGGAAAACTTTGCGGCCTATCAGAAGCGCCGCTTTGTATATCTTTCGGTAAACGCTCTCTGCGCGGGTTTGAAAAATGAACTTAGCTGCCCGGTACGCGCGCACTAACCCGCAGGCATACCAAGGGGCGGTCCGCGAGGCCTTGCATCCGCTTCACAAACCGCGCCGATTGCGACTCAACTGTAGCATCAGTCCCCGGCTACCAACTCGGATTCCTTCTTTTCGACCGGCTTGGCTGGCGCTATGGCATTCAGCCGAACCAACCCCTCGACCGGCTTTTCGCCCAGAATATGTTCGCGATAGAGCTTGGCCATGCGGGCATTCTCGGCTTCGTCCTTCTGCTTGCCGTCGCGGGCGCGGAGTTTCTCTTCGCGGGCGTTCTTGGCGATGCCCAGATCGTCCAGCGTGTGGTTGGCCTCGGCGTTGACGTGCGCCATGTTCAGCGCCAGATCGTGGCCCACCTCGCCCATCGTTACTTTCTTGCCGCCGGCGAATATCTCATGCCGCCCGTGCTCCTCGTACCACTTGGTCAGCGTGGCGGTCATGTGCATCTTCTCGATGATGTTGCGCCATCCTATGCCGGTGTTATAGGCGCAGAAACTGATCTCGCCCTCCTGCGTCGCGTAGGGAATGATGCACTGCTCGGTGCGGCGGAAGTCGTAGTTGAACAGATCCT
>CAZMHC010000040.1:0-2805 GCA_964565955.1 uncultured Occallatibacter sp.
GGTGAGTCAGAAGTTCGTTGGATAAGTCAGCTTTGAAAACGCAGGTCCTTCGACTGCGTTTGGCGCGAAGAACGCGCCAACCTTCGCTCAGGATGACAATCTGTTTGTTGAACGAATTTTGGACTCAGGACAATAGCATGAATTTCGCATCGGGAGGAACAACCACCACTCCGTCCAGCCATTCAAAGGTGTAGAACGGGCTTCGTTCGTACAGGCCGTCTCCGATCTTGTCCCAATGCACCTCGAAAACCATGCCATAGGACAAAAGAAAGTTGTGCGTTGCTCCTCTCTCCAGTACATAGGCGAACCTGACTCTGGATAACTTATTGACCATCCCGCACAAAACTCGACTCTATCCCCACGTTTGCGTCAACGGATGAATCGAAGATGCCTTAAGCCAGCGCGTGAGGGTCGCGGCCACCGGTGGCGCTCTTGTGGTGACGCACGTCGGCGCCCTGCACCCAGAAGATCACGTCCTCGGCGATATTGGTGGCGTGGTCGGCCACGCGCTCCAGGCTGCGACTTATCATCAGCGCGTTGAGGGCCTGCGGCGCCAGATGGCTCTCCTCTTCCATGACCTTGGTCAGAGATTTGTAGGCGGCGCGGTTCATCGCGTCCACCGCGTCGTCCATGGCCAGCACCGAGCGGGCTACCTCGGCATCCGCCTCGATGAACGATTGCAGGCTCTTGCGCACCATTTCAGCGGCCAGCGAGGCCATGCGGGGAATATCGACGGGGAGATCGGCCGAGGCCATATGCTCCATGTTTCGCACCCGGTCGCTGATGCTCTTGGCCGAGTCGCCCACCCGTTCCAGGTCGGCGTTGATCTTGATGACGCTCAGGATGAAACGCAGATCGACGGCCATGGGTTGCTCCATGGCCAGCAGGTCCAGCGCGGTCTGGTCGATGTCGCGCTCCAGGCGGTTGATGGCGATCTCCGAGCGGCTGACCAGGTCGCAGATGGAAAGGTCGCGGACGCGATAGGCCTCGATGGCGCGCTGAATGGCCTGCTCGGCCAGCCCAGCCATCACCAGCAGTTGCTCTTTCAACTCGTCGAGGCTTTGCTGAAAGCGTATGCGCGTCATCCGAACCTGCCTGTGATGTAATCTTCCGTCCGTTTGTCGCTGGGGTTGGTGAAAATCTTGTGGGTGGTGTCGAACTCGACCATGCGGCCGTTCAGGAAGAAGCCGGTCTTTTCGGCCACGCGCGCCGCCTGCTGCATATTGTGAGTCACGATGACGATGGTGTATTGCGGCTTCAACTGGAAGATCAGGTCCTCGATCTTGGAGGTGGAAACGGGGTCCAGCGCGGAGCACGGCTCATCCATGAGCAGCACCTCCGGGTCCACGGCGAGCGCGCGCGCGATGCACAACCGCTGCTGCTGGCCGCCGGAGAGGCTGGCGCCGGATTTTTTCTTGAGATCGTCCTTCACCTCGTCCCACAGAGCCGAATTCCTGAGCGACTTCTCGACGATCTCGTCGAGCGCTTGACGGTGGTCGTAGCCATTCAGCTTCAACCCCGCGCAAACATTGTCATAAATAGACATGGTGGGAAAGGGATTGGGCCGCTGGAAGACCATGCCCACGCGCCGGCGCACCTTGACCGGCTTGCAATCCTTGTAGATGTCCAAGTCGCCGATGCGCACCGTGCCGGTGGCCCGGGCAACGGGGTTGGTCTCGTGCATCCGATTCAGGCAGCGGACGAAGGTGCTCTTGCCGCAGCCGGAGGGACCGATCAGCGCCGTGGCATGATTGGCCGGTATGTTCAGGTTGATGTCCTGCAAGGCGTGATTGTTTCCGTACCACGCATTCAGGTTGGCTACCTCGATGCCGACGCCCACTAGCTGGCTCCCTTCAATACGCCGCGGCTGGCCACATAACGCACCAGCGAAACCGCGGCCACGATCAAGACAATCAATACCAGCGCCCCCGCCCACGCCAGCCGGTGCCAATCGTCGGAGGGAGAGAGCGCGTAGATGTAAATCTGCAACGGCAGCGCGGCGATCGGCTCATTCAGGCTGGCGCTCCAGAACTGGTTGCCCAGGGCTGTGAAGATCAGCGGCGCGGTCTCGCCCGCCACCCGCGCAAAGGCCAGCATACACCCGGTGATGATGCCGGGCGAGGCGGTCTTCACGGTAATCGCGAGGACCGAGCGCCAATTGGGGACGCCCAGGGCCAGCGCGGCCTCGCGCACCGCATTGGGCACCATGAGCAGCATCTCCTCGGCGGTGCGGCAGACGGTGGGAATCATCATGATTCCCAGCGCCACCCCGCCCGAGAAGGCCGAAAAGTGCCCTTGCGGAATGACGATGAGGGAGTAGACGGCGATTCCCATGACGATCGAGGGAACCCCGTTGAGCACATCGGCGGTAAAGCGAATGGCGTTGGCCAGCCGGGTGCCGCGCCCGAACTCGGCCAGAAAGATGCCGCCGCCGATGCCCACCGGAACCCCGATCGCGCTGCCCACAGCCAGCAGAATCGCGGAACCGAGGATGGCGTTGGCCATGCCCCCGCCCAGTTCGCCCACCGGCTTGGGAATCTTGATGAAAAAGTCCAGACTCAGGGAACTGGCGCCCTTGTAGACCAGATAGGCAAAGATGGCCACCAAGGGCGCCACAACCACGATGGTGGCGAGCAGCGCCAGCGCGGTGGCCAAGCCGTCGGTCAGCGCCCGAATCCGATCCCGCAATTTACGTTCTTCCCGCACCCTCGGCTCTCCGTAAAGCAGCTTCCAGCCTTTAGCTTCTAGCTTCTAGCTTCTAGCCTCTAGCTTCTAGCCTCTAGCTTCTAGCCTCTAGCTTCTAGC
>CAZMHC010000040.1:2905-25527 GCA_964565955.1 uncultured Occallatibacter sp.
TCTAGCTTCTAGCCTCTAGCTTCTAGCCTCTAGCTTCTAGCCTCTAGCTTCTAGCTTCTAGCCTCTAGCTAGGAGCTAGGAGCTAGAGGCCGCACTTCAATTCACCCGCGCCGGAGTCCCGCGCGTCACCGCCCAGACCAGCAGACGGGCAAAGGCATTCACCACAATGGTCACCAAAAACAGGGCCAGGCCCAGCTCCATCAACGCGCTCAGATGCAGGTTGTCGGAGGCTTCGCTGAACTGGTTGGCGATCGCCGAGGCCAGCGTATTTCCGTTGGAGAGCAGCGAGCGCTGAATGTCCAGGCTATTGCCAATGACCATAGTCACGGCCATGGTCTCGCCCAGCGCGCGCCCCAATCCGAGGATGATCGCGCCCACGATCCCGATGCGCGCGTTGCGCAGCACTCCCATCTGGATGGTCTCCCAGCGCGTGGCTCCCAGCGCCAGCACCGCCTCGCGCTGCGAACCGGGCACCGCGCTCATCACCTCCCGCGTCAGCGAGGAGACAATGGGCAGAATCATGATGGCCAGAATCACGCCGGCGGTGAGAAAGCCCAGCCCGGTGGGGTTGTCGTCGCCGAAAAAACCGGTCCAGCCGAACAGACCGATCAGCCAGGGATTGACCTGCTCCCGCATCAGCGGGACCAGCACGAAGACCGCCCACAACCCATAGATCACGCTGGGAATGGCGGCCAGCAGTTCGGTGAGGAAGGCCAGCGGTCCGCGCAGTGCGTGGGGGCACATTTCGGTAAGAAAGATGGCCACGCCGATGGCCAGCGGCACCGCCAGCAGCAGCGCCAGCAACGACGAGACCAGCGTACCGTAGAGGAACGGGAGGGCGCTGAAATGGCCATTCACCGGGTCCCAGTAGATCGGCAGGCCGGTTGCCGGGTCGATGGAGGCTTTGTAGAAGAAATCCAAGCCGAACTTTCCCCAGGCGAGCCGCGAACGCAACATGAGTTCTGCGGCGATCAGCGCCACAATGGCGAAGATGCTGAGCGCGGACAATGCCATCAGCGAACGAAATATGCGGTCGGCGATGGCCGCGTTGCCGCGCGCCAGCAGAAAGGCGCGAACCTCTGAAACCTCGGCAGTCGACTCCGCGGCCGGCGGCTGTCCGCCTGGAGCCGGCGGATCCTGCTGAGTTTGAGCTTTGGAGACGCGAATCTCAGGCACTTGGGCGATCACCAACACTAGGCTACCGAGGCATTGTGAATAGACGGTTAAAATGGCGCGAAATCAATCGCATATAGGCGAAAGATTCAAATTGAAAACGCGCCGCTGACAATTTCAGCGCAGCGTCTCACTCACTGCATCCATTGTCAGCGCCGCAAAACGATCGGGAGGGGGTGGATCAGCATTCCGTCCGGGGCTAAAGCCCCGTTGCCGGGTCGGAACAAGACGAATTTCATCTCTCCCCATTCGGCCCGCAAGAGTGAAATAATGAACGATATGCGGACTCAACTGTCGTTTGCGAATCTTTCTGGAATTGAAACCGAAGCGCTGGCCGTCCTGGCCGTCGATAACCAAACAGCCAAAGGCAGCGACGCGAAAGCCGAGCCGGAACTGCTTACCTCGCAGGCGGCGGTGAAGGCGGCCGCGGCGGCCGCGCTTGCCAGTGGGGAATACAAGGCCGCGACGCACGAGACCCTGCTGCTGCACGCTCCAGCGGGCCTGTCGGCCAAGCGGCTGCTGATCGTCGGCTTGGGCAAGCGGGCCAAGATCAACGCGCACAACGTGCGCACCGCCGCCGGGGCCGCCGTCCGCTTCCTCAAGCCGCGCGGCATTCGGGAACTGGTCTTGGCGCTGCCGGAGTCGGAGTCGCTTCCGGCCGGGCCCAGCGTCCGCGCCGCCGTGGAAGGCGCGCTTGTGGGCGACTTCGACCCCGACACCTACCGCAGCGACCGCAAGGACCAAAGCGTCCAGTCGTTCACCCTGGCCGTCCGCGACGATCGGGACAAGGCGCTCGTGGAGGCGGCATTTGCCGAAGGCATCGTCGTAGGCGAGAGCCAGAACTTCACCCGCGCCCTGGTCAATGAGCCGGGCAACAAACTCACTCCTTCGATTCTTGGGCACCGCGCCGCCGCGATGGCGGCCGAGGTCGGCCTGGGCTGGTCGGACTACTCCACGGAGAAGCTGAAGGAGTTGAAGATGGGCGCCTTCCTGAGCGTGGCGCAAGGCTCCGAGGAGGCGCCGGCGCTGATCGTGCTGCGCTACGAGCCGGAGGGCGTCAAAGAAGGGCCGGTGCTGGGGCTGGTGGGCAAGGGCATCACCTTCGATTCCGGGGGCATCTCGATCAAGCCCTCGGACAATATGGAAAAGATGAAGTACGATATGGCGGGCGGCGCGGCCATGATCGGCGCCATGCGCGCCATTGCCCTGCTCAAGCCCAGGGTGCGCGTGGTCTGCATCGTCTGCGCGGCCGAGAATATGCCCGACGGCAAGGCGCAGAAACCGGGCGACGTGCAGACGGCGATGCCCTTCAGCGCGGAGAAGCCGGGCAAGACCATCGAGATTATCAACACCGATGCCGAAGGCCGCCTGGTACTGGCCGATGGACTGACTTATGCCCGCCAACTTGGCGCAACCCACCTGATCGACGCGGCAACTCTGACCGGGGCCTGCGTGGTCGCCCTGGGCCATGCCAATTCCGGCGTATTCTCAAACGACGAAGCGAGCTTCGAGAAGTTCAACAAGGCGCTGGGCATCTCCGGGGAGAAATTCTGGCGGCTGCCGCTCGGCGAGGAGTACGCCGAGCAGATCAAGAGCGATATAGGCGACATCAAGAACACCGGCGGACGCTGGGGCGGAGCCAGCACGGCGGCCGAGTTCCTGAAAGTCTTCGTCGAAGACACGCCGTGGATACACCTGGACATCGCGGGTATGGCTTGGGTGGAAGACTCGAAGCCTTACATCGCCAAGGGGCCGAGCGGAGTTGGGGTCAGTTCGATACTGGAGTGGGTGAGGAGCTTCTAAAGCCGCTTGCGGACACCACCCGCTTCAACTTGCCTTACTTCGTCCCCGCGCGCTTCGCCGCGAAGTTCCTCAGTTTGGCCAAGGTGGCCGCGGCCTGGCCGGAGTCGATGGCTTGGGCGGCCCGCGCGACGCCCTCTTTCAGGTCCACGGCCAGCCCTGCCGCCACCAGCGCGGCCGCGGCATTCATCAGCACAATATCCCGCCGCGCGCCGGGAATGCCGGTCAGCACGTTATAAAGCAAGGCCGCGTTGGTTGCGATGTCTCCGCCGGCAATTTGATCCAGCGCGGCGCGGGGCAGACCGGCCATCTCCGGCGTGACGCGGGCGGCCTTCAACGCAGATTCTCCCGTCTCCGACTCCTCAATCCGCGCCACCACCGATTCCCCGGTGGTGGTCAGCTCGTCGATGCCGTCGGTCCCATGCACCACGAAGGCTCGCTTCGCTCCCAGAGCCGCCAGAGTGCGCCCCACCAGCAGCACCCGGCTGGGCGCGAGTACGCCAATCACCTGCGCCCGCGCCCCGGCGGGATTGCTCAACGGTCCGCAGAGGTTGAAGATGGTGCGAAAGCCCAGCGCCCTGCGCAGCGGGCCAACCGTCTTCATCGCCGGGTGGTAGAGCGGCGCGAAGAGAAACATGAATCCGGTCTCGCGCAGGCACTCGACGGCCAGCTCCGGTCCCAATTCGATGGGTACGCCGAGGGCCTCCAGCACGTCCGCCGAGCCGGCCAGCGAGGTAACCGCGCGGTTGCCGTGCTTGGCGACCTTCGCTCCGGCGGCGGCGGCCACCAAAGCCGCGCCGGTCGAGATGTTGAAGGTCAGTGGCCCTCCGCCGCCGGTTCCGCAGGTATCCACGAGTTGGTCGCGCTCTTCGGCGGTGAGCGGAAGCGGCGTGGCGCGCGCCCGCATCGTCTCCACAAATCCGGCCAGCTCCGGCGCCTGTTCGCCGCGCGTGGCCATCACGGTCAGCAGGGCCGCGGTTTCCACCTCCGGCACCTCGCCGGTAAGAATCTCAGCGAGCGCAGCGGAAGCCTGCGCGCGGGTCAACGCGGCTCCGTCCTCGGCCAGCGGTTTCAAAAACTCTTTCAAGGAAGCCATGTCCCAGTATGATAACGGCCGGAACCGTTGCCTTGCCGGGCTTGGCTGGCCGAAAAGGAAGGCTGGCGCTTCCGCGACGGATTCCTGCGATGCGGGTTGCATCTTACGAGAAAAAAGTGATCCAGAGTGATGCCGGCGGTTAAGCGGTGGCGGCGAACCGCGGGCAAGCGCAATCGCGCGGCACCGAAGTGTATCGGAGATTGTTGGCGGCGAATGCCCTCAGGTTGCGCACTGGCCGTCTAGACTGGCTTGGAGGCTTGCCAAGTTTCAAGGCAGATGGAAGGGGCGAAGGGGCTGGACGCCGCCAATTACCTAAGTGTTTGTCGCATTGCACAACCGTACTACTAACATATTTAGAATCATGGCCGATACATCCTTTGTAGAGGTCAATGAGAATGCGCAAACAAACTGCGACACGCATTACGGGCATAGTTCGAGAAGAGAGCCTTTGCGCCGTTCTTTCGACCGGCTCATGTTCCAACTTGATCCGCGCGGATGCCGGAGAGTCCGGGATTCAAGAGACGCCGTCGCTTGAGCGCCGGCGCAAGGATTGAAGGCGCCAAAATGAGTAGGAGTGGCCAAACCCGGAGGCTCTTGTCTACCCCGCCGGAAGTTTCCGGGACGGGATCGGAGAAGTCCGCGCCTGGGAATCCGCGCCGGCGGGTCTTTGGCAACCTGCGTCTCGCCGGAGCCATGGGAGGGCGCCGGCACTGGCTCTTTGCGTTGATCGCTCTTTTCGCTCTCCCCGCGGAAGCGCAGATGACGCTGGTTCCTGATATTGTGACCGTGGCTGGAAACGGGACAGCGTGTTCGGTTTCGACGAACCCCTGCGGGGACGGCGGCGCGGCTACCAGCGCCAATCTCAACAACCCGGAACATACGTTCGTCGACGGCGCGGGCAACTTGTACATCTCCGAATATGCCAATAACCGGGTACGGAAGGTATCGGCGACAACCGGGATCATCACGACGGTCGCGGGCAATGGGACGCAGTGCCCCACGCCGACATCGACCTGCGGGGACGGGGGCGCGGCCACCAGCGCCGATCTCTACCAACCGAATGCCACCGTGGTGGACTCGGCTGGAAATATATACATCGCCGATCGCGGCGACAATCGCATTCGCAAGGTTTCGGCCGGCACCGGATATATTTCCACGGTCGCCGGCACGGGAACAGCCTGCACACCGAGCACGGCCGTCTGCGGGGACGGGGGCGCGGCCACCAGCGCGGAGCTGAACAACCCCATCGACATTGCGGTGGATGGGGCCGGAAACCTTTATATCGCCGACTTCGACACCAATCGCATCCGCAAGGTTACGGCGGGCACTGGAGATATCTCCACTGTGGCGGGCAATGGAACGCAGTGCGCGTCATCCACCAATGCCTGCGGGGACGGCGGGGTTGCGACCAGCGCCAACTTATATCTTCCCCGCGGAGTGGCGGTAGACAGCGCGGGCGACATTTATATCTCTGACAACGGGGACAATCGCATTCGTCTGGTAATGTCCGACAGCGGGGATATATCGACCATAGCGGGCAACGGAAACTATTGTTACCCGACCACCGGGGCCTGCGGAGACGGCGGCGCGGCCACCAGCGCCAGCCTGGCCAGCCAAGCCGCTATTGCCTTGGACCTAGCGGGCAATCTTTACATTGGGGACCAAAACGACAATCGCGTCCGCAAGATCGCCGGTGGGACCGGCATCATCACCACGGTTGCCGGAACGGGAACGGCGTGCTCTCCCACGACGGCCGCCTGCGGCGACGGCGGCGTCGCCACGAGCGCCAACCTGAACTACTCCAACGGCGTCTTCGTCGACAACGCGGGGAACCTATACATCTCCGACAGCGACGACAATCGCGTACGCAAGGTCTTTGCCAACAGCACAACGATAGCCTTTCCCACCACCGGCATCTCCTCCACGAGCGCCGTGACGAACATCGGCATAGAAACTACCGCGACGGAGACGGTTACCAGCGTCAGCGTGCCCACCTCTCAGGGCGCGGATCAGGAGTTCAGCATTGGAACGATAACCGGATGCACGGTCGGTTCAAGCAACCCCATCAACACCACCTGCGTGGTGCCGGTGACCTTCAAGCCGTCGTATCCAGGCACTCGGCAGGTGCCGCTACGAGTGGTTACCGGCACGGGAAACATCGATTTCTCCCTGACCGGCACCGGCACCGGCCCACTGGCCGCCCTGACGCCTGGGGAAATCTCCACGGTGGCCGGGACGGGAACGGCGTGCGCGGCTCCCACCGCCAGTCCGGCTTGCGGAAACACGGGATCGGCGACTTCCGCCACCTTGAACTCTCCCAATGCCTTGTTCGTGGACAACCTGGGCAACGTATACGTTGCCGACAGCTCGGACAACCAAATCCGGAAGTTTGCGGTGGGCGGCACGATCTCGACGGTGGCCGGGAATGGAACCGCCTGCGCCGCGCCCACCGGCGCCTGCGGAGACGGCGGAGCGGCGACCTCCGCCAATCTGAACAATCCGACGGATGTCTACGTGGACGGTGCGGGCGACATTTATATAGCCGACTATTCGGATCAGAAGGTTCGAAAAGTTACGGCGGGAACCGGCATCATCACGACCGTTGCGGGCACCGGAACGGCCTGCCCCAGCCCGACCAACGTGTGCGGCGATGGAGAAGCGGCCACGAGCGCCGAGTTGAACCTTCCCTCCAGGCTGTCGATGGACGGACAGGGAAATCTGTACATCGTCGATTTCAACGACAATCGCATCCGCATGGTGGGAGGCGCGACGGGATTGATAACGACCGTGGCCGGCACGGGAACGGCCTGCGCGGCCCCAACAAGTTCCTGCGGAGATGGAGGCTCCGCTCTGCTGGCCGACTTGAACGTTCCGCGCGGCATTTTCGTGGATGGCGCGAACAACATATATATATCGGACGACGGCGACAATCGCGTACGCAAGGTGCAGGCGCTCAATACGGGACTGGGCTCGGGAAACATCACCACGGTGGCGGGAACCGGAACGGCTTGCGCGGGCGGCTCCGCCGCCTGCGGGGATGGCGCGGCGGCGACCAGCGCGGAGTTGAACGCGCCGCACAGCATCTGGGTGGATGCCGCGGGAAACATCTATATCGCGGACACCAGCGACAATCGTGTCCGAAAGGTGGCGGCCGGTTCGGGATATATATGGACCGTGGCCGGCAATGGAACAGCCGGCTACGTGGCGGATGGAGTGGCGGCGACGGGAACCGAGTTGAACCAGGTGAAAGGACTCGGTATGGACTCGGCCGGCAACCTATTCCTTGCCGACACTTCCAACAACCGCATTCGCGAAGTCAACATTGCCGCGTCGCAACTGACCTTCCCAACT
Source organism: uncultured Occallatibacter sp. (assembly GCA_964565955.1). GTDB lineage: Bacteria > Acidobacteriota > Terriglobia > Terriglobales > Acidobacteriaceae > Telmatobacter. Next base: position 10,326 of record CAZMHC010000040.1, read on the forward strand.
TCGACAGCGGTGGGAACGCTGGACGCGACCGACGATCCGCAGACGGCGATGGTATCCAATCTCGGCAACGCCAGCCTCACGGTGGCCACGCCCGCTTCCGGCACCAACCCCACAGTCCCCGCTTCCTATTTGCTGGACGCCGCTACAACCTGCCCGGAACTCAATACGTCGAGTTCGCCGGGAACGCTCGCGGCTGGAAGCGATTGCGCCTACGCGGTGGACTTGGACCCGGCGCAGACGGGAGCGCTGGACGGTTCCGTCGTGCTTACGGACAATTCGCTGGCCGTGACGGGATCGACGCAAACCATCAGTACGAGTGGGACGGGAATCGCGGTGAGCACCACGACCACGTTGGGCTCGTCGGCAAACCCCTCCACCTATGGCGGATCGGTGACCTTTACAGCCACCGTCGCGCCGGTAAGCGGCTCGGCTGTGCCAACAGGGACGGCGCAGTTCAGCATCGATGGCAGCAACGTGGGCAGTCCCGTTACACTCAGCAGCGGAACGGCCACGTATGCCACCTCGACTTTGACGGCTGCAGCGCACAGCGTCACCGCCGCCTACACGACCAACTCAAGCAGCTATAACAGCAGCTCCTCTTCGACATTGACTCAAACGGTCAACAAGGCTACCCCGACGGTCTCGGTTTGGCCGACGGCCGGCGCCATCAACTATGGGCAAACGCTGGCATCTTCCACGCTGACCGGCGGAACGGCCTCGGTGGGCGGCACCTTCGCATGGACGACTCCCAGCACCGCGCCGGGAGCGGGGACGCCGTCGGAGAGCGTGACCTTCACCCCCACCGACACCACCGACTACAACACGCCGTCGGCGGGCTCGGTGAGCGTCACGGTCCACAAAGTTACCCCGACGGTTTCGGTTTGGCCGACGGCCGGTGCCATCAACTACGGGCAAACGCTGGCCTCCTCGACGCTGACCGGCGGCACGGCCTCGGTGGGCGGAACCTTTGCCTGGACCACTCCCAGCACCGCGCCGGGAGCGGGGACGCCCTCGGAGAGCGTGACCTTCACCCCAACCGACACCACCGACTACAACACGCCTTCGGCGGGTTCGGTGAGCGTGACCGTGAACAAAGTCACCCCGACGGTCTCGGTTTGGCCTACGGCCGGCGCCATCAACTACGGACAAACGCTGGCATCTTCCACGCTGACCGGCGGCACGGCCTCGGTGGGCGGAACCTTCGCCTGGACCACCCCCAGCACCGCGCCGGGCGCGGGGACGCCGTCGGAGAGCGTGACCTTCACCCCCACCGACAGCACCGACTACAACACGCCGTCGGCCGGTTCGGTGAGCGTGACGGTCAACAAGGCCACCCCGACGGTTTCGGTTTGGCCGACGGCCGGCGCCATCAACTACGGGCAAACGCTGGCATCCTCGACGCTGACCGGCGGAACGGCCTCGGTGGGCGGAACCTTCGCATGGACCACTCCCAGCACCGCGCCGGGAGCGGGGACGCCGTCGGAGAGCGTGACCTTCACCCCCACCGACAGCACCGACTACAACACGCCGTCGGCGGGCTCGGTCAGCGTGACTGTGAACAAAGTCACCCCGACGGTCTCGGTGTGGCCTACGGCCGGCGCCATCAACTACGGGCAGACGCTGGCCTCTTCGACGCTGACCGGCGGCACGGCCTCGGTGGGCGGGACCTTCGCCTGGACCACGCCCAGCACCGCGCCGGGAGCGGGATCGCCGTCGGAGAGCGTGACCTTCACCCCCACCGACAGCACCGACTACAACACCCCGTCGGCCGGTTCGGTGAGCGTGACGGTGAACAAAGTCACCCCGACGGTTTCGGTGTGGCCGACGGCCGGTTCCATCACTGCCGGACAGACCCTGGCCTCTTCGACGCTGAGCGGCGGAACCGCCTCAGTGGGCGGGACCTTTGCATGGACGACGCCGAGCACCGCGCCGGGAGCGGGGACGCCGTCGGAAAGCGTGACCTTCACCCCAACGGACAGCACCGACTACAACACGCCGTCGGCCGGTTCGGTGAGCGTCACCGTGAACGCCGCTGCTTCGGCCTACACCGCGCCGACTACAAACGTTGGCTCAACCAGCGCTACCCAGACCGCCACCGTGAACTTCTCCACCGCAGGCACACTGAATACGATCTCCGTTGTGACGCAGGGCGCGGCGGGCCTCGACTACGCTTACGTGGCCGGCGGCACCTGCTCTACGGGCACATCATACAGCGTCGGTCAGGCCTGCTCCGTCGAGTACACATTCACCCCGACCGCGCCTGGACAGCGCCTGGGAGCCGTGGTTCTCTCTTCTTCCACGCCAACGATGCTGGGCACGTCGTATCTGTCGGGTTCGGGTACAGGGCCGCAGTTGGGATTGACGCCGGGCATCATCTCGACCGTCGCCGGGACTGGCACAAACGGTTACTCCGGCGATGGGAACCTGGCAACAGCCGCAAAGCTCAACCAGCCGTATGCGGTCGCATTGGACGGCGCCGGCAACCTCTACATCGCGGACTACACCAACAATCGCGTCCGCATGGTAGCAGCGGGGACAGGCGACATATCCACGTATGCGGGCAATGGCACGGGGAGTTACTCAGGGGACGGCAGCGCGGCGACCGGCGCCGAACTGAGCAATCCGTCCGGCGTTGCCGTCGATGGCGCGGGCAATGTCTACATAGCGGATCAAGGCAACAATCGCATCCGCATGGTCAACGCAATCACCGGTATCATCAGCACCGTAGCCGGCAATGGCACGGCGGGATATTTGGGCAACGGCACCTCCGCGACCAGCGCCGAACTCCACGGCGTTAACGGAGTAACGGTGGACTCCGCGGGTAACCTCTACATTTGCGACAGCACCAACGAAATCGTACGCAAGGTAACTTCTCCGGGCGGCATCATCAGCACCGTAGCAGGTACGGCAGGCGTCGGAGGGTCCTCGGGCGATGGCAGCGCGGCCACCAGCGCCGAACTGAACAATCCGGAGGCTGTCGTCGTGGACCCATCGGGCAACTTGTACATTGCCGATGCGGGCAACAGACGTGTGCGTCTGGTAAACACCTCAGGCACGATCAGCAACTTTGCCGGAACCCAAGGCATAAACACCGATACAGGCGATGGCGGCGCGGCCACCAGCGCCAGCATTGCAAAACCGTGGGGCCTGGCCCTGGATGCCGCAAACGACCTCTACATAGTTTCCAATGCCGGCGGACATATTCGGATGGTGAACGGCGCCGGCGGCATCATCGGCACCATTGCCGGCAATGGCACGAACGGCTATACCGGCGACGGAGGCGTGGCCACCAGCGCGGAATTGTATTACCCGGAGGGCATGGCCCTTGACAGTCAGGGCAACCTCTACATCGCTCAATATCAGGAAGGCATCGTCCGCAAGATCGCGGTTGGGTCCATTTCCTCGTCCACGCCGCTCAGCTTCTCAAGCACCACAGTCGGGCAAAGCTCAACCGCCGCCAATGAAACGGTCAACAACATCGGCAACGCGCAATTCACGATTTCGAGCATCTCGGTCCCAACCAACTTCTCGCTAGGCGGAGCCGGCACCACGTGCTCAACCAGCGGACAATCGCTAGCCTCTGCCGCGAGCTGCGTACTGGGCATTGAATTCGCGCCGGCGAGCACAGGCTCACTCACAGGCTCTGTGACGCTCACCGATAACGCGCTCAACGCCTCGTCGGCCGCACAGAACCTCGCTCTGAGCGGCACGGGACTTGGCGAAGCTCCGACCATCGCCTTCTCTGTATCGAACCAGACCTATGGCGTCTCGCCCTTCGCGGTGTCAGCCTCATCGAACTCCGCGGGCACGATCACCTATTCAGTGGTCAGCGGTCCCGCCAGCATCTCCAGTTCGACAGTCACCATTACCGGGGCCGGCACTGTGGTCCTTCAGGCCTCGCAGGCCGCCAACGGCAACTATTTGGCCGGAACGCAGAACGCCAGCTTCACCGTCAACAAGGCAACCCCGACGGTTTCGGTTTGGCCGACGGCCAGCGCCATCAACTACGGGCAAACGCTGGCCTCTTCCACACTCACCGGCGGAACGGCCACGGTGGGCGGGACCTTTGCATGGACCACGCCCAGCACCGCGCCGGGCGCGGGATCGCCCTCGGAGAGCGTGACCTTCACTCCCACCGACAGCACCGACTACAACACGCCGTCGGCCGGTTCGGTGAGCGTGACCGTGAACAAAGTCACCCCGACGGTCTCGGTTTGGCCGACGGCAAGCGCCATCAACTATGGGCAAACGCTGGCCTCTTCGACGCTGACCGGCGGCACGGCCTCGGTGGGCGGGACCTTCGCATGGACCACGCCCAGCACCGCGCCGGGAGCGGGATCGCCTTCGGAGAGCGTGACCTTCACCCCCACCGACAGCACCGACTACAACACGCCTTCGGCGGGTTCGGTGAGCGTGACTGTGAACAAAGTCACCCCGACGGTCTCGGTTTGGCCGACGGCCAGCGCCATCAACTACGGGCAAACGCTGGCATCTTCCACGCTGACCGGCGGCACGGCCTCGGTGGGCGGAACCTTCGCCTGGACCACTCCCAGCACCGCACCGGGAGCGGGGACGCCGTCGGAGAGCGTGACCTTCACTCCAACGGACACCACCGACTACAACACGCCTTCGGCCGGCTCGGTGAGCGTGACTGTGAACAAAGTCACCCCGACGGTCTCGGTGTGGCCGACGGCCGGCGCCATCAACTACGGGCAAACGCTGGCATCTTCCACGCTGACCGGCGGCACGGCCTCGGTGGGCGGAACCTTTGCCTGGACGACGCCGAGCACCGCGCCGGGAGCGGGATCGCCGTCGGAGAGCGTGACCTTCACGCCCACCGACAGCACCGACTACAACACGCCTTCGGCGGGTTCGGTGAGCGTGACGGTCCACAAGAGTTCCGTGACCGTGAATGGGACAACTTCCCTGGCCGTGGCGTACTTCGGGGATAACGTTACGTTGACGTTTACATTCGCCGGCAGCGGAGCCACTCCGACCGGCACAACCACGATTTTGGACGGAGAGAATGCACTTGGCACCGTCCCGCTCAGTTCGGGTGTTGCAATTCTCAGCATTTCCACACTGTCTCCAGGGGGACACACGCTCACGGCTGTCTATAACGGGGACGATAACTACGAGTAGGGAATGCGCCGGTATGTTCCGGCGCGCGACATCCACTCACGTCACCCAACATAACAGCCATGGGAGGGCTCGGGGACCATGAAGAAACTAGGCATCGTTGCATTCGTGCTGGTGGGAGGCTCCGCGACGCTCTCGTTTGCGCAGTCCACCGGGACCGTTTCACAGACGGTCAACCAGCGAAACACCATTGGTACGCTGTCCGCGTCTCCATCGAGCGGCATCACGACTGGAGGCACTGTCACCTTCACCTATATCCTGGACACGGCCGGCGCGCCCGCGCCCACTTCCGAAACGGTACAGTTCTACGATGGGAGCAATCCGCTGGGCAGCGCGCAAAACATTGGGTCTGCCACCGGCTCCAACCTGTTACCTTATTCACAAGTGAATACTGGACATGGATGGACGACTTCCGGAACAGCGCCGACAGTCACGCCTTTGGCGTCGACCGGAGCGGATGGGAGCGCCAGCACGGCGACGACGCTTTCCTTTGCGGATGGCACCTCCACGGTTCAGTACCCGGTTCCGGGCACCGGCTACGCCAGCCAGCAGTTGACGTTTTCGGTCTGGGCGAAGACGGCCTCGAGCGCAACGCTGAATCTGACGCTGACCGACAGTCCTTACTCGGCCGCGACCTCGTCGTCGGCCTGCGCGGTGACCTCGACCTGGCAGCGCTGCTCGTTGACCTACACCTTCCCTGGCGGAGCCGGAACGGGGTTCGCCGCCCTGCTCACATCTTCCGCTCCGTTCGCCACCAATATCAGCGTTTGGGGGGCGCAGGTCGAGGTCGCTTCGGCGCCGGGTCCGTACGTTTCAACCATCGGCACGGCGCGGCCCTCGGTCTCCGGCGGAGGGGGCACAGTCACCTGGGCCGACACCGCTGGTTTTGCGGACGGCTCCCACACCATTTCCGTGCAGTACGCGGGCGACGCGAACTTCGTGAGCTCGACGTCGAATACCGTCGCGCTCACCGTCGGCAAGGCGACTCCAGGGTTGAGTCTGAGCGCATCGCCGTCGGGATCGGCCTCCTATGGAGTTCCCATCACGCTGACCGCGACCTTGTCGAATCTGGACGGCGGTTCGCCCTTGTACCCAACCGGGACGGTGACGTTCTATAACAACGGAACCCAAATCGGCACGGGGACGCTGACCGAGGTTGGAAGCGGCAATACCTCCACCTACGCGCTGGTTCTCTCTGGAGCGGGTTCGCTGGCGGGCGGTTCGGATTCCCTTACCGTAGCCTATGGCGGAGACGGCAACTTCAACTCCGTCAACGATACCTCCACGCCGGTCAGCTACACGGTTTCTCCCGCGACTTCCGGATCGGGCGGCGCAACGGTTACCACCACGGTGACCAGTTCGCTCAATCCTTCGGTCTACGGCGATCTAGTGACGTTGAGCGTGAACGTAGCCGGCACTGGCGCAATGCCAACCGGGACAGTTACGATTACGGACACCACCACCAGCACCACCCTCGGAACGCCGACGCTTGACGGTTCCGGCAACGCAACGATTACCGTGACGGCAGCCGACTTCACCGCCGGCGCGCACAGCATCCGGGTCACGTATTCCGGTGACGGGAACTACAGCAGCAGTTACTAAACGCCTGCATCGGCGCCGCCTACGGACGGCGGCGCCGATGCTTCGCCACCCAGGGGGGGCAATTGGGCGCTAGGTACACATTTCTCCTCGCGCCACTCTGCGGCGCCGTCTTGGCGCTCGGCCCCAGCCATGCCCTTTCACAGAGTCACGCCACCTATCAACAAGTCGTCAAACCGGCGATGCCGGCTGTGAAGCTGGCATCGTCCGCCAGTTCCGTCCCTCTCGGCATCTCCGTGACCTTCACCGCGACGCTGACCGCACGGGGCACCGGCGCCGTTCCCTCGGGCACGGTAACCTTCCTGGACGGAGCTTCGCAGTTGGGCACGGCGGCCGTGAACGGGAGCGGCACAGCCAGTTACTCGACCGCGGCGCTGGCGGCTGGATCGCATCTCATCGTGGCCAGCTACGGCGGCAACGGCGACTACACGGCGGCGGTCTCGGCGGGAGTGCCGGTATTCGTCGGTCAGTCCACCGCAACCGCGCTGGCTATTTCCTCGGCGGGAAATCCGGTGGCGTCGGTGGCTTGGGGCCGCGCGGTCGCGCTGACGGCATCGGTCGCGCTCGGCGGCGCGCCGGCGACAGCGGGCACGGTGAATTTCTGCGACGCGACGGCCGCGTATTGCACCGATATCCACCGGTTGGGAACGGCGCAACTGACGGGCGCGGGGACGGCCGTTCTCCGCCTTGTCCCGGGAATCGGGAGCCACAGCTACAAGGCGGCTTTTGCGGGAACGGCAACCGTCGCGGGCAGCACGTCGGCCATCGCCGCGCTGGCGGTGACGGGGACAAATCCCTCCGCGACCGCCATCGCGCAGGGGGGCGGTTTGGGCGACTACTCGCTGACCGCGACGGTGGCCGGCGCGGGCAGCGCGGCGCCGACCGGGACGGTATCGTATCTCGATACCACCTCCGGCAGCGCAGTCTTGGGCACGGCGTCCCTGGGCGGCGGACCGGCGGCGTTCGGCCTGCTCAACGTCTCGAATCCGGCAGTGAGCCAAAGCATGGACGCGGTCGCGGTGGGGGACTTCAACGGCGACGGCAACCCGGATCTGGCCGTGGCCAACTTTTCCAGCAACACGATCGCGATTCTGCTGGGCAACGGGAAAGGCGGATTCACGCCAGCGCCGGCTGTTTTGCCGACCGGCAACAATCCCATCGCCATCGCCGTGGGCGACTTCAACGGAGACGGCAATCTGGACTTGGCGGTGGCCAACTACGGCGACGGCACAGTGACCGTCCTGCTGGGCAATGGCGACGGAACGTTCACGCCCACCGCCACCAGTCCCAATGCCGGCACAACCCCCAATTCCATCGCCGTGGGCGATTTCAACCGGGACGGCAATCTGGACTTGGCGGTGGCGAATTTCGGCGGCAACGCGGTCACAATCCTGCTGGGGGACGGCAAGGGAGGATTCACTGCCACTTCGAACGGTCCGGCAACCGGCAACGGACCGGTCTCCATTGCCGCGGGCGACTTCAACGGCGACGGCGCGACGGACCTGGCGGTTGCCAATTACAACGACAGCACCGTCACGATTCTGCTGGGCGACGGCAAGGGCAACTTCACGGCCGCGGCGGCAAGCCCGACGACCGGCAGTCAGCCGAACTCGATCGTGGCCGCCGATTTCAACGGCGACGGCAAGGCGGACCTGGCCACCGCGAATTTCATCGACGATACGGCAACCGTGCTGCTGGGCAAAGGCGACGGCAGCTTCGCGCCGACTTCGAGCCTGGCGACGGGCAGCGGCCCGTATTCCATCGCGGTGGGCGACTTCAACGGGGACGGCATCCCGGACCTGGCTACCGCCAACTACGGCAACAACACCGTGACGGTCCTGCAAGGCGATGGCGCGGGAAACTTCACTTCAGCGGCGAATTCGCCGGCGGGCCAGTATCCGATCTCGGTTGCGGTGGGCGACTTCAACGGCGACGGCAGACCGGACCTGGCCGTCGCCAATTACTACGATTCGAGCGTGACCGTCTTCCAGTCGGTGAATGTACGAACCGCCGCCGTGAACCATATCGTTCCCGCGGGCGGGGGGACGCATCAGGTGGAGGCATCGTATGCCGGCGACGTCAACTACCGATCCAGCGTCTCGGCCACCGTCGGGCTGACCGGACAAATGCTTCCGCCCAAAATGACATTGACCTCCTCGGCGACGACGGCCTCCTCGGTCACGCCGGTCATCCTGACCGTGAAGATCAGCGGCAGTCCGCTTTCGCAAGCGAACGCGGGAGGCGCAACGATTCAGTCGGCGGCCGTGCCCTCGCCCACCGGGACGGTGGTGTTCTTGTCCGGCAGCTCGGTGTTGGGCACAGGCTCCTTGAACGGCAGCGGGGAAGCCAGCATCGCCGCCGACCTTCCGGCCGGTCAGGACAGCATCACCGCGGAGTACCGGGGCGATACGAACTATGCGCCGTCGACCAGTTCGGCGCTGGTCGTCTCGGTGGCGGCGGTGTCGCCGGCCGTGGCTGTGATCCCCTCCTCGCCGAACGCATCGGCGGCGCAGCCGTTGCCAGTCACCGTTGTCGTCAGCGGAGGAAGCGGCGCCCCGGCGCCTACGGGCGTCGTCACGCTGACCAGCGGCATCTATAACTCCGCGCCTTCCGCGCTTGCCGGGGGCAGCGCAATCATATCGGTTCCGGCCGGATCGCTGTCGCTGGGCGCCAATACGCTGACGGTCGTCTTCACGCCCGATCCCGCCGGCGCGGCGACCTACAACAACGCTTCCAGTTCCGCCACGGTCACGGTCAATCCTGGATTCGCTCTTGCGGGAACTTCGGTCAGCGTCGCGCCCGGAGCAACCAGCGGCAATGTCTCCACGATCACGGTAACTCCGAGCGGCGGCTTCACCGGCAGCGTGACGCTGACCGCCGCGCTCACCGCCAGTCCCGCCGGGGCTCAGAACCCACCCACGCTGAGCTTTGGAACGACCAGCCCGGTAGTCATAACCGGAACCAGCCCGGGAACCGCGCTTTTGACCGTCACAACCACTGCGCCGTCGAGCGGCGCTCTGGGATATCCCAAGAGCCGCCGCGGCCGCTGGCAGAATGTCGCCGGCGCGGCGCTAGCCTGCGTCTTGATTTTCTGCATTCCAGCGCGGCGGCGCAGAGGCCAGTCGATGCTCGGAATGCTGCTCCTTCTTTTCGCTCTGTCAGCCGGCTTCCTCGGGTGCGGCGGCAGCGGGCAAATGGCCGGCGCCAGCGGCGGAGGCGGCAATGGCGGAGGCGGCAGCGGCGGCAATAGCGGAAGCGGAGGCGGAGCAAGCGGCCAGGGAACCACAGCTGGAACCTACACGGTAACCGTGACTGGCACTTCGGGCACGATCGTGGCCACGGGGACGGTTACCCTCATCGTTCAGTAGCGCACTATCGCCCGAGCGGTAGACCAGGTCCTGTTACCACCGCCTCAGGTTGCGACTACGGGAGCCAATTTTTCTCATTTCGAAGCGCCAGGAGCGCGCCGCAACTTCAGTCAACCAGCCGCCAGCCGCGCCGATTCCAGCTTCCAGCGCAAGAGCAGCGCAAGCGCAATCGCAATCAGCGCCAGAGTCAGACCTATCCATAGGCCGTAGATGCCGCGATGGAAGACGAAGCACAGCGTGAGTCCCAGCGGCAGCCCCAGCGCAAAGTAGCCGAACAGATTGGCCAGCATGGGGGCCCGCGTCTCTCCCAGCCCGCGCAACGCCCCGGTCGAGACGCTCTGAATCCCGTCGAATATCTGAAACGCCGCCACCACCCGCAGGAGTCCCGTTCCCAGCGCCATCACCCGGGGGTCCGAGGTATAAAGCGCGATCAGCGGCCCCGGCGCGGCCAGAAAGACGGTCGCCGACAGCAGCATGAAGCCGCCGCCCAGCCCCAGCGCCAGCCATCCCGCCCGCCGCGCCCGCTCCGGGTCTCCAGCGCCCACCGCCTGCCCGACGCTCACCGCCGCCGCCGACCCCACTCCCAGCGGCACCATGAAGGTGAGGCTGGCGTAGTTGAGCACGATCTGGTGCGTCGCCAGCTGCACCGGCGTCAGCCAACCGGCGGAGAACGTGGCCAGGTTCCAGGCCCCCACCTCGAGCAAAACCTGTCCCGCCGCGGGCAGTCCCAGCTTGGCCAGTTGCTTGAGCCGAGCCAGACTTGGCCCAACCCAGTGGCGGAAGAGAGGATGTCCGCGTTTGCGCTCGTAGCGCCAGGCGAAGCCCAGCAGCCCAGCGGCGATCAGAATGCGCGACAGCACCGTTGAGAGCGCCGAGCCGTCCACCCCTAGCGCCGGAAAGCCCAGCTTGCCGTAGATCAGCACCCAGTTTGCGAACCAGTTGAAGAAATTGCCGGCGACGTAGGTTGCGGCGATCGCGCGCACCTCGCCGACCCCTTGCAGGTAGCGCCGCGTGCCGCCGTAGAGCAGCAGCGGAAGCGTGCCCCAGTTAAGGATGCGCAGGTAGCTGGCGGCGGGCGCGGCCACCTCCGGCGTTATCCCGCAGAGCGCGAAGCCGAAGCTGGCCAGGGCCAAGAGCAGCATGATCGGCGGCGCAAGGATACACACCAGATACACGCTTTGCGCCAGCCAGCGATGGCATTCGTCGTGATCGCCGCGCCCGTAGGCCTGCGCCACCAGCGTATCCAGGCCCAGCAGCAGGCCGATGCCGAAAAGCGCGGGGGTAAAGCAGACGGCGTTGCCCAGCGCCACCGCGCCGATGGCCGCCGGCCCCAGCTTGCCCACCATGACGGTGTCGACGATGCCCTGGGTCATCCATCCCAGTTCGCTGAGCGCCACCGGAACCGCCAGCGCCGTCAGCGCCCGCAGTTCCGTCCTCCACTTGGCTTGCGCTTGCCTCATTCCTTCAATCTAACGGCTCGGCTCGAACCGCTCGCTCCGCGACCATGCGGATTCCCGGTCTCACCGCAATTCTCGATTTCCGTTCGCGGCATCCGCGGCGAACGCGCGGGCCTAGTATTACAGTTGTAAATTTGGATTTCGGCTGAGATTGGCAAAGGCCCGGGCCTAAAGGCCCAACATTTCGCGGCATCCGCGGCGAACGCGCGGGCCTAGTATTACAGTTGTATATCTGGATTTCGGCTGAGATTGGCAAAGGCCCGGGCCTAAAGGCCCAACATTTTGGTATCAATTTCAGAGGCCTGAAGGCCTCTGCTCCCTCCGATCTCGCAATCTACAACTGTAGTACTAGGAAAGCACACGACGCAAAAATCCGTTGAGTCCCCAGCGGCTCAGCGCGGCGGTGAAGAAGACCAGCGCGGTCAAGATGGCCCACGACGGCATATGCGCGACGCCGGGGGTGAGCGAGGCGCGCAGCCCCTCGCTCATGTAGACGATGGGATTGAAGAGTACGCCGTACTTTACCCAGGGAATCTTGTCCAGTCCGGCCCAGGGGTAATAGACGCATCCCAAGAAGGTGATGGGCACGACGATGATGGAGAAGACCAGTCCAATCTGCTTGGGGTTGACGGTGGAGCCGATCACCAGGCCGAGCGAGCCGGCCAGCAGGCTGGCCAGCAGCAAGACCAGCGCCAGCAAAAACCAGTTGGCCACGTGCGCCTCAACTGGCTTGGCCGGGATGAAGTAAGCCATGGGAATGACCAGGAGCGCGGCGACCATGCTCTGCATGGCGCTGAAGCAGACCTTTTCCAGCGCCACGGCCCATAGCGGCAGCGGAGACATCACCCGGTCGTCGATCTCGCGGGTGATTCCGAACTCCGAAGAGAGCGGCAGCGCCACCGCGGCGATCCCGGAGAACATGATGGCGACGGCCATCAGGCCGGGCAGAATGATGGTCCCGAAGTCGATGCCGGCCGCGGCAGCGGAGCCTCCGCCCGCCGCCAGCGGGTTGCCGCCGGCCATCCTCGGCAAAATGAAGGTGAAAACGAAGAGAAAGAGCAGAGGCTGCATCCCGACGCGCAAGAGGAAGGGGATAAGTTCCCGGCTGAGCACCCGCAGATCGCGCAGGTACAGCCCCACAAACGCTTTGAGGAAGATTCCCAAATCGGAACTGGCAAGGTTTGGATATTCCGGGCGGCGCAAGCTCAAATCGCGAGACCCCAGTTCGCTCTCCAGCACTTTCAGATCGCGCAAAAACAGGCGAAGGAGGGCATCTAGGAATCTGCCCGATGCAACCGTCATTGTCGCGGGCAAGTTACCGATCTTCGCTCCCCGCGCCTTGTTCCGCGATTCCAGGCTATTCACGCAGGTCCCTCCCGGTGAGTTGAATGAATACGGTTTCCAGACTCGGCTCGGCAATCTTCAGGTCGCGCAGGCCGTGGCCGGCGGTCGCCCGCACCAGTTCCGGGAGCAGCCCGTCGGCCGTGGCGCCGACGACACGCAATCCCTCGGCGGTGACTTCGGCGCCGCTCACGTCAGCGCGCGTCTTCAGTGCGGCGGCCAGGGTTTCGAGTCCTTCCAGCGAGTTGAGTTTCAGATCGAAGAGGGTGTGCGCGCAGAAGGTCTCCTTGAGTTTCGTGGGCGATCCCAGCGCCAGCACCCGGCCGCGGTCGATAATCGCCAGCCGGTCGGAGAGCTGGTCGGCTTCTTCCATGTAGTGAGTGGTCAAGAGCACCGTGATGCCTTCCTTGCGCAGGCTCTCGACGGCCGTCCACATGGCCATGCGGCTTTGCGGATCGAGGCCGGCGCTCGGCTCGTCCAGGAACAAGACCGTCGGCCGATGGGCGATGGCCCGCGCTATCTGCACCCGCTGGGCCAGCCCGCCGGAGAGCTGCGCCGGATAGACGTCCTTGCGTTCGCCGAGCAGAAACCGCTCCAACAATTCGAGCGTACGCGCCGCTGCCTGGGCGTGGCTGAAGCCGAAGTAGCGGCAATGGAAATAGAGGTTCTCGCGGACGGTCAGGGAGCGGTCGAGGGTATTGAACTGGGGCACGACGCCTATCGTCCGCCGGGCGCGGGCGGGATGCTGGACCACGTCGATGCCCGCAATCCTGACCGTTCCGCCGGTGGGCAGGGCGCGGGTGGTGGCGATCGAGATGGCGGTGGTCTTTCCCGCGCCGTTCGGCCCCAACAGGCCGAATATCTCTCCCTGCCTCAAATGCAGGTCGATCCCGTCCAGGGCTAGCACGCGCAGCTTCGACGAGTAGATTTTAGTGAGCGCTTCGATTTCGACAATCAAGAGGTTTACCCGGCGCGTCCAGCAAAAGTCTGCTCTATCAAGAGTAACGCAGCGGGGGGGCGGCGGGGCGGGGATGTGTTCCTTCGCGGATGCGAAACGAGGGCACTCAAGTCCCGACGGATTGCGCCGATGAAGTCCACGAGTCGCCTGAGAAAGGGTTTCCGATATGCAATGGCTCCGAAATCTCCCCGTTTCCCGCAAGTTCACCGTCGCTTTCGGAATCGTTTGCGGCCTCTGCATTCTGCTGTGCGGGTATACGTTCTTCACGTTCAGGGTTATTACCCAAAAGAGCAAGGAGGTGAGCGAATACAGGTTTCCCGCCCTTGTGCATCTGGCCGATATCCGTAGCTCCACACTCCAGTTTCGGCGCGAAGATCTGAACATCTTGCTATGCCTGACGCCGGACTGCACGGCCGAACACACCGAGAAGCTCCATAAGGCGCTCGGCGCCTACAAAGAGGCGGTTGCGGCCTACGCTCCGACGATTCGCACCCAGCATGAACGCGAAGTTTTTCAAGATTTGACGGAGTCGTTCTCGAAGTATGTGGAAGATAGCGATCAGGCGCTCGCATTCGTGGCCGCCGGCAAGGTTGGCAACGCTCTCGATCTTCTGCAATCCGAAGCTACGATGGGCAAGATCAATCATGCGATCGCAAACGCATATCAGGCCATGGATGAGTGCTCGAAGAGCGGCATCGCGGAAGCGCAGGGGGTCACCGTCGCCAGCAGCGGTGCCACATGGATCAACAGCGGGGCGACGCTCTTGATCGTCGGGATTTGCGCTCTGATTGGCTGGTTGCTTACCAAGTTGATCTCGCCCCGGCTGATCAGAGTGCTGGGCGCGCTTGAAGGTTTGGCCGCCAAGGATCTTACGGCATACGTCCAGGCGACCGGAACCGATGAGATCGGGCAAGTAGCCGATGCGTTCAACGCCAGCGCGGCTGCCATGCGCGAGGTTCTAGTCGCGGTGGCACAGGGCGCGGAGACGCTCTCCGCGGCCACGACCGAGATGAGCGCGCGCTCGGTTCAGACGGCTGGCAATGCCAACACCCAGTCGAGCAAAACCAACCAGATAGCGGCCGCCGCGCAGGAGATGACCGCGACCATCGGCGAGATCAGCAACAATGCCGAGAGCGCCGCCACCGCCAGCCGCAGCTCGGCCGAGACCGCGAACCAGGGGGGCGCGGTGATGCAGGCGGCAGCCGTCACCATGGAAAAGATCGCCGCCGCCACCAGCACCGTCTCCGACAAGATGACCTCGCTGGCTCATCGCTCGGAGGAGATCGGCAAGGTGGTCAACGTGATTCAGGAGATCAGCGAGCAGACCAACCTGCTGGCCC
>CAZMHC010000041.1:0-25443 GCA_964565955.1 uncultured Occallatibacter sp.
GCCCGCATCAGGAAGGCAACAACATCTACGGAGCCTACGGCCGCATCGATGACCTGGTGGGGCCGCACTCGAACCTTGAACCGTTCGTCCTGTGGCGCGTGCAGCCGGCGGAGGTCGTGGAACCGGCCGTCGCCAAGACCGCCGGCCATGAGAACGAGAAGGCGATTGGTTTGCGCCTCAAGGAGCAACCCAATGCGGCGTTCGATTACGGAGGCGAGTTTATCTATGAAACCGGCACAGTGGGAAAGCAAGACATCGGCGCCTTTGCGACGCAGGAGGGCGCGGCATACCAGTTCCTCAATGTGGCGTCCAGGCCGCGCATCTTTACCCAGTACGACTATGCCTCGGGCAACGGCAATCCGGCGCAGAACGGAACGCACTCCACCTTCGATACGATCGAACCGACAGCCCACGACCGCTTTGGCATCACTGACCTTTTCGGCTGGCAGAACATCGAGGCAGTGCGCGCTGGAACCACCATCGAGCCCCATCGGCGGCTCACCTTCACAGTGCAGGGACTGGACTTTTGGGCGCCTTCGGCACTGGACTCGATCTACAACACCTCGGGCGCTTCGATCGTGTTCAACAAGACCGTTCGCGGCCACCATCTGGGAGCGGAGTTCGATAGCTACTCCTGGTACGAACTCAATAAGCACTTCAACCTGGGCGGCGGCGTTGGCTACTTCGGCGGCGGCCAATTCCTGACGAATGCGACAACCAGCCACTCGTACACGACCTACTACGTTGCGCTGAACTTCAAAGACAACGGAAGGAGGTAGCCAACGCCTGACCCCTGTTCAGATCAACTCCACGCCCCAAAGATCGTGGAGATGCAGCACGCCTTCCACCCTTTGATCGGCATCTACGACGATCAGCGACGTAATCTTGCGCTCTTCGAGGATGGCCAGCGCCGTGGCCGCCAGTTCCGTGGCGGCGATGGTGCGGGGGTGGGGCGTCATGGCCTCGGCTGCCGAGCGGCTGAGGGCCGCGCCGCCTTCGCGCTCCAGCAGCCGCCGCAGGTCGCCGTCGGTGACGATGCCGCGCAATCGGCCCTCTTCCTGCACCGTGGTCATGCCCAGCTTCTTCGAGGACATCTCGTAGATCACATCGGTCATGGGCGTGGAGGGAGCGACCGCCGGCACGGCGTCGCCGGAGTGCATCAGGTCGCCGACCTTGGCCAGGCGCTTGCCCAGCTTGCCGCCGGGATGCAGTTCGGCGAAATCCTCCACGCGGAAGCCCTTGCGCAGGCTCACGGCGATGGCCAGCGCGTCGCCCAGCGCCAGCATGGCGGTGGTGGAAGCGGTGGGCGCCAGATTCAGCCCGCAGGCCTCGCGCTCCACGCCGCAATCCAGAGCCACGTCGCTGGCCTGCGCCAGGGTCGAATGCATATTGCAGCAGAAGCTGACCAGCGCGTCGCCTTTTCTTTTCACTGTGGCCAGCAGGCGCAGAATCTCCTCGGTCTCGCCGCTGGCCGAAAGCGCAACCACCGCGTCGCCCGGCATGAGTACGCCCAGGTCGCCATGGACGGCTTCGGCCGGGTGCAGGAACAGGGCCGGGGAGCCGGTGGAACTGAGCGTGGCGGCGATCTTCTGGGCAATGATTCCGCTCTTGCCCATGCCCGTGACCACCACCCGGCCATGGCCCTCGCCGCAGCGCAGAATCAAGTCCACGGCGCGGCCGAAAGGCTCCGCCATCGCGCCTTCCAAACGGAGAGCAAGAGCTTCCAGCGCGGCGGCTTCGGTGCGGACCAATGCAGCCGGCTCCAAAAGACGCGGAGCGCGATCGTTGGGGTTGTTTGCGGCTTCGCTCATCGGTATCCGATAGTAACAGCTTGCCCTGCGTCAGGCGGCTCGTACAATGGAAGAGAGGCCGTTCCCCGTGAAGCGCAATACCCTGGTTATCGGCGCCGTTCTGTTCATTCTGGCCGTCTTCGCCTGGGCCGGATGGGCCAACTTCGAATACCGCAAACAGTCCGCCGAGCGGCTGCTGGCCAACTCGGCGCAAGGCGAACTGGTGGCCGCTGAAGAGGACGGTGCGCCGTACGCAACGCCCCTCAAGGGCAAGGCCGCGCCCGCCTTCACCCTTGAAGACCTGAGCGGCAAGAAAGTCTCTTTGACCAGTTACAAAGGCAAAGCGCTGCTCATCAACTTCTGGGCCACCTGGTGCGCTCCGTGCAAGATCGAGACGCCCTGGCTGATCGAACTGCGCAACCGGTACGCTCCGCAAGGCTTCGAGGTGCTGGGCGTCTCGGCCGACGACATCGACCGTGACGACCGCCGGAAACTGGCCGAAGAAAAGAAGGAAATATCGGGCGCCGTCCAGCAGTTGGGCATCCCGTATCCGGTGCTGATCGACGGCAGTTCGCTGAGCGAGCAATACGGCGGGCTGGATTCTCTGCCCACCTCCTTCTTTGTGGACCGCAACGGAACGGTGGTGACAGCGCAACTGGGGATTGCGTCGAAGGACGAGATCGAAGGCAATATCAAGAAGGCGCTGGGGGCAAAGTAGCGGAGTGGGCGGGAGTTTGACCCTGAAGGAATTCCTATGTTCGCAATGGATTCGAGGATTCGCATTTCGGCGGCGATAGCATTGTCGCTTGCCTCGTTTCAGACGGCGGCGCAACCTCCACTCTTCGATGGGATGGGACGGGCTGGCGTCAAGACAGCCGCGGTCGAGTATCTTTTTCCCGAGCAGGTGACGCTGCCGGCTAACACGCCAAGTACAGTCACCCTGCACTTTCGCGTCGCTCCGGGGCTGCACATCAATTCGCATACGCCCAAGGACAGTTATTTTATCCCCACCGAGTTTTCGATTCCGGATGGATCGGGCGTACGACTGGAAGGCGCCAGTTATCCCGCCGGAGCCGACTTTACGCTGCCGCTCGACCCCGATACAAAACTCAGCGTTTACTCCGGCGAATTTGCGATTCAAGCGCGCATGGTGGCCGCGGCCGGCAATCATATGGTCGAGGCGAAGTTGCGCTATCAGGCATGCGACAACAGCGCTTGCATGCCACCCAAGACGATCACAGTGGCGATGGACGTGGTGGGGAAGCAGTAGTCCGCATTCGTGCCTCTGCCCGCGGATCGCGCCCCGGAGCCGATCCTGCGCTTCCCCGCATTCACCGTCGCTTGGAGAGACTGGCGGAACCGATTTTTCCATGGTTGGCGGGGCTTCACTGGATATATCTGGACTTAGAGAATTTTGGGGAATTGAGTAGACCTAAATTTGGTGGGTTTCCCACCCATTCCGCAGAAAAACGCGGAATGGGTGGCACGGAAGTCTACTGTAAATCAGAAAATGCTCTGATGAACTGTTTACTTTCAACAATTGGCTGCCCCCCAGGGATTCGAACCCCGATATGCTGATCCAGAGTCAGCTGTCCTACCATTGAACGAGGGGGCAACAAGCGCGTCTGGACTTGCAGCCGAGTTGGCCCGCTCCGCGATTCTGCGCAGACCGAGCGCGGAGCGCAAAGCCCAACTTGTTCATCATAAGGGGAATTCCAGGGTCGGTCAAACCGCGCTCCGGCTTTTTCGCCGTCCAATCGGTTTCACGAGGATGAAAGCAGTCCGCAAGACCCGGCGTATGCGGGGATACGTATACCGGGGGCCTCCCGTGAAGTCGATGCGCTTCACCGAAAGCAAGGCCGCTTATCCCTTGTCGGCGAGAAGGGACTCCGCCTTTTCGATGGCAACTCCTCGCAGCAGAAAGACCTTGCTTTTCGATAACTCTCCGGAAGTAAGTTCTACGGAATTCTTCGGCACGGCAAAAGTTTCGGCAAGAAACGCGATCAATGCTCGATTGGCGCGGCCTTCGAGGGGCGGAGCGTGAACGGCTATCTTCAGTTGCGCTGCCGCGCCCTCGCCGTAGATGCCGGCGATCGCCGTCTTCTTCGCCCCCGGCTGGGCGCGCACGGCAAGAGTAACTCCGGCGGCGCAGGCGCGCAGCATCAGGCCTTCCTCAAGTCGGGGCGGCTTCCGAACAGCGCCGTACCCACGCGGATGCGGGTCGCGCCTTCGGCAATGGCCAGCGCGAAGTCGCCGCTCATTCCCATCGAAAGGACTTCGAGCGAGAGATGCGGATAGGCGGCGGCCCAACGGTCGCGCTGCTCCCGCAGAGCGCGGAAACAGGCGCGCGTCTGCGGCTCTGAAACGCCGAGTGGCGCGATGGTCATCAGTCCGCGCGTGTGCAGATTGGCGAAATCCTGCAGACGCTCCAGCAGTTCAGAGGTCTCCGCGGAGTTAGGATCGAGGCCTGACTTCGACTCATCGGAACTTAGCTTCACTTCGAGGAGAATCGGCAGGCGCTTGGCCAGCTTGCCCGCGGCCTCGTTCAGTCGCTCGGCAAGACGCAGTGAGTCCAATGAATCGATGCCGTCGAACAATTCCGCAGCGCGCTGAGCTTTGTTGGATTGCAAGTGGCCAATAAGATGAACTCGAATCGACTCTGCCGTAGCCGGTTTCTCGCACAGCGTTTCCAGTGCCGGAACCTTCGCCGCAACCTCCTGAACGCGGCTCTCGCCGAAGAGCCTAAGCCCAAGACTGGCCGCTTCCAACATCGTTGCGGCCGGATAAGTCTTGGAGACGGCCATCAACTCGACTTCGGCGCGTGAGCGGCCGGCGCTCCGGCAAACTGCCGCGATAGCCTCTTCCAGCCTTTCGAGATTCTCGGCAAGAACCGTCATTTCCGTTCCATTTCGGCCGCGCGGTATCCGGCCTTGCGCGATAAAGCAGCGACTCCATCGCGCCCTTGCGCATCGAATGCGAATATGTGGACGATCGTACTGCTCATCTTCTCCAACGTCTTCATGACTGTAGCCTGGTACGGCCACCTCAAGTACCGCCAGGACGCGCTTTGGAAGGTAATTCTAGTCAGTTGGGGCATCGCCTTCTTCGAGTACTGCCTGCAGGTGCCGGCCAACCGCATCGGCTCGGAGAGATTCAGTCCGGTACAACTCAAGGTGATCCAGGAGATCGTCACGCTGGCGGTCTTTGCGGTCTTCACCCTGCTCTACTTCGGGGAGCATCTGCGCTGGAACCACGCCGCCGCCGGCGTCTGCCTGGTGGCGGCGGCGTTTTTCGTCTTTCACGCCTGGTAACACTTCGCGGCGGGTTCGCTCAACGCTCCGTGCTCTTCCAGGAATTTTTCCGCCTCCAGCGCGGCCATGCAGCCTGAACCGGCGGCGGTGATGGCTTGCCGATAGCGGCGGTCTTGCACATCGCCGCAGGCAAAGACGCCGGGAAGCGGCACACCGCTTTGGGTCACCAAAACATTTCCAGTTGTAACAATATAACCTTCGCCGTCCAGATCGATCTGGCCGGCAAATATCTTGGCGTTCGGCTCGTGGCCGATGCCCAGAAACAGCCCGCTGACTGGCAGCGTACTCAATTCGCCGGTGCTGGCGCAGCGCAGGCGCAGGCCCTTCACTTCCTTCTCTTCCACGCCCAGCACCTCTTCGACGATCGTATTGGGGCGCAGCGCAATGCTGGGATGCTCCTTCACCCTGTCTAACATGATCTTGGAAGCGCGGAAGGCATCGCGGCGATGCAGAAGAGTTACCTTCGACGCAAATCGAGTTAGGAACAACGCCTCTTCCATGGCCGAGTCGCCGCCGCCCACCACAGCGATCTCCTTGCCGCGAAAGAAGAAGCCGTCGCAGGTGGCGCAGCTTGAAACTCCGTGGCCGATGAGAGCCTTTTCGCTAGGCAAGCCGAGCCAGCGTGCGCTGGCCCCGGAGGCGACGATCAGGGTTCGCGTTGCAATTTCGCCGGCCGAAGTCTCAAGCCGGAAGGGCTGCGCGCCGAGATGGACTTTGTTCAAATGGGCAGGTTGAAAGGTCGCGCCGAAGCGGGTAGCCTGCTTCTTCATATTGTCGATCAGCTCGGGGCCTTGAATGCCCTCCGGCCAGCCGGGGAAATTTTCCACCAGGGTGGTCATGGAGAGCTGGCCGCCCGGCTCGTGGCCCTCCAGAACGAGCGGGTTGAGGCCGGCGCGGGCGGTATAGATGGCCGCCGTCAGTCCGGCGCAGCCAGAGCCAAGAATTACGGTATCGCGAATCTCTGTCATCGGGGTTCCTTTGTCAATTCTAACCTCTTGCATTCTATTATGATGAGGTTTATGGCCAATTTGACTCTCATCTACGGATTGCGGCTGCTGCCCGAAGGCGAGGTTACAGAAATCCGCGACGCCGCGCTCAAGCTGGCCAACGGCCACGAGGCTCACGTGACCATGCATCTCATCGAAGGTTCGCGGGAAGAGATTGAGCGCCAACTGAAGCGCAGCCTGGATGCGTTTTTCGACTTCTATCCGGAGATTTGACGGCCCGGCATTCAAGCTATCCCGCCCAATCCAGGGGCGAGCCGGCAAGTCCGACTCTTTTCGCGATAGCAATATATAAGTCGCTACATGGGCGGTTAGAGTCGGTCTGTAGCGTTTGGATACAAGGTAAAAGCATTTTCATTGGAGCTTTCCGTCTTCTCGATCGGTCCTTGCATCCATTAAAGAATCTCTGTCAAAAAGGATCCCCGTCAGACGAACGCAAGCCGATGAAGAAACCATGTGCGTGTTGGGCCAGCTTGGTCGCTTTTATAGGCAATCGCTTGGGGCAAGTCGGAACTTGCAACCCGGAGCGCTTTCAGTGTTCGCATTCATTTTCGTTTATCTGCGCCGCATTGCGACCCGGCTTACCGGTCCGGTTCTGTCCGGCTTGGCGCTTTTGCTTCTGGCGCCGGGCGCGGCGGTTGCGGGCGGTCCTAAGTATGTGGCCGGAGTCAGTTACTTCAATCCATCGGTTCTGGGCCAGCCGGTTCATTGGGCCGGCGGCAGGGTGAACTACTACGTCGATCAGGGACCGCTGAACGATTCCATCGCGAATCAGCAGGCGACGGCGATGGTGGATGCGGCGGCGGCGCTGTGGAGCGCGGTTCCCACCGCCGGTGTAACGCTGGTGGATATGGGCCAGTTGAATGAGGACGTAAGCGGAGCCGACATCGCAGCCGCGAACGGCGTCATCACTCAACCTGCGGACGTTACGCCCTCGGCTACGGGTTACCCCGTTGGCGTGATCTTTGACGCGGACGGCTCGGTCATCGACGCTATCTTTGGAACCGGCGCGAGTCAGCCCACCAGTTGCCAGAACAACGGCGTGATGTTCTGGCTGGACAACTTCAACGCGGATGCGACCTTCGCGCATGGCATGATCGTCGTCAACGGGTTGTGCGCCGCCAACGCCGCGATGCTGGAGATGATGAACTACGAGTTGGAGCGGGCCTTCGGGCGCATTCTCGGTCTGGACTACGCGCAGGTGAACCCCGACGCGCTGCTCGACGAACTGCCGGGGGGAACCGCGGGCTGGCCGGTGATGCAGCCGTTGAGCGGGGTATGCACCCAGAGCGGGGGCGAGTGCATTCCCAACCCGGCAGTGCTGCGCTACGACGATATTGCCGCCCTCAACCGCATCTATCCTATAACTTCGGCTAACTTAGGGAGTTTTCCCGGCAAACAGATCACCGCCGCCAATACGGTCTCGATTCAGGGAACGGTCAGTTTCAGAACCGGCCTGGGAATGCAGGGCGTGAACGCGGTTGCCCGGCCGCTGGACGCGAACCGCAATCCACTGTACGAGTACGCCGTGAGCTTTGTCTCCGGCGGTTACTTCAACGGCAACCGCGGCAACCCCATCATCGGCTTTGACGACGCGAACGGCAATCCGCTGGCGAGGTGGGGATCGGACGACGCGTCCATGCAGGGCTTCTTCGATTTGAGCGGAATGCCGCTGCCTCCGGGAGTCGTTTCGGCTGACTATGAAGTTACATTCGAGGCGATAAATCCACTTTACATTCTCGCCGACTCGGTCGGCCCCTATCTCGACGGGCAGGTTGCGCCCTCGGGCACGTTGCAGTCTATCTCGGTTCCGTCCCTGGCGGCCGGCAGTGCGCGGACGCTCACGGTGAACGTGGCGGACTCGGCGGCGGGAGGCTATACGGACGCCATTGGCGCCGAAGCCGCGCCGCGCATGATGCCCGCCAGCGGAATGTGGTGCGGACGGCTGAGTCAGGTGGGGCAGAGCGACTGGTTCACCTTCCCGGTGCGCGGCGGGCGCAGCTTCACCGTTGTAACGCAGGCGCTAGACGAGACCGGCACCCCCACGGAGAGCAAGGCCATGCCGGCGCTGGGGGTGTGGGATGCCTTCGATCCGGTAGGCGCGGTGGCCATCGGCGCGGGGCCGGGGATGAACGGGCTGGCCACCGGCGAGAGCTGGTTGCAGGTCACGGCCGACGCGGACGATCTGGTGCGGATCGGCATCGCCGACCAGCGCGGCGACGGGCGCCCCGACTACGCCTACAACGGCTGGGTGCTCTATGCGGATACCGTCCAGCCTTTGCGGCTTCCCGCCTCGGGCGGGCCTATCGTAATCAAAGGGATGGGATTTCGGCTTGAGGATTCAGTGCGGGTGGGCGGCCAACAGGCGGTGGTGACCGGCATCTCGCCCAATGAAATCACGGCGGTCGCGCCACCGGCGGCGGGCGGCGTCACCGGCTCGGTGAACGTGGAGGTGGACGATCAGCCCCTCTTCACCGCCGCGGCGGTCATCGCCGGCGGCGTCAGTTACGACTCCGGCGGCGGAGATGCGCTAACCCTGTTGACCGCGCCCATGAACACGGTGCCCATCGGCGTACCTCTGCCTTTCACGGTGACCGCGCTGGGGCCCGATCTGACTCCGGCCGGCGGGGTCACCGTCATCTTCACCGTCGCCAGTGGCACGGCCACGCTGGCCTGCGGTTTGACCACCTGCTCGGTGACCGCTACCGGCGACGGCCGCGCCACCATGAACGCGACGGCGGTCGATGGAAGTTGGTCGATCGTCACCGCCGCGCTTACCAATGGCTCCAGCTTGCAGGCGCAGTTCGCCGGCGGAACTCCGCCCTCGCTCTCGGCGCTCACGCCGCAGCTCTCTCTGGCCGCCGGGGCCACCATCGCCTGGACCGTGGAGGCCTTGGTGCTGAACAACGGCATCCCTCTGAGTGGCCAGGCCGTAACTTGGCAGACAGGCGGCAGCGGCATCGCCGCGCTGGGCAGCATCGCCAGCATTACCGGTCCCAGCGGCATCGCCGCCAAAATTCTCACTGTCGGCCCTTTGGGCGAAGGCCAGCAGGTGACCGCGACCGCCTGCCTGAATGGCACCGGCCAGTGCGTCAGCTTCAACGTACTGGGCGCGCGCCCGGAGTACGCAACGCTGGAGGCCGTCTCTGGAACCAATCAGAGCCTTTCCGTCGCCGGCACACCCGGCCAAATTGTGCTGCGCCTGCTGGATATGGACGGCAACTTCATGGCCGGAGGCACGGTTACCCTCTATCAGGCGCTCTATGCGTGGTCTCCTCCCTGCCCGCCGCACGGGGTTTGCGCGCAGGGCGCTCTCTTGGCCACGCAAGCCGCCACGGCCACCTCGGCGCTGGACGGAACCGTCGCCTTTATCCCCGCCTCGCTGCCCGGCGTGGCCACGAATCTGCTTGGCCTGGCCGCCTCCGGCGAAACTTCCAGCGTGAATATCGCGGTCGAGCAGCATCCGTAATGGAGCTTTCAGGTTCGGCTTTCAGATTTCGGCAGATGGAGATCGAACTTGTTGGGGAAAAGGGCGGGGGATGCGGGCACAGCCTCCACAGGAACACAGTTTCTGTGTTCCTGTGGAGCGTACTGTTGAAAATTATTGATTGTAGGTAAGTTAGCATAGGGTCCACAGTTTCACAGTTTCTGTGATTCTGTGTTTCTGTGAAGGTGCTCCACGGAAAGCATTGATTATGGGGGAGTTATATGGGCCTTCACAGTTTCACAGCCAAAATCGCGAATATTTCGGTGTTTTCGGTGAAGTCGATTTTGGGCAAACGGTTGATGGGACGGTTGTTAGCGAACTCGAAAAAAGCGCTTTTCGTGACATAGAATGCGATAGTTGCGGGACGCCGCTTCGCGCGCGCTCTCGCTCCTATTGCTATTGTGCTCCGGCGGGAGGCTATCTTCGGCAAAGCTACATCCACCACTATCCCAGGTCCCAAAAGCAAGACCTGGGGCACCCGGCACCCAGCGCATTAAGGCGCAGCTTAAAACAGCGCCAGTCCTTCGATTCCCATATCCACATTGTAAACGGCTTCGTTGGTGGCCAGCACGGTGGTTCCGAGCGGGGAGAAGGCCAGGCCGACGATGTTGACGCCGGAGAGCGCCAGCGAGGCTTCACCTTGGGGCGTGATGCGCACCAGGCCACGGCGACCCTGGAGGCAGGCGGCGACGTAGACGTCGCCCTCGCGGGAGAGCGCAAGCCCCTGAGGACGGCCCAGGCCGCGATACCAGACGGCAGCTTGCCCCTCGGTATCGACGATCCAAATAGCATCGTTCGAGGAGAGCGTGGGGCCAGTGACGAAGAGGACGCCCGCGGCGTTGACGGCAATGTGGTAGGCAGCGGGGCTGGGTTCGAGGGTGGCGTAAACGAAGATGCGGCGCTGGGGATCGATCTTGAAGATGGTGCCGCTGCGGTCGCCGACGAAGAGATTGCCTTGCGCGTCGAAGGCCGCGCCGGTGGCCACGCCCATGCCCTCGGCGTAGACGGTGAACTCGCCGGCGTCGTCGACGCGGTATACGTTGCCCTCGGCGCGGGAGGTGACGAAGAGGTCGCCGTCGGGATGGAAGGCCATGCCGGTGGGGTTGAGGATGCCGGAGACGAAAGGGGTGCCGCGTCCGTCGGGGCTGACGCGCACCACGGAGACCGGGGTCTGCTTTCCTCGGGAGCCGGAGATGGTGGCGTAGATCATGCCGGAGCGGCTGACGGCGGGGTTGGCGACGATGTGCAGGTCGGCGGAGAGTTGTTTGGCCACGCGCAGGGGCACGCCGGTAGCGGCTCCGGAGGGGCCGCGCACTTCGACCATGCCGGTGCCGGCCTGCTCGGGGACTCGAAAGGCAAGTCTGCTGGAACGGCTCATCAGCACCAGGGCGGGATGGCCATCGACCAGCACGGCGGGCGGACCGAATTCGAGCGGACCGAGATTTGCGCCGGTCAACTCGACCTCGCCTCCGGGCAGCGCGGCGGCCGGGACGATATCATCGATGCGCGGTTCAGGATGCGGTTCGGCGGATTGGGAGCGGGCGCGGGGCATATTTCGACCTAAATCCAGAGGTGCGCGAACGAGGCCACACCCAAAGCATACAACCCCGCGCCCACATCATCGAGGACGATGCCCCATCCTTCGGGGAGATTCTCAAGCCAGCGGAGGGGAAAGGGCTTGGTTATATCGAAGAGGCGAAAGAGGATCAGGGCGAGCAGGGCATGGCGCCAGTCGGCGCGGCTGCCGAGGAGGGCGATCCACTGGCCGGCGACCTCGTCGATGACCACGAAGCCGGGATCGTGGCGGCCGGATTCGCGGGCGGCGATGGTGGCGGCGGGGATGCCGAGGAGGAGGGCAGCGGCAATGCCGGCTAGAAGGGCGAGCAGGAGGGTTTGCGGTGCGGGCCGTAGCCCCCAGGCGTAGGCGGCCCAAAGGAGGACGGCGGCCACCGATCCCCAGGTGCCGGGGCCGGGCTTGCCGAAACCCGCGCCGAAGAAGGTGGCGACGGTCCAGGCCCAGAGGGTTTTGCGGACGGCAGCCTTCGGCGTTGCATCGCTTGTCGTGGAGCTACTCATCGTAGGAGTCACCGTTGCCGCCGCCGGAGCGTGAACCGCCGGCGCCGCCCAAGTCTTCGAGAACTTCGGGGTCGAGCACTGGCGAACTTATCTTGTAAACGCCCATGGCCCACTTGCCGAGGTCGATCTTGCGGCAGCGGTCGGAGCAGAAGGGAAAGTCCTCGTGCGTGGGAGGCACGAGCATTCCGCAGGTGGGGCAGCGGAGGAGCTTCACGGATTTTTTCTTGGCGGGCATGGGAGAGTTGCTGCCTGAGCGGCGATCAATGAGTGTGGTACAAGGCCCGTTGCCTACCGGGCGATGAAATACATCGCCCAACTGAGCGCGATCGCGGAACCGACGAAGAGAACGAAGCAATAGATGCCGTAGCGGATCATGCGCCGCGGGGTCTCTCGCTGGGTGATGGCGAAGACGATGGAAGCGAAGAAAGCGAAGAGCAAAACCGCGGCAAAGTGAGAGGGCCGAAACACTAAGACTTCCTCCCGGTGCGAAGATTGTGCGCGTCCACGGCGGAGATGACGTTGAGCAGGCCGGCCACCACGATGAAGCGAGTGCCGTAGTCGGCGGTGGTGACTTGCACCTGGTCCGCGCCCAGGCCCGCCACGCGGCTGACGATGAACAGCAGTCCGTTGCCCAGGTCTCCGGCCAGTCCGAGAGCGTCCAAAATATCGTGAGCGCCGCTGTATAGCTTGCCTTGCATGGCGATTCCCAGCGCGAACATGGCGACGATGGAGACGGCCAGCAGCGAACCGCGGAGCCACCTGCGCAGCAGAAAATGCCCCGCGCCGGGCACCAGCCAGCCAGCGAACAGCGGCAGATATACGAACCCTTGTTGCGCCTCGGCGCTCTTGTTTCGCTCGGTAGCCATTCCTCTTCGACTATAACGCATCGGGGTCCGGCGAAGTTCAAATCCTCACCAGGTCCCGTTGAATGCGTCCGGTAACCCATGCCTTGCCGGGAGCGGTAAGCATATTCACCTCGCTGCGCACGCCGAACTCCGGCAGATAGATGCCCGGCTCAACGGAGAAGCAGGTGTGGGGCAGGATGCGGCGCTCATCGTGGGTTTCTAGATTGTCGAGATGGGCGCCCGCGCCATGCAACTCCTGGGCGATGTTGTGGCCGGTGCGATGGGTGAAAAATTCGGCAAAGCCTGCGTCGCGGATGGTCTTGCGGGCCGCGTCGTCGGCCTCGAAACCGCGGATTGGCCGGTCCTCCGCGAAGGCCCGCTGAACGGCGGCGATGGCGGCGTCGCGGGCGTTGCGGACCGTTTCGAAGACCAATTGCTCACGCTGGGTTGGCTCGCGCCCGACCACGCCGGTCCAGGTGATGTCGTAGAAGACGCTGCCCGGCTTTTCCATCCGCCCCCAGATATCGATGAGGACAAAATCGCCCGCGGCGACCGGCGAGGAGCGCTCGGCGGTCGGCTCGTAGTGGGAGTCGGAGGTGTTGGCATTGACGCTGACGTTGGGTCCGTTCTCCCAAACCAGTTCCTCGCGGCGCATGGCCTCGCCGAGCCAGGCGACCAACTCGAATTCGGTCAAGCCGCTCGTGCCGGCCGAGGACGGCCTTAGACGTCGTCCGATCGTATGCCAAGCCGCGGCGAGTATCGCGTCGATGGTTTCCTGTGCCGCGACGTGGCTGGCGACCTGCTCGGCACTCAAAACCGCTTCGAACTGGCTGACCAGATCGGCGGAGCTGACGATGCGTTTGCCCAGCCCGCGGAGAAACTCGACGGTTCCGGCATCCACCATCGAGAGGTACATGATGGAGTTGTTGGGCGAGTATTGCATGGCTATCCGATGAGCGTCTTCCAGCATCGCCTCGATACCCGCCGCCAGCTCCTGCCAACTGGAGTAGAGGCTCCTGGTTCCGGGCAGCGAGTCCAGTCGGCCTTGTTCGATTCGATGCGTGAGCTTGCGCGGGTCACCCGAGGCGGGCACAAAGTAGTACCAGCGGCGAGTGACGTGCGCTTTTTCGTCCAGCCCCAGGATGCGCGCGGCGATGGGATCGCGGCGATGATGATCGTAAAAGAGCCAGCCGTCGAGGCCGGCCTCGCGGATGGCCGCCTGCATCGCTTCCAGATTCATATCGGCATGATACGCCCGGCAACCAACCCGCCGGCGTCAGTTTCAAGAAGGGGATGGCGGAATCATGCAAGAGGAATGAGCGGAGCCAATTCTTTCGCCTTGCCGGCAACGATCCGTGGGCGGTTTCGGTTCCGGCACTCGACCAAGCGCGCCGCGCGGGAATTGCGATTGTTTGCTGTAGAATTGCCGTTGGGCCGGTGATCCGGCGGATCGTGAAGGCGGCAGCGCCCTAGGAGTTTCCGGGCGTGAATCGGCATACGGTCGTCAAGATAGAATTCATTCGGAGAGTTGACTGAATTGCACGATCCGATCGCTTTGCGCGCATTGCATCTCGACCGCTTTCATGCGGAGCCGGCGATATTCGTCGCCCCAGGGCGGGTCAATTTGATCGGCGAACACACCGACTACGCCGAGGGCTTTGTAATGCCGGCCGCGATCGACTTCGCCACCCTGGCCGCGATCTCGCCGCGCGGCGACGGAAAGATCGTTCTGCATTCGGAGAACTTCGGAGAAGAGCGGACATTCGACGCGGCGGCGCTGCCCGCCCGGGCCAACAAGCACTGGAGCGACTATCCGCTTGGCGTGGTTGCGATTCTGGCCGGGGAGGGCCACCGGATTCCGGGCTTCAGCCTGAGCCTTTGGGGCGACATTCCGTTGGGTTCGGGGCTTTCCAGTTCCGCCGCCCTTGAGGTAGCCACGGCGCTGGCAGCGCTTTCGCTGACCGAGGCAAGCTATCCGGGGCCGGCGCTTGCCCGTCTCTGTCAGCGGGCGGAGAACGAGTTTGTGGGCGCGAACTGCGGGATCATGGACCAGTTCATCTCCGTGAACGGCAAGGAAAACCACGCGCTGCTTCTGGATTGCCGCGATTTGAGCTTCCGATTGGCGCCGATTCCCGCCAGCGTGGCGCTGGTCGTAGCCAATACGATGGTGAAGCATTCGATCGCGGGTGGGGACTACAAGACGCGCCGCGCCGAGTCGGAGGCGGCCTGCGCGATCATCGACGGGCATCGCGGGGGAGTGCCTTTCTTGCGGGACGCGACGCTCGAAGACCTGGAAAAATGGGGCCACGAGATGGCTCCCGAGTCGCTGCGGCGAGCGCGGCACGTGATCGGCGAAAACCTGCGCACCGAGGCCGCTTGCGAGGCGCTGCTGCGGGGCGATCTGGCGGAAGTGGGGCGGCTGATGGGCGAGGCTCACAGGAGCTATAGCCGAGATTTTGAAGGCAGTTGTGCGGAGGCGGACGCGATGGTGGCCGCGGCACAGGATATTCCCGGATTGATCGGCGCGCGGCTTACCGGAGGGGGATTCGGGGGCTGCACGATCAATTTGGTGGAGCGGAACCAGGCAAGGGCGTTCGCCGATGAGTTGGGCCGCCGTTATGCCGCAAAGACCGGGATTGCGCCCGAGGTTCACATCTGCCAGGCATCGGAAGGCGCTCGCCGGCTGCCGTAGGGAACGTTGCGTTGAGATTGCGATCCATTCAATCCGATTGGTTTGTGCGCATTCGCGGCGGGAATCGGCAGGCGATAAGGGCGCAGACTCCGCCGCGCCCTTTCAAAACCCGATGTCGCCACAAGCGGTTAGTGCGGTGAGTCAGAAGTTCGTTGGATAAGTTAGCCTTGAAAACGCAGGTCCTTCGACTGCGTTTGGCGCGAAGAACGCGCCAACCTTCGCTCAGGATGACAATCTGTTTGTTGAACGATTTTTGGACTCAGGACACTAGCGATCCTTCATCCTGAGATGCCGTAAACTCAACGTCAGAGGTAAGACGATGGCAGCGGAACGGGCGGCAAAGGTGGGGATCATCGGGGCGGGCAGCGTGGGGGCGACAATCGCTTACGCGGCGATGATTCGCGGAGTGGCGCGGCAGATCAGCATCTTCAATACCACCAAAGCCAAGGTGGTTGCCGAGGTGCTGGACTTGAACCACGGGCTGCTCTTCGTGCCCCCCGGAAAGGTCGAGGGTTCGAACGAGATCGAGGTGCTGCATGGCTCCGACGTGGTGGTGATGACAGCCGGCGCCAAGCAGAGTCCGGGGCAGACGCGCACGGAACTGGCCGCGACCAACGCCGACATCTGCGCCAAGTTGCTGCCGGAGGCGTTGCGCGTTGCCCCGCACGCGCTGCTGCTTATGGTCACCAACCCGGTGGATGCCATGACCCAAGTGGCGTTGAAGCTGACCGGCCTGCCCTGCGAACGCGCGATCGGCTCGGGCACGGTGCTGGACAGTTCGCGCTTCCGCTATCTGTTGGCGCGGCATTGCGGAGTGGCGGTGCAGAACGTTCATGCTTACATGGCCGGCGAACACGGCGACTCGGAGATTCCGCTCTGGTCCAGCGCGTCCATCGGATCGATTCCACTAAGCCAGTGGGCGGTGCAGGGGCATGGTCGGCTGACCGCGGCCGACAAGGAAGATATCGTCCACAATGTGAAGGACGCCGCCAATCAGGTGATTGCAGGGAAAGGCTCGACCAACTATGCCATCGGCCTGGCGGTAACCAACATACTGGAAGCGCTGCTGCACGACGAGCGGCGCGTATTGCCCCTGAGCGGCCTGCTGCGCGGCTTTCGTGGCCTGGACGACGTTTGCCTGAGCCTGCCGCGCATAGTGGGCCGCAAGGGGATCGAGCCGCCGTTGCCCATCCCCATGACCGTCGATGAGGAGTCCGGCCTGAACGCCAGCGCAGACCGCATCCGCGCGGTGGTGCGGGGGCTGGGGTATTAGCGAGATTGAATTGCCGACTCATTGGCGGCTTCCGTTTTCGTAAACGAGAGCGAGAATCCCAGCGCCTGAATCACGCGAAGGACGGTGGCAAACTCCGGATTCCCATCGGCGCTGAGCGACTTGTAAAGGCTTTCGCGGGAGAGGCCGGAAGCCTGAGCGATCTGCGCCATGCCCCGCGCCCGCGCCACAGTGCCGAGCGCCTCGGTAAGGAACGACGGATCGCTTATCTCCATAGCTATTTTGAGCGATTCCTGAAGATATGCCTCGATCGACTCATCGTCGTCGAGATATTCCGCCGGATCGTATGGCCTGGTCTTGATTGCCATGACTTATACCTCCTCCAACTCCGCCGCCAGAGCCTTTGCCCGATAAATATCCGCGGACTGCGAACTCTTGTCTCCGCCGCAGAGCAACAGGATTAAAAACCGGCCGCGCTGAACGAAATAGACGCGATAGCAGGACCGTGTGAAATCCTCAACTCGCTAACGCCTTCGCCCACCGGCTTCACATCTCCTGGATTGCCTTTCGCCAATCGAACGATGCGCGCCTGGATGATCAATGTGGCTTGCCGGTCCCGCAAACCTCGCAGCCATTCGGAGAACACATCCGTTTGGCGAATTGCAATCATACTGATCGTATCCTATGAGATACAGACTGTCAAGAACCTGAATCGCAGGCTTATCGGACCGCTAACTCTTTTGCTTCTTTGCCTTGACCGCAGTGGCTTCAGTTTTTTTCTTGGCGACGGGTTCTTTCTTCTCCGGCTTCGCGGACTTGGCGGGAGCCGTCTTGGCCGCGGGTTCCGCGCCAAGAAACGCCGAGCAACGCAACTCAGGCGCGCGTGAGGCTAATTTGGCTTGGGCGACCGCAAAGTTGGCGACCTCCTCCACGATCCAGTTGAAGTTATCCTCGCCGACCGACTGCAATTCGGCGTCTGGCACGGGATTCATGAAGTCGATGGCATACGGAACGCCGTTTTCCACCGCGAATTCAACCGTATTGAAGTCGTAGCCCAGCGCGCTGGAGAGTTTGAGCGCGTCCCGCTCGATCCGCCGCCGCAGTTTCTTGTCGATGGTAGCCGGTTCCTGAACGTAACGTTCAGCGTGCGGCTTGCGAGGATCGTAGGGCATGACGCGAACCTTGTTCCGGCCCACCGTGAAGCAGCGGAAGTAATCGGAGTAATCGACGGCTTTCTGGTAGGTCATGCAGCGGTTGCCGGAGGCGTCATAGGCCTGAAAGAACTCCTGGCGATTGTGGACCTCATGCACGTTCCTCCAACCGCCGCCGTCGATGGGCTTGAGGAAGCCATGCTCGCCCACATAATCGAAGACCGCATCCCAGTTCAATGGAAATTCGAGGTTGCGCAGCGACTTATCCGTCGTCCCTTCAGGCGGCAGTTTGTGCGGCAGGATCACGGTCGGCGGCACGGGTACGCCGAGTTTGGAGGCCAGAGAGTAATTGAAGAACTTGTCGTCGGCCGAACCCCAGAAGGGATTGTTCACCACCGCCGTTCCGTTGAGGGCGGCTTGCTTGAGCCAGGCGCGATAGAAGGGAATGCAGTGCGAGATGCGGTCCACGATGACCGAGTAGCGGGGCGGCTGGTCAACGCGCGCGGCACCGACTTCAACGAATTCGGCCTGAAGGCCATCGATGTTCCGGGCATTTATGTGCGCGACCAATGCGCCGGGAAAGCTGTTCTCCACGCCGAACAGGATGCCGATCTTTTTCATAGCTCCTCGCCCTCCTGTGGATACGAGAACCTGGGCGCAGAGCGTCCTTCGCCCGTATGCACACCTGAAGTGTACTTCATGCAACCGTCGAAGAGTACTTTGGGGCGTTACTTATGGGTTTCTCTAGCGAGAAGCTCCCGGCATCGCGAGCGGAGTTGGAATGAAGTGCAGTTTGGGAGTAGCATGGTAGGTTCTCGGCGAGGGAGGAGCGCAATGCAGTATCGAGTGCTGACGGTCAACCGGGAGTTCGGCAGCGGCGGCGGACGGATCGCGGAGACCATCGCCAGGCGGCTGGGATGGAAGCTGCTGGACCGCGACATCATCGACGCCATCGCTTACGCGGCGCAGGTGGATTCGAGCGTTGTGCGCAACTACGACGAGCACGTGGTTTCCTGGCTGCGCCGCATCAACCAGCAGGCTATGCGCTCGGCCGCCCTGGCCGCCGGCATTGAACTGGGAGAAGGTTCCGTCTTCGATGCCGACGAGACGGTGCGAGTCTCGCGCAAGATCATCGAAGAGGCCCATGCCCAGGGCAATTGCGTCATCGTGGGGCGAGGATCGCAGTGCGTTCTGCAGCACCAGGCGGACGTTTTTCACGCCTTCGTCTACGCTCCGCACAAGGAGCGCTGCCAGCGTCTGCGCGACCGCCTCGATAAGGGCGAAAACGTCGAACAGCGCATCCACGCCGTCGATGAAGAGCGCGCCAAATACCTGCAACAGTACTTCGGAAAGTGCTGGAACAACCCCCACCTCTACGACCTGATGATCTCCTCTTGCGCCGGCGAGGACAGGGCCGCGCGCGTGATCCTTCTCGCCATGACCGGAGAGGCGGGGGGCTGAGTTATTTTTCCGCCTTCACGTCCCAGTCGAAGCTGACTTGGGATATAAGATCGTTCAGCTTCTCGACGGCAACCTTCTTTTGCCGCTCCAGGTCGGCGGTCTGCTTGCGCGTGGCCTGCAACAGGTCTTCGGCGCGGTTCAGTTCGTCTACAAAGCGCCGAGCCGCGTCGTTGCCCTTGAGCGCGGTCAAGTTATCGCGGTCGCGGGCCTCGTCGGCAGCGGCGGACTCTTCGGTCTTTTTGGACTCCGCGATGCCGCTGTCCAACTTGGCCAGGGCGGAGTATGCGTCGATTACCGGCTGCAACTTGTCGAGTGCATCGGGGACGCGCTTGACCAGGTCGAGCAGATACGCGGTTTGGTCCTGATTGGAGTTCAAGTACACATAGTTTTGCTCCGGGCCGCGTTCGCGCACTTCGAGCTTTTCGGTCGAGTGGGCGGGAACTGGCAGGCGGAAGCGATAGAGGTTGGGCGAGGCCTCGGCGGCCTTCAAATCTCCATCCAGCGACCAGCCGTTGTTGCGGCGCGGGCGCTCGACCAGAACCACGCGATCCGCATCGCCGGAGTTGGTGGCAGAGTAAGTCACAGAGGCAACGTTCATGTGAGTTTCAACGATCGCGCCTTTATAAATCATTACATGATGCAGGGTGCGCTTGCTGTCGCGGTCCGTAACTTTTACGCGGACCGCTTGATCGGCAGCGTAAGAAAGCAGCCGCTTTTCGCCGGGATGAATCGGGTCAAGCAATCCTTCGCCGGCAAACTCGCCGCTCTCGAAGATGGAAAAACTTCCCGAATCCAGAGTGAGCTTCGACTTA
The DNA here is from genome assembly GCA_964565955.1 of uncultured Occallatibacter sp. Taxonomy (GTDB): domain Bacteria; phylum Acidobacteriota; class Terriglobia; order Terriglobales; family Acidobacteriaceae; genus Telmatobacter. The sequence goes on from CAZMHC010000041.1 coordinate 19,861, forward strand.
TTCTCCAGCCACACAGCGCGAAGCGGCGTATGTTCCTTCTCGCTCCACAGAGTTACGTGCACGGCGGGCAGTTCCTGTTGGAGGATGGGCACCATCGCCGACTCGTTCTTATGGATGGTGACCGGCTGAGTAAGCGCGTACTCGAAGAAATCGTCGAAGGCGTTGGTGGTGACGTCGCCTTCGCCGATGGCATCGGAGGGACGGTAAACGCCGCCGGCAACACCGGGGGCGATCGCGGCCAACTCTTCAACAGCCTCTCCCTCTGTCTGTACGGCGACCGTTTGGTTTGCGCTGTTCGGAAACTGGTTTTGCATCTGGTTTCGATTGCCGTAGGGAACAACAGATTTGGCCCTGGTTTGGAGCGAGTTTGCGCCAGCCATTGGCGGAGGCGCCGGTGCGGGCGCCGCCTGATTCTGCGCCGCCTCATGCGTCTGCGGCGTCAACTGGGCCTCGGTGGCGATGGGAATCTCCGGCCGCCGCGAGTAAATGGGCTGCGAGAGGGGCTGAATGAAGCTCTGCGGCGCTCCGGCCACCAGCGACAGTTGCACGTTATCCCAGTCCGCGCCGACGGTGTTATCCACCACCGCCCAGCCCTGCATGATCGCCGAGCCATTGGCTTCTCGCGGGAAGACCAAGCGATAAGTCGACTTCCAGACCGGAACCTCGCTGATATAACTCACGCGCAGTTCGCGCTGGCCTACCCCAAGCGCATCGAGGGTGAGATGGCGCAGCCCGGTGGAGTGCGCGGTGGAGAGCAATTCAAGGTAGCGGTCAAGCTGACCTTGCAGGTTCGCATCGAGCGGGCGAACGCTCAGCGCCGGAGTCAGTTCGATCACCCGCACCGCGCCAAAGTTAGCTACCAGCGTCAGATAGAACTTATCCACCGTCGCATCGCCCGTGCCGGACTTCTCCGTCCGCGATTCGATGGACATCAACCGCCCGGTAATCGTTCCGCCCGGCCCGCCGGTAACTTCGACCCGCTGGCCGCGCAGAGCCTGGAAAAGCTCGGTCGAGTTTGGGTCGTCGCTCATGCCCAGCGAGAGCGACTTGAGCTGCTCGGCCAGCGGGGTGGTCGAGTTGTAATCGACTCCGGCGATGCGTCCGCCGCCCTCGTCGAGGACGGTGAGCGACTGCAAGACGTCGTTCAACTGCGGCGAGGTGAAGTCGATGGCCACGCGCTGGTTGCCCTGGACCGAACCGGCGTGCTCGAAGTAACCCACGCCGTTCTTGTAGAGGACGACCTTGCGCACCGCCAGGTCTTTTACCGCCTGCTGCGCCTGAGAACCCCGCGGTGGGGCCAGTGAAGCCGAGTGCTTGGGTTTGGATGCGGTATCCGACGGAGTTTGGGCTGCAAGGCTAGCTGCGAGAGCAAGTGTTACGGAGAGTGCAAGCAAAGACGAGAGAGCGAAAGAACGGCGCACGAAGCCTCCTTGAGCAAGCGAGCGAGAACTCTACTCGATTAGACCCCGCGCTGTCCAAAATGGTTCCCGCGAGAGGAGGTATTTCATGCGAGTTATGCGGGAGCGATGCGCGTCGCTCCCGCGGCGAACGGTTCTACTTCTCTTCGCCGGTCTGTTTGGCAAGATAGCGCTCGTAGCCGATCTCCGCGATCTGATGGGCCTGGGCTTCGAGCCAGTCCACGTGCTCTTCCTCGTCCTTGAGCAGCGCGACGAAAAGATCGCGCGAGCCGCTGTCGAGGTTGTCGGTGGCAATGCGCACCGCTTCGTTGTACATGGTCACGGCATCGACTTCGAGCTTCAAGTCGGACTGAATCATGGCCCGCACGTTGGAGCCGATGGAAAGAGCCAGCGGCTCCATGCTGGGCGAGGCGTCCAGAAACAGGATGCGCTCCATCAGCTTCTCGGCGTGCTTCATCTCGTCGATGGATTGCTTTTTGATGTACTTGGAGAGTTTGACGTAGCCCCAGTTCTCGCACATCTCGGCGTGAACGAAGTACTGGTTGATGGCGGTAAGCTCCTCGCGGAGCGCACGATTCAACTGCTCGATGACTTTGGGATTTCCCTTCATGGAAGGATTTTACCGAAGACGCGCGGTTTTGCAACCGGAAAAATCGGGGCGGTGGAAATCCCACCGCTTGCTTGCCACAGTCAAAGATACTCTCTCGCCATGCTCTGCCAGGTGGGCCAGTCGTGGGAGTTTTGCGCATCCCAGATATGGAACCGGTGGGGGATGGCCTTTTCGTTCATGATGCGGTCCAGATTCCTGTTCTGCTCCAGGCATTGGTCGTCCCATCCGGTGGCCAGTATGTAACTGTTGCGGCGCAATCGGTGTAGGAACCGCGCATCGCATAAATTGGGAAGATAGTACGTGGGAAGGTTGAGATAGCAATCCTCATCCATATAGCCTTCGAGAAAGCGGGATAAGTCGAAGGCGCCGGAGAGCGAGACGGCGCCGGCAAAGACATGGGGATGGCGCAGCGCGACGTTGACCGCGTGATAGCCGCCGAGGCTGCACCCGAAGGATAAGATGCGAGAGGAAGGATTCTTGCGGCGAATGAGGGGAACGACCTCTTCGAGGAGATAACTCTCGTACTGCAAGTGGCGTTCGATGCGGGCGCGGGGCGGGAGGCGCTTGTTATACCAGCTCTCCATGTCCACCGAGTCCACGCAGAAGAGCTGCAACCGGCCGTCCTCGATCTTTTCGGCGAGTGCGGCTACGATGCCGCGGTCTTCCAACTCGAAGAAGCGGCCGCCGGAGGTGGGAAAGGCCAAGATGGGCAGGCCGGCGCGGCCGAAGAGGAGCAACTCCATCTCCCGGCCCAGGCGCCTGGAATTGCCTTTGAGATACTCGCGAACCATGGTTTGCGCTCAACTCTTTCCATGCTACTTTAGCAGGAACTATTCGTGCGCCAACCGCGCCAGCGGGGCTCTTCGACCCGCCGAACGGACGGAAATTTGCCTCAACCCGGCATTTCGGCGATACTTAGACGTTGACTCCCGCGCGGCTGGGCGCTCTTGTCCGGCCTCTGACCGTCAGGGCGATCTTGAACCGAACAGATTGCCGACCGGCAATGCCCGGAGACCGCGCAAACGAGCACTGGAATTTGAAAGGAACCGTATCGCCGTGGTGATGATTCGTTTGGCGCGCGTTGGCGCCCGCAAGCAGCCCTACTATCGTATCGTGGTCATCGAGAAGGACCGCGCCCGCAATGGCCGTTCGATCGAGGTCGTCGGCACCTACAACCCCCGCACTGAGCCGGCCTCAGTCGATTTGAAGCATGAGCGCGTGGCCTACTGGCGCGGCGTGGGCGCGCAAATGTCTTCGATCGTCTCCAAGCTGGTGGCCAAGCACCCGGCCCCGGCTCCGGTCGAGGCGCTCACCCCAGCCCCAGTTGCAACTCCCGAGCCGGCAGCGGCTTAGCCGCTCTTTGCTGCACTTCAACGCTGCGGCGCTGGAATCTTCGCATTGTGCAAAGAATCCGCTGACGGCGATGGGTGCGCACTGTTACCATTCGGGCACCGATTCAGGCAGCCTAGTTTGGGCGCATTCGGTGAGAGGCACGAGCATGACCCAACTCGATCATGTCGCAGTAGACGAACTGGTCCGCGAGATTGCGCGGGCCTTGGTGGATGAGCCGGCGGCGGTGGAAGTGGAAACCGTGGGCCGGGACGAGAACACGATTCTCAAGCTCCGGGTAGCTCCGCAGGACGTGGGCAAGATGATCGGCAAGCAGGGGCGCACGGCCCGTTCGGTACGCGCCATTCTGGGCGCGGTGGGCATGAAGCAGCATCACCGCTACACGCTCGACATTCTGGAAGAAGACGAATAAGGCTGGGAGTGCGCCGGGGCGGGCTTCCGGCAACTCCCGGAGGCGGAATTGACTGCGGCGGAACGCGAAGAAGCATGGGTATGGTTGGCGCGGATTCGGCGCCCGCAGGGCCGCAAGGGCGAGGTCTTCGCCGACATTCTTACCGATTTCCCGGACAAATTTGCCCAACGGCGGCGGCTTTGGCTGCTGCCCAGCACCGGTGGGGACAGCGACGCTTCCGGCGCGACTATTGGGACGCTTCCGCGCGAGGTGGAACTTGCCGCCCACTGGCTGCACAAGGGCGGCGTGGTGCTGCATTTTGCCGGGATCGACACGATATCCGCTGCTGAAATTCTCAATGGCCTCATCGTGGCGATACCCCGCGCCGAGCGCGCCCCGCTCGACGAGGGCGAAGTCTATATCGGCGACCTGATCGGGTGTACGTTGGTCGATGTGGCCGGTCTTGCGCCGGTGGTCGTCGGGGAGATTGAGGACGTGGACCGGACGGCTGGGCCGGTGGCGCTGCTGGTGGTGCGCGGAGCGGCGGGCGAAGCGCTCATTCCCTTCGCCAAGAGCTACTTGCGCTCGATGGATATTGCGGCCAAACGGGTCGAGATGGCCCTGCCGGAGGGGCTGACGGAGCTGAATGCGCCGTGAAGGCGTAATCCGCGGTAAAGCCGACAAAATATGCGATTCGAAATCATCACCATCTTTCCGGGCTTCTTCGCGAGCATCTTCGAGAACGGCGTGGTTCGCCGCGCGCTGGCCGAGGGGCTGGTCGAGGTGGGCATCCACGATCTGCGCGACTTTACCCACGACCGCCATCGCACCGTGGACGACAGACCCTTCGGCGGGGGCGAGGGCATGGTGCTGAAACCGGAGCCGTTGGCCGAGGCGCTTGGTTCTTTGGGCATCGCGCCCAGGGCGCAGCGCGTACTGGAGCATTGCACGCCGCCGCAGGTTATCTCCGCCTCGCAGCGGGTGGTTCTGCTTTCCGCGCAGGGGCGGCCCTTTACCCAGGCGCTGGCGCGGGAACTGGCCTCGCTGGACCGAGTGGCGCTGCTGTGCGGCCGCTATGAGGGCGTGGACGAACGCATCAACGAGCTGTATTGCGATATGGAGCTGTCGATCGGCGACTATGTGCTGAGCGGAGGCGAGTTGGCGGCCGCCGTGGTGGTGGATGCGACGATGCGGCTGATTCCCGGCGTGCTGGGCAACGAGGCTTCCAGCGAGTTTGAGAGCTTTGGCGTGGCCGACGCCGATATTGCCACGGATATTGAGGGGGTTCCGCGCTCGCAGCACGGCGCGGGCGGCTTGCTCGATTACCCGCACTACACCCGGCCCGCGGAGTTCGGCGGCCTGCGCGCGCCGGATGCGCTGCTGAACGGCGATCATGGGCAGATTCGCCGCTGGCGGCGCGAGCAGCAGTTGCGCAAGACACTGGCCAATCGCCCCGATCTGCTGGAAAGCTGCGCCCTGAGCGCGGAAGACCGCAACATTCTGGAAGCGATGCGGGCGGAAAAAAGCCGTTGACATACCAACATCTTGGGGCTACACATTGAACACGATTTGCTCCCCGCTCGATTGCCTCAAGGCTTCGGGCGGGGTGTCTGCCGCTATCGACACAAAAACTGGGGTGGTGGTGTGGTTGCCCTTCACGGTTTGCTGTTTTCCACCCGAAGTTTCCGAGCCACTCGAATTCAAGCTTGGCAGCCGTCTTCTTATCGTGCGTGGAAGCCGCAATGAAAAAGGAGCGGGAACAGCAGTTCTAAATGGGCGGTGCTTTTCCTGATGCGACCGTATTGATGAGGCTA
>CAZMHC010000042.1:0-24023 GCA_964565955.1 uncultured Occallatibacter sp.
TGCGCATCATCTTCAGCGAGGACTTCATCATCATGAAGCGCGTGGGCAGCATGAGCAGATTGAAGATCACTGTGACGATGATGATGGCCCAGCCCCAGTTGTAGGCCCCGGCGCCTAGATGCTCGTGCAGGTAGCGCAAGGCCAGGTAGAGGGGTTTGGCGATGATGCCCCAAAAGCCGAACTGGATGAGCGGTTCGAGCGATTGGCCGTTCGGTTTGCCGTCGGCATCCGTGGCTTGGACGGTCTTGAGCACGTCCAGTTGCTTCGGCCCGGCGAAGAGGCGCAGGCGGGTGACGCCGCTCTGATCGCCCATGGCCAGGCCAAGCACGTGGGCCGGGGTTTTCTGGCTTTTGGGGTCGTTCAGGTCTGTTGGCAGGTCGATGGTGTTGTGCAGCGTAACCAGCGTGGCCCGCTCCGGCGCCTCCGGCAGGAAGGCCGAGGCGAAGTAGAGATCGGCGATGGCCGCGTACTGGTAGGGCAGGTCGAAGGTGGCGTTGCCGCTCACTCCCGGCTGCGTCCAGAACAGGAATCCGCCCGATGCGGCCGTCTGCGAACTCTGCTTGCCGTCCAGCGACCAGGCGAAGAGAGAACTTGCCGAGGTGCGCACCGATGGGCCGCTGCGTTTGCCGGAGGCGCTGGGGAGGAACTCCTCCATGTCGCCGAGTCCGCAAGGCCACTGAACCAGCGCGCGCACCGGAGCGCCGTTGCGCGTGACCTCGGTCTCCACTGCAATCACATAGCTTGAGTCGAAGCGAACGGTCTTCACCGCGTCCAGGCCGTTGGCCGCGTAATGGAAGGCGAGCGCGCTGGTCTGTGGGACGTAGGCTTGGCCGGTGGCCGAGGGCGGCGCTCCGACGGCGGAAAGCTGATAAAGCGCCTGATTCAATTGCGCGGCGATGGCCGGATCGTAGGTAAACAGCGAAAGCGGGAAGCCGAAGCGCGCCGCGGTCTGTTGCTGCACCATATCCAGCGGCTTGCCGGCGGTATCGTTGTACTTCTTCAGAAACCAGTGCTTGATCTGCGCGCCGCGATTGGTGAAGACGATTTTGTACTGCTCGTTTTCGATCGTGGTCTCGGTCTCGATTGCGGCCGCGACCTGCGCCGCCTGCGCGGGGGCCGACGGAGTTTGCCCCGGCGCTGAAATGGACTGCGCAGCCCCAGATTCGGGTGGGATCGCTTGGCCCGCCATCGGCCCTACCGCAGGTAACTGCTGGGTTTGGGCGGTGGGCGCATTGGGCGCCGGTTTGGGCGCAAAGAAGTACTGGTAGCCCAGCAGAACGGCCAGCGCTACCGCGGTAAAACCCAGCATGGAGCGCATATCGCCGCCGTTGCCGCTGCCGCCTGGGCCTTGCGTCTGAAGATTGGGATTGCGAATCTCTGCCAATGGATATTCCTGTCGTGAACCGCCTGGGAACAGGCGCTGGGAGCGGCAAGCCGTCAAACCGCCGCTGCTTCTATGGTAATTGTTTGTGGGGAAGAGGCCGCCCAGCGCCAGCTGGCAACACGCAGGCGTACGATTTGCGCGGCACCGGATCGAGGCCTCCGCGTCCGAAAGGGTTGCAGCGCAAGACTCTCCAGGATGCCAGCAAAACGCCGCGCAGGGGCCCATGGGTGGCGATGGCGATGGAGGCGTACTCCGAGCAGGTGGGCAGATAACGGCAGCCGTTGCCGGGATTGAGCGAATGCAGCGCGGGCGAGATCCAGCGGCGATAGAAGTCGAGCAAGGCGAGGAGCATTCGTGTCATAGCGCGTGTCCGGCTGGCGGCGGGGGAGTCGGCTTTGCGTTGCGGGCCGCCTCGACGCCGGCTTGCATCAGAATACGCACAATCTCCGCCTCAAGTTTCGCAAATTCCAAAGTGAGCACCGCGCGGCGCGGATGCAGGATCAGATCGCACCCCCCCGGTAGCAACTCCACATGGCGGCGTAGCGCCTCTCTCATGCGCCGCTTAATACGGTTGCGTTCATGGGCTTTGCCCAACACCTTACCCGCGGTAAGCCCCACGCGCGGACCCGGCGGCAGCTCGGCGCCGGGATAAGCCGACTGCTGCGGGGCCAGGAACCAACTCATCGACGAGGATTGCCGCTTGCGGCCAGCCGCGTAAGCGCGCTGATAGTCGGAGTGCCTGCACAGCCGCGCGCCGCTCAGCGATTCGAGCGGGGACCGGCGCGAAAACTGGTTTACGGACTGGGGTTGGGATGAGCGCGAACCCGGTCCATGCACGGCTACAGGTTTGTACGAAGCGATCATTGCACTGCCGAATGGAGCGTTAGCCGGAATGGACGCGCGGCCAGCGCGCTCGCGGGCCAAAACCGCACAGACCTACGGCGGGCGAAGTTAGTCGCGGAAGCCGGCACTGACTGAAACGCGCTTGCGGCCAATGGCGCGGCGGCGGCTCAAAACGGCTGCTCCGCTCTTGGTCTTCATCCGCGCGCGGAATCCGTGGGTCTTCACCCGCTTGCGGCGATTGGGTTGAAATGTGCGCTTGGGCATCGAAAGGCGCTCCTGTTTCCTTGAGAAAAATTGAGCCTTACCGGCAAGATTTAAGTGTATATCAGGTTGAGCGGGTAATCCAGTCCGGCGAACGAATCCAGTCGAGGCCAGCCAGTGGAGAGGTCTCGCCGAATGACAGCTAAATCTGATGGTGGCCACGCCAAAGGGCGGAAAACCGGCTCGGAAGAGATTTTTTCATAAAGATTGCAACAGAGGGAGCTGTGACACGGCCATTGGCTGGTATATTGAATTTTAGGGCTTCTCCGCCTCCGGGGTGAGTTGTACCCCAAGAGAAAAAATGCACACAAATAATGTGACCTCCGTCACGGCGGGCGCATCCAAAAAGAAAATCTAGCAGGGAAGCACGCATGGCGCAGATATTCGATCGCAGCTCCAATGCCCTCGCAAGGATGAGTATTGTTCTGACGGGGATAATGGTCATTGCACTGGGGGTTATGCTGGATGGATTGCAGCGTTCGCCTTGGGTGACCAGGCAGGGGCAGCGTCCCGACCAACCAGTGCCTTTCAGCCACAAGCATCATGTGCAAGGGCTGGGCATACAGTGTCAGTACTGTCACGTGACGGTGGAGAAATCGAACTACGCAGGCATTCCGCCGACCAAGACCTGCATGAACTGTCATGCGCAACTCTGGACCAATGCGCAAATGCTGGAGCCGGTGCGCGCAAGCTGGGCCAGCGGACAATCGCTGGTGTGGATCAAGGTTCACGACCTTCCCGATTTCGTTTACTTCAACCATGAGATACATGTGAACAAGGGTCTGGGCTGCGCAACTTGCCACGGGCGAGTCGATCGGATGCCGCTGATGTACGCCCAGAACACATTGCAGATGGAGTGGTGTCTGGATTGCCATCGCAATCCCGCGAAGAACCTCCGACCAACCGCAGAGACATATAACATGGCGTGGGAGAAGCCTGCAACGGACCGCCCGGTTTGGTGCGCGGTGAGGAAAGAGAAGAGTGGCGTGCCGACCTCCGAAAGCGTGAACTGTGCAACCGACGAGCCGGGGATTGAGGTTGCATCTCTCGATCCGCCCGCCATCGGCGCTCCAGACGGAGCGCCCAGTGCCGCGATTCCATTGAAGTTCGAGAAGTTCACCAGCCAGGATGAGTTAGGAGCATTCCTCGTGAATCACTATAAGATTCGCACTCCGAAAGAGCTGACTAGCTGCGAGGTCTGCCATCGATGAAAGATAAAATGAGTGGGCACGAGGGGAACGGACCAGCGAAGGCGGGGAGGATCGTGGAAAACGAGTCGGGCAAGCCTGCCGGAACCATGACTCTGGCCGCTGTGCGCCAGGAGTTCGAGTTGGCCAAAGGCAAGCGTTACTGGCGTTCCGTAGACGAGTTGGCCAATACGCCCGAATTTCAGGCAGCGGTAGAGCGGGAGTTTCCCGCTGCGGCGCAAGAGTGGGTCGATCCCGTTTCACGGCGCGGCTTCATGAAACTGATGGGCGCCTCCCTGGCGCTGGCTGGCCTTGCCGGATGCACAAAGCAGCCCGACGAGCCGATTTATCCCTACGTAAAGGCGCCCGAAGACCTGATTCTGGGCAAGCCTATGTACTTTGCCACGGCACACCCCTTTGTCGCTGGCGCGGTTCCGCTCCTGGTAAAGAGCGACCAGTTCAGGCCCATCAAGATCGACGGCAACCCGGAGCATCCTTATAACTTGGGATCGTCGGACCCATTTACCCAGGCGACGCTCCTCGACCTATACGATCCGGACCGCTCCCAGCGCGTGACCTATCGCGGCGAGAACCGCGAGTGGGCGGAGTTTGCACAGGAGTTTCGGACCAAGGTGGCGGACTCGAAGGACGGAACAGGCATTTACTTCCTTAGCTCGACAATCACGTCGCCGACCCTGGCTCGGCAGTGGAAGGAAGTGCAGGCGGCTTATCCCAAGGCTAAACTGGTGCAGTACGATCCGGCGATTGCCGGAACCGCGCTGGAGAATGGCCAGAACGTTCAATATTCTTTGGCCGAGGCCGATGTTATCGTCTCGCTCGATGCGGATTTCCTCTCCGGCGCGGGCTTTCCCGGCTTTCATAAGTTGCTCCGCGAGTACGCTGAACGGCGTAAGTCTCCAGAGACGTTGAACCGTCTGTACTCGATTGAGTGTACGCCCACGACGACGGGCTTGAAGGCTGAGCATCGGCTGGGCTTGAGGGCCAGCGAGATTCCGGCTTTCGCCGCGGAGTTAGCCAAGTCTGTCGGAGTTACTGGCGTTGAGGCTCCTGCCTATAGCTGGAACGATGAACAAAATAAGTTTCTGGCGGCGTTGACAAAAGACTTGAAGGCTCATGCGGGCAAGTGCTTGGTGATTCCTGGACTATATCAGGATGTTTCCGTAGTAGCTCTGGCTGCGGCGATAAACAATGCGCTGGGGAATTCCAAGTCGGCCGCCTTTGCATCCGTTCCTGCCGATCTGCCGCAAGAGTCCGGTCAGACTGCCGACTTGAAGGCGCTGGTAGACGATCTGAATGCGGGCAAGGTGGATTGGCTGGTGATTCTGAATGCCAATCCAATCTATTCGGCACCCGTCGATCTTGAGTTCCCATCTGCCTTGGAGAAGGCCAAGACGGTTGCGCACCTCGGCTCCCACGTAGATGAGACGGGGCAGATTTCGCACTGGCACATTCCGGCGGCGCACTATCTGGAGTCGTGGTCGGATGCGCGCACTTATGACGGCACCGTTTCGATTGTGCAGCCGATGATCGATCCGCTGTACGGCGGCAAAACGGCCCATGACGTTTTCCAGGCGTTGCTGAATGAGCCTTTATTGAGTGCCTATCAGGCTGTGCGCGAAACATGGAAGCCGGTTTTCAAGGGTGACTTCGAGACGGGCTGGCGGAAAGCGCTGCATCGGGGGTGGGTTGATGGGACTGCGTACCCTGTGCTCCCGAGGGCGGCGATCGAATCGTTGGGTGCGGTTCCCGCACCATTGTCGAAAGACTCGCTAGAGATTATCTTCCGGCCTGATCCGAATATCTATGACGGTCGCTGGTCGAATGTCGGTTGGCTACAGGAGTTGCCCAAGCCGGTTACGAACCTGAGTTGGGACAATGCGGCGCTGGTATCGGGCGCGACGCTCACCAAGTTGGGGCTCGAAGAAGACGATATTGTTGAGTTATCCGTGGATGGCCGCAATGTGAAGGCTCCTGTAATTGTGGCGCCGGGGCATCCAGATAACTCAGTCACCGTGCACTTGGGCTATGGCCGCTCTTTTGCCGGCCGAGTCGGTTCGGGCGCGGGCTTCAATGCTTACCTGATTCGCACCGCGGCTTCCCCGTTTCACGCCAACGGATCGATTAAGAAGGTGGAGGGCAAGTGGGGCGTGGCGGTGACCAAGAGTCACTACCAGGACCACCGTCCTAAGTTGTTCGGCGGCCAGGGCGGCGGCAACAACTCGCTCGAAGCCGACGAGGCTATCGGCGAGCGCGGCATCATCCGCTACGCAACCCTCGAAGAGTTCAAGAACGACCCCGGCTTTGCCAACGAAGGCGAGACCCACACAAAGACGAACAAGGACAACTCCCTCTTCCCCAACTGGGAGTACAAGGACAATGCCTGGGGAATGTCCATCGACATGAACAGTTGCACGGGCTGCAACGCCTGCATCGTAAGCTGTTATGCCGAAAACAACATCGCCGTGGTGGGCAAGCAGCAGGTTCGCATCGGGCGCAATATGCAGTGGCTGCGCATCGACACTTATTTTGAAGGCGATCTGTCCGCTCCCCGCGCCCACTTCCAGCCCATGGCCTGCCAGCACTGCGAGAACGCTCCGTGCGAACAAGTCTGCCCGGTGGGTGCCACGGTGCATACGCCCGAAGGCCTGAACGCCATGGTTTACAACCGCTGTGTGGGCACACGGTACTGCTCGAACAACTGCCCTTACAAGGTCCGGCGCTTCAACTTTCTGCTTTATTCCGACTTTGAAACGGAGAGCCTGAAACTGCTGCGCAATCCCGACGTTTCGGTGCGGTCGCGCGGCGTGATGGAGAAATGCAGTTATTGCATCCAGCGCATCTCGGCGGCAAAGATCGAGGCGGACAAGGAGAACCGGGCGATCCGCGACGGCGAGATAGTCACCGCTTGCCAGCAGGCTTGCCCCGCTTCGGCGATAACTTTCGGCAACATTAACGACAAGCGGAGCAAAGTTGCGAGATTGCAGGCGGACGGGCGCAGTTATCAGGTGCTCGCCGATCAGAATACGCGCCCCAGGACCAAGTATGTGGCCGCGGTGTTGAATTTGAACTCCGAACTTCAGGAAGCGCCGGTGGAACACACGCCGGCCAAGGGTTGAGAGGCTCGTAGGCACCATGACGCCCACCGAATTGAACGACAACCCGAAGCTCGACCCCGCGACTGGCGAATACCGGGTAGTAGCGCCTGGGCAAACCTTCCGCTCGGTCACCGAGAAGATTGCGGGACTGGTGCTGACGCCGCACACGCCAATGGGCTGGTTTGCTATATTCAGCGCGGGCGGCGCCGGGGCTACGGCGCTGTTGGTGGCCGTGACCTGGCTGTTCCTCAAGGGCGTGGGCATCTGGGCTATTACCCAGCCGGTGGCGTGGGGCTTTGCGATTATCAACTTCGTTTGGTGGATCGGCATCGGACACGCGGGTACGCTGATCTCCGCCATTCTGCTCCTGTTCAAACAACAATGGCGCAACTCCATCAGCCGCTTTGCGGAAGCCATGACCATCTTCGCTGTAGTCTGCGCGGGTATGTTCCCCCTCATTCACGTGGGCCGTCCTTGGCTGGCTTACTGGATGCTGCCGATTCCGCTGACCATGAACGTGTGGCCGCAATTCCGTTCGCCCCTCTTGTGGGACGTCTTCGCGGTCTCCACCTATGCAACCATCTCAGTGGTCTTTTGGTACATAGGCATGGTTCCGGATCTGGGCACCTTGCGCGATCGCTCGAAGTCCAAGCTCGGGCAGTGTTTCTACGGTCTGTTTGCGCTTGGCTGGCGAGGATCGGCGCGCCACTGGATGCGCTACGAGACCGCTGCCTTGCTGCTCTCCGGGTTGGCAACGCCGCTGGTGCTCAGCGTGCATACGGTCATCAGCTTCGACTTCGCCGTGGCTGTGCTGCCAGGCTGGCATACGACCATCTTCCCGCCCTACTTTGTGGCCGGCGCCATTTATTCCGGCTTTGCCATGGTGCTTACGTTGGCGATTCCGTTGCGCAAGTTCTACCACCTGGAGCGCCTGGTGACCGAGCGCCATATCGATAACATGGGAAAGGTGATGCTCGCGACGGGGTTCATTGTGGCCTACGGCTACGGCATGGAAGTCTTCATGGCCTGGTACTCGGCTTCGCACTGGGAAGCGTTCATGATGTGGAATCGTATGTTCGGCCCGATGGGATGGGCTTACTGGGTGCTGATTGCCTGCAACCTGGCGATCCCGCTGACGACCCTGTGGTCGAGAAAGCTGCGCACGTCGATCGCGTATATGTTCTTCCTCTCCATCGTAGTCAACACGGGGATGTGGTTTGAACGCTTCGTGATTATTGTCACCAGCCTCTACCGCGACTTTCTGCCTTCGGCGTGGGGCACGTATCGCGCCACAAAGTGGGATTACATGACCTTTGTCGGTACGCTGGGCCTGTTCACGTTCCTGTTCCTGCTATTCGTGCGCTTTCTGCCCATGATTCCGATGAACGAGATGCGCATTTTGCTGCCTGGGGCGAAGATCGCGCCCAAGGCGAAAGCGGAGGCTGGAGACTGATGCCCGCACGTGAAGGAATCTACGGCCTGCTGGCCGAATTCGACACTCCGGGCGACCTGGTGAGGGCCGCCCGGCGTGCGCGCCTGGACGGCTGGCGGCGGTTGGATTGCTACACGCCTTACCCGGTGGAGGAGGCGGCCGAGGCCATCGGCTTCCATCGCAACAAGGTGCCGCTGATCACGCTGGTGGGCGGCCTGATGGGGCTGACGGCGATGTTTCTGATGGAGACGTGGATCTCGGTGTGGGCGTACCCCTTGAATATCGGCGGACGCCCTTTGTACTCGTGGCCCGCGTTCATTGTGCCCGCCTACGAGTGGACGATTCTGTTTGCGGGACTTTCGGCGGGATTCGGAATGCTGGCGCTGAACGGACTGCCGGCGCTCTATCATCCGCTGTTCAACGCACCCAACTTCCGCGACGGAGCGACCGCCGACAAGTTCTTCCTGTGCCTTGAGGCGCTGGACCCCAAGTTCGATCTGGCCGAATCCAGAGCCTATCTGGAAGGCTTTCAGCCGCTCTCGGTGGTGGAGGTGGATTACTGATGCAGGTATGCCGCCTCAATCCGCGACTTAGGCCTTCCATCTTCGCAACGGGAACGAACCGAGCAAGTGGGGAACGGAGAGTCGCGCTTTCGTACAAAGTGTGCGGTCGAACTGCGATCGTCTTCGGTATGACTGCGCTTGCGCTCGCTTCCGGTTGCCGCCAGGATATGCAGAACCAGCCGAAGCTGATTCCGCAGCGGGAATCCGATATCTTCGCCGACCTGCGCGGGGCGCGGCCGCAGGTGGCGAACACCGTGGCGCGCGGCCAGTTGCGCGATAACAGTTACTTTTACACCGGAGTCGTTCAGGGCGAGAACGGGTACCGCGAAGAGAGAAACCTTATGCCATTCCCGGTAACTCTGGAGGTTTTGAAACGCGGGCAGGAGCGATTCAACATATACTGCTCCCCGTGTCATTCGCGGGTAGGCAACGGGCTGGGCGAGATTGTGGAGAGGGGTTACAAGCCTGCCGCCAATTTTCACGATCAGGTGCGGCTGGCGCAGCCAATCTCGCATTACTTCTACGTGATGACTCATGGCTACGGAGCGATGCCCGATTACTCCGCACAACTTGCGCCGGCGGACCGCTGGGCGGTTGCAGCCTATATACGCGCCTTGCAGTTGAGTCAGTCGGCCACGGCGGAGGACGTTCCCGCGGGCGTCAAGGTTGAAGAGTTGAAAGAGATTGCAAAAAGAAGCGGACATTCGGAATTCGCCGATCCATGGACCCTGCCGATTACGGCCGTTCAGACTTACCCGCATGACGCAAGCCAGGGAACGCCGGCGCTCGCTCCGGCCAATCCGCCCGACCTGAAAATCACGATTCCTCGAAGCGCGCCGGCCCCAGCGGACGGAAAGTAAGGACTTACGGAATGGATTACGAGACGTACGCCAACACGCTTCCCGCCGAGTTAGGCGCACCGGCTTTTGTGGACGTCTGGAAGACGCGAGCGCTGGCGGTCGGGTTCGCCTCTTCGGTTGTCGCCGCGGGCTTGGCCCTTGCCGACCGCTCCATCGACCATCTTCTGCGCGCCTGGCTGCTTGGCTTGGTTCTCACCTTCGGCTGGTCGGTGGGCGGCCTGGCATTGTTGATGGTGCAGTATTGTTCCGGCGGCAAGTGGGGCCTGCTGCTGCGCCGGCCTTTGGAGGCGACAAGCCGAACGCTGCCGCTGGTCTTCGCCTACTGGCTGGTAATTGCGTTCAACCTGAAGAAACTCTATCTCTGGGCCGCGGTGAACGATGTGAGCGCGGCGCTGAAATCTGGATGGATCGACGAGGTTCAAGCCCATGCTATCGCTTTCAAGCGACCCATGCTGAACCCCGCGGCGTTTGTCGCAACCGGCTTGGTTTGCTTTGCCGTCTGGGGTTATTACACGTGGAGGCTCAACGATCTGGGACTCAAGCGAGACGCGGCTTCCCCCTCCTCCACGCCCAAATGGATCAAGCGATTTGAAAACATCAGCGGTCCCGGCATCGTCGTGTATGCGATCACGATGACCGCGGCGGTCATCTATTGGGTCATGTCGCTCGATCCGACCTGGTACTCGTCGGTTTACGGGCTGCTGTTTCTTGTAGGACAGGGATTTTCGGTGCTTGCGTTCTCGATCATCGTTGCGGTATCGCTGTCGAAGGCCGAACCATTCCATACGATTCTGCGCCAAACCGAGCAGCACGACCTGGGCAAACTCGCTTTTGCTTTCGTCATGCTGAACATTTATCTCGCCTTCTCTCAGTTTCTCATCGTCTGGTCGGGGAACCTGCCGGAGGAGATACCGTGGTACCTCGATCGCTTCCAGGGGGGCTGGGGCGCGGTTGCAACTCTGGACTTCATCTTCCACTGGCTGATTCCCTTCTCGCTGCTGCTGTCCAGGGATTTGAAGCGCAACAAGAAGCGGCTGGTCGGAGTTTGTCAATGGATGGTCTTCGCCAAGGCTTTCGATCTTTTCTGGCTGATCGAGCCTAACTTCAAGGATGCCGCGCGCAATTTGCATTTCAGTTGGGGAATGCTCGAATACGCTGCTGTGCCGGTGGCCATGACGGCCTTCTGGATTGCCTATTACTGCACTCGCCTCAAGGCGCGGCCGCTGGTGCAGACCAACGATCCGCACTTGGCGGAGATACTGGAGCCGGATCATGTCCACGCATAAGAACTCCGATCCGAAGAATCGCGCGCGGGCAATAGTCGACGCGTCGAAGGGTTATGAAGCGTCCGACGTCCACGTATCGGGCATCGTGGTCTTCATAGCGTCCATGGCGGTCTTTGTCGTTGTCGTGGCGCTTGCGGCATACGGTATAGGCAAGGCTCTTAACTGGCATATCGCCAAGGAAGACGGGACGAAGAATAAGTGGGCCGCGCCTGTGGATGTGCGTCCCCTGGGCAATCTGCCGACAAATCCGGAGTTGGAGAGCAAGCTGGGCGGGTTCACGCAGCGCTTTCCAGCACCGCGGCTGCAGAACGACGACGGTTTGCAGGATTTGGCCGATCTTCATGCGCGCGAAGACTTGCTTCTGGATCACTACAGTTGGGCGAACCGAGCGCAGGGCAAGGTGAGGATTCCCATCGATCGAGCGATGGAGTTAGTCGCTGCGCGTGGATTGCCGGCGGCGCCGGCCGTGGAGCGGGCACCGCTATTGACCGGAGACTCGGAACCGGAGGTGGCCGCGCCGCTGACCAATGGATTTGTGCGCACCGGCTATGAACAGGAACAGGCTATCGCGGCCGGGCGCGCGGAACCTCATAAGTGAAGAGTTCGGTTCGGCAGTAGAAGGGATGCGCATATCGTGCAGTGGGCAGGCGCAATCCGGATAAGTGGGCGCGAAGCGGTCTTGGCCGTCGCGGCGATTGCAGGTCTGTGCGCATCTTCGCTTTGTCCCTCCATGCCTGCGCAGGTCTCCGGGTACGGCGAGAAGCAGATGGATTCGGCGAGCGACAAACCTCCGTCGATTTTAAACGCAGTGGGCATCGCCCAGAAATTGAACGGACAGTTGCCGCTTGCACTTGCATTCACGGACGACGCGGGCAGGCAGGTGCAGTTAGCCGACTATTTTGGCAAGCGCCCGGCTATTCTGGCGCTGGTTTACTATCAATGCCCGATGCTTTGCTCGGAGGAACTGAATGGCCTGACGGGCGCCCTGGAGATGGTGGATGAAATTCCGGGAAGGGACTTCAACGTAATCGTCGTCAGCATAGATCCCAGCGAGGGAACTGAACTGGCCGCTGCCAAGAAACGCAGTTATCTCAAACGCTACGGCCATCCGGAGACGGCGGCGGGGTGGCACTTTCTTACCGGGACGCAGGCGAATATCGACGCGCTGACCCGGGCGGTCGGTTTCGGCTATGTCAAGATTCCGGGGCCTGACGGCAAGCTCAACCAGTTCGCCCACGCCAGTTCGATTCAAATCGTAACTCCGGAAGGCAAGCTGGCGCAGTATTACATGGGTGTGGAGTATTCTCCAAAGGATCTCCGCCTGGGGCTAGCGGAGGCCTCGGCCAACCGCATCGGCTCGCCGGTGGATAACATCATGACTTACTGTTACCACTACGATCCGGCGACCAACAAGCATTCGCTGATCGTGGCGCGGGCGGTGCAGTTGGGAGGGCTTGTCACGATGCTTTCGCTGGGAGGATTCATGCTGGCGATGTTTCGCAGGGACGTCCGGCGGGACAGACCGCCAGGAACTGGAAAAGCGGGAATGGAAACGAAGGTGAACGGATAACGAAATGGATCATATCAGTCCGACAATCTGGCAGTTTCTCGTCAAGTGGATGACGAACTTCGCGCTGTTTCCGCCGGAGGCGTCCCGCATCGCGCCTCAGATGGACGCGCTGTTTTTTTTCATGGTTCTGGTGAGCCTGATCGGGCTAACTATAGTAATTCTCCTTGTGACCAGCTTCTCGATTCTTTACAGCAGGAAGCGGCACCCGGTGGCGGTTCAGGTGGAGGGTTCGACGCTTCTCGAAGCTACATGGACGATCATCCCGCTGGGTCTGTTTCTAATCATGTTCGTATGGGGCGCGCTGATTTACTTCAGAGTTTTCACGCCGCCGGCCAACGCCATGAACATTTACGTAGTGGGCAAGCAATGGATGTGGAAGGCCGAGCATCCGGGCGGGCAGCATGAGATCAATTCGCTGCACGTGCCGACGGGCCGCGCGGTGCAACTCACTCTGATCTCGCAGGATGTGTTTCATAGCTTTTCGATCCCCGCCTTTAGGGTTAAACGCGAGGCGATTCCGGGCCGCTATACGACGGTGTGGTTCGAGGCCACCCAGCCCGGCACCTATCACTTGTTTTGCACTCAGTATTGCGGCACGAATCACTCGCAGATGATCGGCGACGTAGTGGTTCTGACGCCGGAGGAGTACAAGAAGTGGCTAGCCGAATCGACCAGCGGAGTTTCGCTGGCTCAGAACGGCGAACGTCTGTTTGCCAGCCTCAGTTGCGCGGCCTGCCACAACGCGCGGCCCGATGCGAGGGGTCCTTCTCTGGCCAATGTGTACGGCTCGAAGCTGGCGCTCGCTACCGGGCAATCGATAACCGCCGACGGCGCCTACCTGCGCGAGTCGATCCTGAATCCATCGCAGCACATAACTCAGGGTTATGCGCCGATCATGCCGACTTACCAGGGGCAGATCAGCGAGGAGGGAGTAATCGCGCTGGTTGAATACATCAAGAATCTCGATTCCGACTACCGCATACAGCAGACGCTTAACACGACCGATCTGCCGCCGGAGAGCGAAGGCAAGACGGGGCCCGCCGGACTGGGACACGGCGGCCAAGAATCGCCCGTGCAAGCTCCAGCCGCGCAAGGAATGGTGAAGCCATGAACGAGACGATCGTCAACCTTCCCGATCAGTCGACGGCCAGGATACCCAGGGACAACTACCTGACCAGAGAGAACGGCTTGCTGAGCTGGCTGCTTACCGGCGACCACAAGCGGATCGCTATTCTTTATCTGGTCTCGATCACCTTCTTCTTTTTCATCGGCGGCGCGCTGGCGGGACTTATCCGGCTGGAATTGCTCACGCCGCAGAGCGACCTGATGGCCACCGACACCTATAACAAGGTGTTCACCATGCATGGCGTGGTGATGATCTTTCTGTTTCTGGTGCCGTCGGTGCCGGCCACGCTGGGCAACTTCTTTCTGCCGATGATGATCGGAGCCAAGGATCTGGCGCTGCCAAAGATCAACTTGCTGAGTTGGTATCTGTACGTGATCGGCGGCATCCTGGTTCTTTACACCATGGTTGCGGGAGGCGTGGACACGGGCTGGACCTTTACCACGCCGCTCTCGACTCACTATGTGAACACCAATGTTCTGAGCACGGGGCTGGCCGTCTTTATCGCCGGTTTCAGTTCCATCTTCACCGGCCTTAACTTCATAGTCACCATCCATAAGATGCGCGCGCCGGGGATGACCTGGTTCCGAATGCCACTGTTCGTCTGGGCCCACTATGCGGCCAGCATTCTCATGGTTCTGGGAACGCCGGTGCTGGCCATTACGATCGTGCTGGTGGCTCTGGAACGCACCATCGGCATCGGAGTCTTCGACCCGGCCAAGGGCGGCGATCCGATCCTGTTCCAGCATCTTTTCTGGTTCTACTCCCACCCGGCCGTCTATATCATGATTCTGCCCGGCATGGGCGTCATCAACGAAGTGATCTCGACCTTCAGCCGCAAGCGGGTTTTCGGTTACACGGCGGTAGCTTTCTCCTCAGTGGCCATCGCCGTCTTCGGCTTCTTCGTTTGGGCGCATCATATGTTCATCATGGGAATCTCAAACTACGCGGTGCTGGTGTTTTCCCTGCTGACCATGCTGGTCGCGGTGCCCTCGGCGATCAAGATATTCAACTGGTCGTTCACGCTCTACAAGGGTTCCATCACCTTTGAAACGCCGATGCTCTACGCCTTCGGCTTCATGGGCTTGTTCACCATCGGCGGGATGACCGGGGTATTCCTGGGAGCTTCGGGCACGGACATTCACTTGACCGAGACTTATTTCATCGTGGCGCACTTCCACTTTGTCATGGTAGGCGGAATGTTGATGGCATTTCTGGCCGGCATTCACTTCTGGTGGCCGAAGATGACCGGACGAATGTATCCTGAGAAGATATCGCAACTCGCGGCCGTGGTTACGTTCATCGGTTTCAACCTGACCTTCTTTCCGCAGTTCGTTCTGGGGGTTCTTGGTATGCCGCGGCGTTACGCATCCTATCCCCCAGAGTTTCAGATATGGAACGTATTCTCGACCGCGGGGGCGACGATTCTGGGAGTGGGTTACCTGCTTCCGGTACTCTATCTGACCTGGTCGCTGCGGTATGGGGAGATAGCGGGAAACAATCCGTGGCAGGCTACAGGCCTGGAGTGGCAGACGCAGTCGCCGCCCTTGACGGAGAACTTCGTCGAACCGCCTATCATGGATCACGAAGCCTACGATTACGAATGGCTGGAGAGGCAGCGCGAGAAAGAGGTGGCCAGTGCCGGATAGTCCCACGATTGCCCAAGACGGAGTTGCAGCGAGTCACCAAGATCACCCGAGTTATCTGCGCCATCACTTCAATTCCACGGCGCAGCAGGCGGATGCGGCGAACTTTGCCATGTGGCTGTTTCTGCTGACTGAAATCATGTTCTTCGGGGGGCTGTTCACCGCCTATCTGCTCTATCGCAACTGGTATTACCCGGCGTTCGTAGCCGGTTCGCACCAGTTGGACGTTCGCTGGGGCACTCTGAACACGCTGGTGCTGATCGTTTCCAGTTTCACCATGGCCATGGGCGTGTGGTGCGCGGAGACGCGGCGCAGGAAGGGACTGGTGCTATCGCTGAGTCTTACTTTTCTCCTGGGCCTGGTCTTTCTGGGCATCAAGACCGTCGAGTACTCGGAGAAGATCGAGAAGCATCACGTTCCCGGTTTCCACTATAGCCTCCATACCTTTGTCGATCCCGCGTCCGATCCCGATATTTTCAGGGAGTATCACGACAAGCCGCTGCCCTTGGATATGGCGCGGCACACGGAGATCTACTTCTCGCTGTACTTCGCCATGACCGGAATGCACGCTTTGCACATGATTGTCGGCATCGGAATACTGGGATACATGATCTTCCGCGCCCGGGCCGGAGACTACACCGCGGGACACGTGACGTTCGTCGAGAACTTCGGGCTTTACTGGCATTTCATCGACATCGTCTGGATATATCTCTTCGCGCTGCTCTATCTCATCAGCAGACATTGACCGGCGGAAAGCAAAGGACAATCCACATGAGCGAAGCAAAGGAACACACGCATCCTATCGTCGGCCCCAAGGTCTATGTGGTCATTCTCTTCGCGCTGCTGGCGGGCACAGCGCTCACGGTGTGGGCATCGTTTGTGGACTTGGGCGTATGGCATCCGACTCCCAACCTTCCCATCTCCTGGAATCCGATCGTGGCGCTCGCCATCGCCACCACCAAGGCTGTGCTGGTGGTGTTGTACTTCATGCACGTGAAATACAGCACCAAGCTGACCAAACTCTCGATCGGCGCGGCCATCTTCATGTTCGTATCGCTGATCGGCATGACGCTGGCCGATTACATCAGCCGGGCATGGGGAAGCTGGTAGAGGGCCGGCCGGGTCGGCGGCAGTCTTGCCAGATACGCAGTGGCGCATTGGGGCGCGATTATTTTACGCAACTGTCTCAAATCTGGACTATACTTAGGCCGAATTCATTCCCGGAAATTGCGTGTTTCGCACGAACGATTGAAAAGGTTCTTGCCATATCCCCCCACGAAGATGGAGAGAGGGGAGGCCGGAATCGGATTCCGGACGTGTGTTCATGGCTTTTTTTCAGCGGATTTCCCTCGCTACTGCCAGCGGCGGCAATGACCCGTTGCGAGTTCTTTTTCGTCAACGCGGGGGGCATGGGCGAGACAATTGCGTGGCGTTTGGAGTGCTGGCGCTCGGACTGGCTTTGGCGGGCCAACCGGCTTGGGCGCAGCGGGCAGCGGCCTCAGCGGGCTTGCAGGCCACGCCGATGCGCTGGAATGCGTCGCCGCGGGTGGCGCAGGCGCGACGGTTTCTAGCGCAGCGGGGCATGACGGCTGAAAGTGGAGCGTGGAATCGCGCTGGAGCGCACGGCGGCAAGAGTGCTGCGAAAGCGCGCTCGCTGGCGACCGCTTCTTCATCGGCAAATTGGACGGCGCTTGGCCCAGCGGCCGTCCAAACCCAGAACTACGGACTGGTGACCGGGCGGGTAACGGCGCTGGCAGCGGCGGATGCGGCAGGCAACTGTCTTTACGTGGGGACGACCGGGGGCGGGGTGTGGCTGGCGAACAACGCGGGCACCGCGAACGCTTCTTCCATCGCCTTCACGCCGCTGACCGATACCGTGGCGGCTCTGGACGATATGGCGGATGCATCGATCAGCATCGGCGCGCTCACCGTGCAGCCTGCAACAGTGACGACGTGCGGATCGACGGGCACAATCTTGGCAGGTACGGGCGACCCCAACGACGCGCTCGATTCTTATTACGGGGCTGGGATTCTGCGCTCCACCGACGGCGGAAACACCTGGAGCCTGATCCGGTTTACGGCGGACCAGCGGTGGGGATTCCGTGGGGAAGGCTTCGCGGGCTTCGCATGGAGCACGGTAAATCCACAAGTGGTTGTCGCGGCCGTCTCCCAGGCATACAAAGGGACGCTGGTGAATGCGGTGCTGCCGCGACAGAGCTATGAGGGACTTTATTACTCGGCGGACGCCGGGGCGACTTGGAATCTTGCCACCATCGCCGACGGCGCGGGCAACGACGTGCAGGGGCCGAACGATGTCTTCGATCTGCCGGACGGCAATGCGGCAACCTCTGTTGTGTGGAACCCGGCGCGGCAGTTGTTTATCGCGGCGGTGCGCTTTCACGGGTATTACCAATCTTCGGACGGGATGACGTTTACGCGGATGGTATCGCAGCCGGGGAATGGATTGACAGCGCAGAATTGTCCTTCCAATGCTTCTCTCGGCGAAGTTATCGAGGATGCCTGCCCCATCTTCCGCGGAACGCTGGCGGTGAATCCGCAGACCGGAGACACCTTTGCTTGGACTGTGGATTTTTCCAATCAGGATCAGGGGCTTTGGCAGGATACGTGCGCGATCGGCGGCGGCGCTTGCACAACCAATGGCATTGCATTCCCCACACAGTTGAACACGGCGGCGCTGGAGGCGAATACCGGCAACGGGCCTGCAACCATCGTCGATGGCGATTACACTCTGGCGCTGGCGGCCTTTCCTTTGGGCGCTGAAGCGGGGCAGGATACCATCCTCGCGGCCGGAGGCGACGACCTATGGCGGTGCAGCCTGGCCGAGGGCTGCGTCTGGCGCAACACCACCAACGCCACCACCTGCATGAGTGCGCAGGTGGCCCCGTACCAGCACACGCTGGCTTGGAGCGCGGGCGATCCGCTGGAAGTTTTTTTAGGCAACGACGGAGGGCTGTGGCGCACCGAGGACGGCTTCGGCTACACCGACACCACCGACCCGGTCTGCTCGGCGAACGACACAACCCACTATCAGAATTTGAACGGAAGTCTGGGTTCGCTGGCTGAAGTGGTAAGTATGTCGCAAACCGGCGCCACGCCGTATACGCTGATGACCGGACTGGGCGTGAACGGCACGGCGGGTGTGAAAGGCGGTAGCGAGCCGTCCGGCGCGTGGCCTCAGATTCTGGGTGGCTACGGCGGGCCAGTGGCCATCGACCCCTTCAACGACACGAATTGGTACGTGAACAATGAGGCCGGAGTTTCCATCTATCTGTGCGCGCAGGCGGGCGCGTGTACTCCCGCCGATTTCGGCACGACGCCGGCGGTGGACGATTCGGACGTGGGCGGGGATGGGTACACAATGACGCTACCGGCACCAATTCTGGTGGACCCGCTTGATTCGTCGCAACTGCTGATCGGAACCTGCCGGCTATGGCGCGGGCCGGCCAGCGGGATCGGCTGGAGCAAGAAGAGCAATGCGGTCAGTCCGGTCCTCGACGATCCGGCTTCGACCGGCCCCTGCAGCGGCGATTCGGTCATTCGCTCCCTGGCGGCGCTGCCCCTTCCCGCCTCGACCGCGCTGCCCGGCGGCGGAGAAGCGGTCTATGTAGGAATGTTCGGTACGCTTGATGTGGGCGGGAACTCGGCCGGCCACCTGTGGAGCGCGACCTACAATGCCGGTGCGTCGATCTGGTCGGCATGGACCGACCTGGCGCTGCTTCCGGTCGCCAACGACGCGAATCCTCTGAATTGCCACGGCTTCGACATCTCCAGCATCTTTATCGACCCGCACGACACGACCGGGCAGACGGTTTACGTGACGGTCGAGGGCAATCAAACCGTAACGATAAACGACAAATGCCCGAGCAGCAACGTAGTCACGCTCTACGGGCTGACTAACGGCGGAACGTCCTGGGCCAACCTCGATTCCAATCTTCCGCCGGCTCCGGCCAACAGCGTGGCGGTGGACCCGGAGGATGCGAATACGGTTTACGTGGCTACCGACGCGGGGGTCTGGTCGACGCGGACGATTGACGACTGCGCAAGCGCGGCTGCCGACTGCTGGTCGGCCTTCGGCAGCGGCCTGCCGATGGCTCCGGTGGTCCAACTAAGCGCCAGCCCACCGACGGCAATGACGCATTCTCTGGTGGCAGCGACATACGGACGCGGCGTTTGGCAGGCGCCGCTGTGGGGGCAGGCATCGCAGTTTGCCACCGCAACGGCAAGCCCCAACCCGCTGATCTTCGCCAATCCGGTTGCGCAGAACGCAAGCGCGACGCTGCCGGTGACCGTAACGAACGCCGGCAGCCCCGACAGCGCCGACGACGGCGCGCTGATCGTCACCGCAATCTCCATCAGCACTGACAGCGCCGACTTCAGCGCCTCCGACGGCGGAAGTTGCATTGGCGCGACTCTACAGCCTGGGCAAAATTGTACCGTTCAGGTAACCTTCACGCCCTCGACGCTGGGCGAGTTTTTAGGGAAGTTGACCGTCTCCGGCAATCTAGCGGGCGGGTCGCTGACCGTTCCACTGAGCGGGACGGGAGTGGCTTGCGCGGGCATCTGCCTGAGCACGTCGGCCATCAACTTCAACGTGGGCACGGCGTACAACGGCGTGATTGTGGGGAATCCCTCCGCGCAGTTTCCACTAACCATCGACAACGGCACCGCGGCGGCGGTTTCCTATAACGCAGCGATGGTCGGCCCATTTTCAATTGCGAGCAACGCTTGCCCCGGTTCCGTGCCGACGGGCACCGCCTGCCAGATGGAATTGATCTTCACTCCGTCGCAGGCGGGCGCGGCGACCGGAACCTTGAACCTGAGCCTGCAAGTGGGATCGCAAACCGAGACGCAGAGCGTGAGCCTGAGCGGGACCGGACTGGCCCCCGCCACCGATACCCTCTCCGCCACTTCTTTGAACTTCCCCGATACCATCGACGGGACATCTTCGACGACAAACTGCACCTCGCCGACGGCTGCGAATCCCTACTGCACCATCACGCTGACCAATACCGGCAGTGTGCCGCTGACTTGCATCGTGGCTTGGGCGGGGGGAATCGCCGCGCCTCCGCCCAACTGCAACCCGCAGTCGTCGAGCGGGGAGTTCGCGGAGTCGGACAACTGTCATGGCCAGTTGGCGGCAAACTCAAGCTGCGCCATTGCGGTGGCATTTACTCCCAACGCAGTCGGTCCGCAAAACGGCACATTGACAATCTACGACTCGCAGCGCACTCAGACGGTGGCACTTTCCGGAACCGGCCTTGAATCGCCGGCCTTCGGGGTCAGCCCAACGAGCTTGACCTTTTCCACGCAGAATGAGGGCACGGCCAGTCCGCCGCAAACGCTGACTATTACCAATAGCGGCGGAGCGCCGATGGCCAATGTGGGATTCGAGATAACCGGGACTGGAGCAAGCAGTTTTTCATGCGGCACGACCGTTTGCAGCGCCACTACCTGCGGAGCGACGCTGGCCAGCCGAAGCAGTTGCACCGTGCAGATGACTTTCGCTCCACTGGTCGCGGGCACAATCGCCGCCAATCTGACGATCACCTCCTCGACGCTGGGAGTTGGCGCGTACACCGTGCCCTTGAACGGCAGCGGGACGGCCGTGGCCGGACTCAATGTGACTCCCGCGCAATTGACCTTCGGGTCGCAACAATCGCCGGTATTTGTAGGCCAGTCCAGCCTGCTGATGGTGACCGTCTCCAATAACGGAAGCGCCACGGCAAACGCGCTCACGTTCGCGCTCAGCGGATCGCAAACCTTCGCTATCTCGCCAACGCAAAACAACTGCGGTTCAAGCCTCGCCGCCGGGACAAGCTGCTACGTGGGCGTGATTTTTACTCCCACCACGTACGGTGCGGCGACGGGCACACTGACCGTATCGTCCGGCTCGCTTACGGGCAGCGTCGCGTTAAGCGGCATGGGAGCCGTTACGGCGGCGATTAACGTGACGCCCGCGACGATTCCAGCCTTCGCTATCACCGGCGTGGGCGGAACCAGCCCCCCGGTCACCGTCACGGTCACCAACCCCGGCAGCACACAGGCGCTCGACAGCCTCGCGGTGACGGTTACGGGCGGCTTTTCTCTGGTCAGCAACAACTGCGGAAGCGCGCAGCAGCCGGGTACGCTCGGCGCCGGGGCGAGTTGCACGGTCAGCGTAGCTTTTCAACCCCTCGGCACGGGGACGCAGACTGGCAGCTTGACGGTTTCCAGCAGCACCGTGCCGACCGGCGGTGCAGCGGCGCTGAGCGCGAATTTGCCGCTTTCCGGCGTGGGCTTCAACTTCGCGCTTTGCTTCGGCAATGGGTCGCCGCCATGCGTAACCTCGTCCAGCCAAACCGTCTCCAGTGGGATGACTGCCAGCCTGGCGCTGGCGATTGTCCCAGCGAGCGGTTTAAGCGGCGCGTTCACCTATAACTTGCAGTGCGGCACGGGGCTTCCATCGAACACGGTTTGCAGTTTTCCCGGAGCAACCAACAACGCTGTCACTATCAACGGCAGCAATACCGACAGCGTAACGGTTCAGATCGCAACTGGGAGCGTCTCCTCGGCGCGGTGGGCTGCGCCGGACCTTTGGGGTATGCTGCCGGTTGCCTGCGGTTTGGTTCTTCTGCCCTTTGGATGCAAGCGGCAGCGGTGGACCTTGCTGCTGGTTGCGCTAGCGGCAATCCTGACCGGCGGCGTGTGCAGTTGCGCGGGATCTGGCGGTGGAACCGGAGGCGGAAGCGGGGGCGGCGGAGGGGGTACAACCGCGGCGGGAACCTATACGATGCCGATCTCTGTGACTTCGACCGGAGTCACGCAGACCGTGAACCTGACGCTTACCGTGGACTGACCGCCTGCGGTGTGGCCAAGGGCCTTAGACTGTTAGGCTGAGATTGTCTGGTGTGAAGCGCCGCCCGTGCAATCCTGACGGTTCGATCGGGTTCACGTTCCGTGGCAAAGCGCTGGGTAAGCCATTCCCCGGCGGGCTAACTCTAACTTCGGGCCTGGCTGCCAGTGTCCGCAACGAATGGCTTTCAGTCTGGGTCGAAATTGGGGAAGAGCAGAGGAATGACCGCCAAAGTTACCGTGGAAGTTGTAGAGCGCGTGGCCGAATTGGGCCATTCCATCGATGCGGTTCGGTTCCGCTTTTCTGCAGGTGCACTCAGTTAACATATTCGAGAAAATGCCCATTTCACAGGCACTTCAGCGGAAGGAATGCACAACTTCAGAGCTAACTTAATCTAACCGAATGATCCTGATCGAGTCTTAACCGAACGGCAGTGGCTTTGCCGGAATATTATTCCCTCCGAACCCTTGCACGGTACAGCATATCCCCAGCCGGCGGCATTACGAAAGAATTGAATTTTGCAATCGCCCGCTCCGGATGTATAAGCCGTAAAGTCGAGCTATTGTGTCGACTCCCGCAAGGATGGCTACCCTCGCTCTTCCAACCGCGCCACCGTCTGTTCGACGCGATGGTCGAGTTTGGCGGCGCATCTCCCCTCGGCCACTCCAGCCGCTTCGTCGGCGCGGCCGAGGCGCGCATCGGGCAGACCCATGCGCCGCTTGAGAGCAAGAATCTCCTCGATCTTCTCGCCGGGAATCGTTTGGAGCGGCTGGCCTATCTGTTTGGCGATTAGGTAAGTCTTGCAACAGGTCTCGAATATTTCCGTGAGCCACTCGGCGTGAGTAACCGTATCGGCCCAGCAAACCACTCCGTGGTTCTTGAGCAATATGGTGTTGT
The DNA here is from genome assembly GCA_964565955.1 of uncultured Occallatibacter sp. Taxonomy (GTDB): domain Bacteria; phylum Acidobacteriota; class Terriglobia; order Terriglobales; family Acidobacteriaceae; genus Telmatobacter. The sequence goes on from CAZMHC010000042.1 coordinate 23,022, forward strand.
GGTTCTGAACGAAAGGCAGCACGGTCTCGGCAAAGGCCTGGGTGCCGGGGGTCTCATAAGGCGCGACTGCCGAGGGGCCAATGAATATCTCGTATTCGGTAATCAGCCCGCAGGGCGGCGTGGCGCCGGCTACTGCAAAGGCCGTGGAATAGGGAGGATGGCAATGCACCACGGCGCGTGCGTTGGGATTGGCCTTGTAAATCTCGAGATGAAGCAGCAATTCGCTGGTGCGCAACCGCTCACCCGCCAGAATGTTACCGTTCAGGTCGGAGAGGCAAATATCGGCGGAAACCAGATCCCCTTTGCTTACCATCGTAGGGGTGCAGAGCACGTACTTCGATCCCAGACGGACACTGATGTTGCCGCCGTTTCCGTCCACATACTCGCGCTGCCACAATTTGCGCCCGGCGCGGATGATCTCCTGCCGGAAGGCCTCGGCCTCGGCGGAACTGGCCGCCGCGAGAGAGGAATCCTCCTCGAAGCTCAGGGCCTCGGGCTTAGGGGCAAAACAGCTCTGCGGGGCGTACTGCGTCGCCTCCCTGCTCCGCTCCGTCGACAAAACCGTCGTCTGCTCCATAAAAAACCTCACACTTGGGCCTCATAGCCGAGCTTTGTTGCGGCTTAAGCTTACACCTCGAATTATATAGAGTGCCGACGGGCTATTTTCAGGTGGGCAGGGAAATCCCATAGGAAGAGTATGTACAGTTGCGTTCGATTGGTACGAGAAGCTGTTCCGCCCAGCTTGCATCCATTGCCATAGAGCAGTAGGGCATCGCGCGGACGTTTCGAAACAAGCGTGACCAGCTACTAGCGGTTTGTGGGGCGCTTCCGTAAAAGAAGCAAAAGATAGATGCGAGCGGTCTCCAATGAAACGCGGCGGAGCGGGTTGAGAGACCCTTTCCGCCGCGTTGTTGCGGTCTACTCGCCGGTTGGCCGTTCAGTCGGTGACGGTGAAGGTCTGCGTGTAAGTGCAGCCGCTGGCGACGTAAGTCGCCGTGTAAG
>CAZMHC010000043.1:0-23449 GCA_964565955.1 uncultured Occallatibacter sp.
CCCAGTTTCCGCACCGCCACGAAAGCGATCCACACGCAAATACACCGCATAAGCACAGAAAATGCGGGCCAACTTAAACGTTTTAGCGAACGTTATTAACGCGAAAATTTCGTCGTTTTCAGCCCAATTCGCCCTGGTATCCCCATTTTCGCGTTTTGCAATTGGAATCCCTTCAAGCCGATCCGCCGATTGCCGCTCAGCACGGCGGCCTGATCTCGCTCGAGGTTCCTCCCGCGGCGGGAACGTAGCATTTCAGCGTGTAATCCATCACCATGCGGTCGGCATTGAAGCGCCAGCCCAGGGTGCGGATGGTGCGCTTCATGCGCTTGATCCATCCGCGCGGCAGTCCGTCGCGGTCGCGTTGATAGAAGAGCGGAATCAGTTCGTCCTTGAGGACGCGGTACAGGTCTTCGCCGTCGCGGCTATCGTGCATCTCTTGATTGGAATGGGTTCTCCCCGCGCCGATCGCGAAGCCGTTCAGCCCGTCGTACGCTTCGGCCCACCAGCCGTCCAGAACCGAAAGATTCAAGCCGCCGTTGAGCACCACTTTCTGGCCGCTGGTCCCGGAAGCCTCCAGCGGCCGCCGCGGATTGTTCAGCCATACATCGACGCCCTGCACCAGATGGCGGCCCACGTTGATGTCGTAGTCCTCGATGAAGACGAATTTGTCGCCGAAGGTCGAGTCGCGCATCATTTGCGCGATCTGCTGAAGAACGGACTTGCCCGGTTCGTCGTGGGGATGTGCCTTGCCCGCAAAGAGGAATTGGACGGGGCGCTTGGGATCGTTGACCATCGCGGCCAGTCTCTCCATGTCGGCCAGCAGCAGGTTGGCGCGCTTGTAGGTGGCGAACCGCCGCGCGAAGCCGATGGTGAGCGCATCCGGGGAGAGGACTTTAGTCAGCCTGTAGAGCGCCTCGTCGGGCTCGGAGCGCCGTTTGGCCTGCTCCCAAGCCCGGTGCCTCACAAAATCGAGCAGTTGCGACTTGAGGCTGAGGTGCGTCTCCCACAGTTCGCCGTCGTTGACGTTCTCGATCTCCTCCCAAGTCCTGGCGTAGGCGCTGCGGTTCTGCCATCCAACGCCCAGATGCCGATCGTAGAGACGGCACATCTGCGGGGCCAGCCAGGAGGGAACGTGGACGCCGTTGGTGATGTGGCCGATCGGCACCGCATCCTCGCTCTTGCCGGGATAGAGGCACTTCCACATCGAGCGCGAGACCTCGCCATGCAGAGAGGAGACGGCGTTGGCGCGGCGGGAGAGTTTCAGCCCCAGAACGGTCATGCAGAACGGCTCGTGGTGATTGGCGGGATTCTCGCGTCCGAAACTCATCAGCGCATCGTGCGAGAGGCCAAGCCGATCGCGCAGAAAGCCGAGGTGCTCCTCGATCAGATCGGCATTGAAGCGATCATGGCCGGCGGGCACCGGCGTATGGGTGGTGAAAATCACCTCGCGGGGAATCGAACTGGCGGCCGCGTTGAAATCCACGCCTTCTTCCTGCATCCGGTCGCGAATGGCCTCGAAGACCGCGAAGCCGCTGTGCCCCTCGTTGAGATGCAGGACGCCGGGAGAGATGCCCATCGCCTTGAGGGCGCGGAAGCCGCCCACGCCCAGCAGCAACTCCTGGCGGATGCGGGTGCGTCCGTCGCCGCCGTAGAGGCGCGAGGTCAGTTCCCGATCCTCCGGCGCGTTGCCCTCGACGTTCGAGTCGAGCAGCAGAAGGTCGCAGCGGCCCACCTTGACTTGCCACACCTTGGCGCAGATGAAGCCGCTGCGGGTTTGAATCTCCACCACCACCGGCTCCCCGTTGATGCCGATGGCCGGCTGCATGGGCAGGCGATTGACGTCCGTTTGCAGGTACTCCTCGTGCTGCAATCCGTTTCGGTCGAGCCGCTGAAGGAAGTATCCCTGGCCGTAAAACAGGCCAATTCCAATCAGCGGTATGCCCAGGTCGGAAGCGCTCTTGATGTGGTCTCCGGCCAGCACCCCGAGGCCGCCGGAGTAAATGGGAAGCGATTCGTGCAAACCGAATTCGGCGGAAAAATAGGCCACCGGACGGGGCCGCAGCGCGCCGGCATGGCCCGCGCCCCACGTCCGGTCCGCATTCAGATACTCCTGCTGGCGGCGGTAGACGTAGTTGATGCGGCTATGCAGAACTAGTTCGGTGGCGCGCCGCTCGACCTCTTCCAGCGGTATCTCGCTGAGCAGGGAGATGGGGTTCTGGTTCAGTTGCCGCCAGCGGGTGGGATTCAGATCGCGAAATAGGCTGATGCAGTCGTGATCCCAACTCCACCAGACGTTGCGCGCCAGGGACCAGAGCCGCTCCTGGGCCGGACCGATGAACCGATCCAGCGTGCGCGCCTCGCTGACCACCGGCGCCACCTGATTGGCAGCCTCCACCAGCATCCGAATCTCGTTCTCCCGAAAGATGCGAACGTCTTTCGTTTGAACCACAAGAACGCCCTGCAAGATGCCGCGGTCGATGAGCGGCACGCCCAGAAACGAGCTATATTCCTCCTCGCCGGAATCCTTGAAGTATTTGAAGCGGGAGTGCTTTCGTACGTCATCGACGGCCACCGGCAGCACCTGCTCGGCGACCAGGCCGACCAGTCCCTCGCTGATGGGCATACGCAGCGCGCCGATGCAGCGCGATTGCAGGCCGAGCGTCGCCGCCAGCACCAGGTTGGAGCGATCCGGTTCCAGCAGATACGCCGAGCAAACGTCCGTCTTGAACCGGGCGGCGATCAGGGCTACGACTTTCATCAAGGTATCGGCAGGCTTGCCTCCATCCTCGGCAAGGCTCTTGACTTCCTCGACCGTCAATGCATAACTGACGTCGGTTGCTTCGTGCGACTGGGGCATACTGATAGTCCTCGACTTTCGATCTCGTTCAGAAACATTCTCTCAACAGGTGCCCCCCGACCTCAACGAACGATGCAGAAGCGCATCCAGCGCAAATGTCGAAAGATGAAATGACGGAAAGCAGGCAGGTCAACCGTTGGCGAATATCCCTCCAGGCGATTGTGCGGGATGAAAAATAAGGAAGCCATGAATTATTGGACGGCGCGAGGATGTTTTCGGAGGGTGAATATCCCCTGGGGAACCTCTGAACAACGTCGACTTATCGGCCATCGCGACAGAGAATTCTCCGTCACTGTTCAAAATCGCTTGTTTTTATAGGGATTTCGCCGCTCATTTTGCTCGCCGGAGGCTCATTCGGCCTCCAGCAGACACACTACGCCCCGTGAGAGGCCAGGCATAAACTGATCTTTGACCAAAAGCTGGGGCACACGATTGATGAAGAAGAGGTTGATGACATTCTTAGCTCTGAGACACCCGATGATGACATCCCATTTTAGCTTACGGGTGGATCGCGATATATCGTTCTGGACACGCTAATGTGCCGCATCAAGCCGTCGATGAATCAGCGACGCTAAAGATAGAAGGTCTTCGGCATCCTGCTTGCTCATGGCCCAGAGGACGCGGGCTTCATGGGCGGTCGGATTTCTGAACATGCCAAACGTACCCTTTACGAGATTTGCGAACCCGCTCTGCTCGCTACGCTGGCTATCGGTCAATAAGTCATTGATCGCCACACGGGGCGCGGAGCCGCATAAGGTAGCATCCACCAGTTTCGCTCCGTCTTCCGTCTGGCCGGACTTCGCGCGCAATTTGTCGGCGATGCTCTTGATTGCCTCAAGCACAGCGTGAAAATAATTATCCGCCACGAGTTCGGCCCGGCAGAAGCGCAAAACATCGGCATGAACACCGCGATTCGTTAAATCAGCTCGAAGCTCATCAGCACGGCGAGTTGCTTCTGTGAGTGTTTCTGCCCGCGCCACAGGGGATAACTCCCCTGTGGCACTGACAGCGATGCCAGAAAATGCCAAGGCTCGATTGAGGTTGGCGCGCATTGGCTCGAACCGCTCCGGTTGCTTTGCGTAGCGTTCCGGCTTCATCGCCTCGCGAATGAATTGGAGAATTGCCCGGCGATTTTGGCTGTAGTTCTGGCGCTCAACGAAAGCGTTATGCAATCTCTTCCATTTGGTCATTGTGGGCGTAGGATCGGACATTTTGAGCGAGGCCAGGATGTGGCCTATCTCAGTTCCTGTCAGGCCCTCCGACGTATCGGCCAATGCGGCTGCTATGGCCTCAAGCTCGCTCTGTTCAAATGTGCTCTCCATCGTTCGTTTCTCCTCGTTACTCTCGAACTTGCGCAGGCTGGCGGCCCAAACAGGCCCAAAAGCGAAACCCGGCCCACCCACCCTTTCAACTTGTCAGATTCTCTACGCTTCCGGTAGCAGCTTGGATAGAGCACGGGCCGTCTATGCCGGGGACCGAATTTAACTTCTCAAGTGACGGTTAACAGGCGCTACTGCGTTTCCACGCCCAACTCCGCCCGAAATGCTCAATCAATTCCATCGAATGCCGTATTCCTCAATCCCGGCTCCAACTGGAATGGTGGGCAGCGACGTTCTTGCATTGTTTGCCGCTATGATCGCATGGAAACGCCAATGCGGCTCCGACCTATCCGCATGGTACCCAGTACTACAGTTGTATATCTGGATTTCGGCTGAGATTGGCGAAGGCCCGGGCCTAAAGGCCCAACATTTTGGTATCAATTTCAGAGGCCTGAAGGCCTCTGCTCCCTCCGATCTCGCAATCTACAACTGTAGTACTAGTAGCAGTCCTTGGGATGGTGTAGGGATATTGCCACACACGACCAAAGCCCATTTCTTCCCGTCTCAATGCGCCTGCAAGCTCTTTTCCACTCGCATCATCGGCGTATGTCCGGCTGACTGCGTAAAGCGGATCACGTGCGGAGTCATAACGATCAGAAGCGTCGCATAACTCTTCTGGACATTGTTCTCGTCCACGTTGTTCAGCCCCGGTATATCTCCGATTCCCGGCAAGCCGCTGATGGCCCGGCTCTGCTGCTTGTCCAGTTCGCTGGCAACGATCGCTCCCTGCCCCTGGGGGAGGGTGACCACCCCGGAGTAGGAGCGATTGTTGAGAATCGGATTGCCGTTGATGGAGCTTCCCGCCAGAGCGTCTATTTTCATGTCGATCTTGAGCGCAACGTCGTCGTCGCGCATCACCTTGGGGGTGACCTTGAGGGTCAGGCCCAAATCCTGGTACTGCACCTGCGGAACGCTGGGTACACTGCCTCCGATGGAAGAGAGCAGCGAGGAGAGCGAACTGGAGCTTCCCGCGCCGGTCAGTCCTGGAATATTCGGGAGGGTGGAGAGTCCCGAAAACGAAGAAGTTTGGATGGGATAGCGCGTTCCCAGCTTCAAGGTGCCGTCTTCGCCGTCGCCCAGGTGCATCTGAATCTGGTCCAGTTCGCGCGAGTCCGAGGAGTTCAGGCTGATGTTCATCGTGATGGGCTGCGGTGAAATGCCGGAGAGCGTGAGTCCGTTCCCGAACAGCGCGATGCCGTTCGAGAAGATCGAACTGGTGGCCGCCCCCGAGGCCAGCAGAATGCCCAGAATCGCCAGCGTGTCTCCCGGCGCCGCCAGCCCCGAGGAGACGATCTTCTGCACCGCGGCCTGGTTGGCGTTCAGGATCGACTGCTCGGCCGAGTAGGCGTTGAAGGCCGTAACCTGCTGCGGCAGTTGCACCCCGCTATTGCGCTGGCTGGTGTGCGCAAGCTGAATCACCCGCACCTCGAGCATCACCTGATTGTGCCCCTCCATCAGGCCGCTGAGGGTGGCGTTGATGGCGTCAAGCGTGCTTTCCGGAGCGCGGACGGTGAGCGTTCCCGACTCCGCATTCACCGTTGCCTGTTGCGCCTCGAAGACGTTTCTGACGATGTTCAATACATCGGTCATTTCAGGCGCTGTCAGCCCGGAAAGATAGACCGTTTCCAACTCCCTGCGGGTGTACTGCTGTCGGTTTTCATTGCTGTCGGCGGCCACCAGTACGCGGTGCGCATCCAGCGGAACGTAGAATGTCTTGGTCGCCTTCCGAAGCGCGTCCATGGCCTGCTCGAAGCTCGCATCGTCAAGGTCCAGCCGCATCTGCGTCGGTTTGACGCTCTGGTCCAGCGTAGCCTCCAGCCCGTAGGCTTTGAAGACCTGCTCAATGCAACCGCTCTCGGCGGTGTGCAGGTGAAAGCTGCGGACTCCCGCCTTGGGCTCCAGTTCCACCGCTTCGCCAAGCGTCTTCGCGCCCTGCTCGTAGTGAGGAGTGGTCAATCCGAGCAGCGCGTCGTCGCCCAATTCGTTCAAGTGTTCGGCCACCAGCGGGCTTGTCGGGTCCAGTTCAACGGCGCGGGCCAGGGCTTCGCGCGCGGCCGCCGCATCGCCGCGCATCCGGTCCTTGGCCGCGGCCTGGATCAGGGCCTCCACCGCGTGGCTGAGCGTCACGCCGACCGCCAACTGGTACTCGGCGTTCGAAGGGTCCAGCTTGGCCGCTTCCTCGTAACCGCGCAGAGCCTCTTCAAACTTCTCGTCGGCAAACAGCTTGCTGGAGGCCAGGTAGAGCTTGGCCGCGCGCCGCCGGTCGCTTGTTCGCGTGGGCTTGGACGGCTTGCCCTCTTCATCGGAAGCAGGCGCGTTCTCGCTCGTCGCCGCGGTCTGAGCCGGGGGCGATTGCGTTTGTAGCGGCCTGACCGTCTGCTGGGCTTGTCCGATGCCTATAGCCAACGCCAGCAGAAGACCGGCTGCTAGGAAAGGGCGCGATATCGATCGTTCCCTATCTGCCGCGAATTCGATGCCGGTCTTTAGTCCTTGAACGATGTACTCGGGATTTTCGCCCTGAAGCTCCCCATTTTCCATAGACTGCGTCCCCGCACCATCCTTTGCAGCGTCGTCAGCCCCGGCGATAGACCGTGCGCGCCACGCTATATACAGGACGTTCGCCGCGCGGCGGACGCTTGAGACCGGTCCGTGCCTTGAGACTGGCCCGCACCTCGGTGACTTTCAGTCCCAACTCGGCCATGGTTCGGCTCAGCGTGTTGCGGTGCATCCCCAGTTCCTCGGCCGCCTTGCACTGGTTCCCCCGGTGCGCCACCAATACCTCGCGTACATACTGCTTCTTGAACTCGCGCACGGCCTCCTCGTAGGGGATGCCGCTGGAATGCATTTGCGTTATAAGACTGTCCAGTTCTCTTTTCACATCCACCTCTTGCCGCGCTTTTAGATTGCCATGGTGCCTGAGTAGAGCGCATTGCCAAAATTCACAGTCCGCCTCGATCTGGATGCGGCCCCGGATGCGGCTCCGGACGCATCCACCGCGGCGATTCCTCTTCCAGTTCTCTCAACCCCAGACGGACGCGCTTGGCCAAGGCCGCCGGGCTGACGTGGGTGCTCAGATGACAGGCCCCGAAAAACAGCTTGGGCAGCTTGCCCTCCGCCAGCAATTGCGCCTTGGGAAAGAAGGCCACTGTTACCAGAATGCACAACGTTACGATCAGCGCGCCCTGAAAAAAACCGAAGACCCCGCCGGCCAGACGGTCCAGGCAGCCCAACCCCAGCCGATGGACGGTCTTCGAGAGAATCCCGCCCGCCAGGTTGGCCGCGGCCATCACCAGCAGCGCAATCAGCAGAAATGCGATGGTATCGGCCACCGCCTCGAAGCGTACCAGATGCACCAGCCACGCCGCCGCGCGAACGTAGTTCCATGCCGCCAGCACCAAACCCGCCAGCAGGCCGCCCAGCGAGAATGCGGAGCGGAAAAATCCTTGCGCCAGTCCGCCCAGCACGGCCAGTCCCACGATAACGACGATCGCCCAATCCACCCAGGTCATGGTTCGCTCCTCTTTTTCCGACACTTCTTATTGTCCTGAAAGGTCGCCGGAATACTTTCCCCCAAGTGTCTTGTCTACGCCGTCAGGCCAATCGGTGTTCAGTATGTGAATTAGCTGCGCTTCCCAATGAAATGTTTTGCCATCGACTTCCAGTGTGCCGTCAATCCAACATTGCATCTCAGTATAATAGTCATGCAAATCTCCCGGCCCGAGCCGATGATAGGTGCGAAACATAGAGCGCACCTGCTTTGCGTTGATCGTCCATCCCGAACATACTTGAGCGTCGTTTCTAGCTTTATCATCGATTCTCAATTTCCCGATGGAAATCTTGGCTGATGGTGGAAGCGCAAATTGGGCATGAGCGATCGCATTCGAGCTAAAAAGCATCAAAAACAAAACATAAACTCTCCAATTCATTGACTTTTCCCTCCCGCGTGTGCCTTTGGAGTCCATTGCGCGCCGGCCGCCTCGCCTGGATTCTTGTAGGAAATAAGCGGATGACGATAGACATCGGATGCGGTTAAGTGCAGCGATGCTTCCAACTCGCCGACCAGCCATTGCAATGAGTCCTGCTGCTGCATGGTAGGAGTCTCATATAAATTCGAGCTTATATGCATTCCTACCATCTCAATGCCAATCGAATCTTCATTCATCGGGAATCTACTCGGATACGATTTCTTTCTCTCGTGCTTGTCGGTTTCATTTACAAAAGTGGAAAAATGTCCGCGATCTTTCTTTAACTCGGTTGCATAATACGATTTCTCGTCCACAGAGCATGATTTTTCAAGCAAGCATCGAGAGGCAATCTTTCCGACATGCCAGCATTTTTGTTTCAAGGAAACACATTGGTAGATTGTTCCATCCTTATCGATCAAAAAATGCGCGCCGTCAGGTCTGGAGCCAGTTCTCCATCCTGCGAGTGTTCCAGCGCCAGTCTTAGAGTCTGTTTGATGCACCACAATCGCATCGATCAATTTTAGAGGACCATGCGCAATCTGCGGTATCGGAGTCGATTTGATTCGCGCATCGTGGATAATGCCGTCAACAATGTTCAACATTGGAGGTCTCCTTTGTTATCCTCTCAACCCGAAACAAAATCACTTCGCGGTCGGTTTGCCGGACTTTCGAATCATCAGTATGCCGACGACGATCATCCACACGGTCAGCGGGAAGCAGTTGGCGAAGGCCTGGGCGCTCAAGCTAGCTGGGTTGTACCAGCCGAAGAAATCGACGCGGTGTACAAACATGGTGGGAACGAAGGCCAGTTCAATCGCGGCGCAGCCGTACCCCACCCAGGCGGACCATCTTGGAAGAGCGCCGCTGGACACAGTGACGTAGCTGAGGATCGCCTTGAAGAAGGCCAGGAGCCAGAGGGCGATGGAGCCGTATAGCAGCAGTGTGCTCTCCGTCATGGCGCGCATGATGACTCCGTCGGCGGGAGGATTGAAGGCATCGATCACAATGGATGCCTGGAACGAGTCGCCAACGAGGGTGATAGCTACGAAAACCAGGCCGACGCCGAAGAAAAGGCTGGCGAGCCACTCGTCCTGCGGATTGGCTTGGCGAATGAGATGCCGGACGCCGGCAAAGAAAACCGTCATAAGGCTGAGGATGAAGAGATCGAGGAAGAGGCAGCACATGATGTTGGTCCCGTTGCGGGCGGCGTAATCCGGGTACTTGCTGGACTCCGCCAGACCTGGGACGTGGGTGCGGACGAAATAGAACGGGAATTCGACGAAGAAAATGGCAATGCAAACCAAGGCGCTGACGCCGGCAATGCGATAAATCTTCCGGTCGGTCATAAGGATCGTCCTTTCCGTAAAGAATGGGGGCGCAATCGCATCTACAATTCGAGATTCCGCCCCGTCAATCGGCGGTAGGCTTCAAGATACTTGGCCTGGGTGCGCACCACCGCCTCGTTGGGAAGCCCCGGCGCGGGCGCCTGCTTGTTCCAGTGAATCTCTTCAAGATAGTCGCGCACAAACTGTTTGTCGAAAGAAGGCTGCGCGCCGCCGGGCTTCCACGTTGCGCCTTCCCAGAAGCGCGAGGAGTCCGGCGTCAAAACCTCATCCGCCAGAATAATCCCTTCCGCCGTTCTTCCGAACTCGAATTTGGTGTCAGCCAGGATCAACCCGCGCGCTTCGGCGTGCCGCGCGGCCTTCTTGTAGAGTTCCAGCGTCAGCCGACGCAACTCCGCCGCATCCGCAGCCCCCACCGCGGCCTCGGTCGCGGCAAAGCCGATATTCTGGTCGTGCTCCCCCTCCGGTGCCTTGGTCGAGGGGGTATAAAGCGGCTCCGGCAGCCGCGATCCGTCCTGAAGCCCGGCGGGCAGCGGAATCCCGCAGACGCTTCCGCCCGCTTGGTACTCCTTCCAGCCCGACCCGGTCAGATAGCCGCGCGCCACGCACTCCACGGGGAACATCGCCGCCCGCTTCACCAGCATCGACCGGCCTTCCAGTTGATCGGCATACGGGTGAAGGGCGGCGGGAAACTCGCTGACTTCGGCCGTGATCAAGTGATTGGGGATCGTCTCGGAGAACAGGTCGAACCAGAACAGAGAAATCTGCGTCAGTATCTTGCCCTTGCCGGGTATCCCCGTGGCCAATATGTGGTCGAAGGCGGAGATGCGGTCCGTGGCCACCAGCAGGAGCGCCTCCTGCCCGCCAAAGGGCACGGCATACAGGTCGCGCACCTTGCCCCGGCCAAGCAGCGTGGTTTCGCCCAGATTCGTCGTCAGCAAAGCAGTCATGGAGGGCCTTCCGAGGGAGGGGACTAAGTCTCAGATTTTCGTTCCCGCGCCGCGCTTTGTCAATTCCGCAAATCGGAGCGCGCCGATCGAACGCGCCGATCGAAACTGACCGGCGGCGGCAGGCGATTCCGCAGTCCAATTCATCGAAGTGCCGAATGTGAATGTCCTGTGACCGCCGTCACGGACCGGCAGTTCCGCGCGAGAGATACTCCATTTGTCAACATGGTTTGGAGGGCAGGTTAGAAAGCTCTCTTTGAGCCGGGCGACACGAAGCTGCCGTGGAAAGGGGAAGCCGCAGCGTGCTTCGTTTATACAGGGATTTCCAGTAGCCGTTCGCTACCGACCTCCAGCGACGGCTACTGGTCCCTATCTCCTTGTGGAATCATATAAAGCGCAAGCGCCTCCGAAGCGACGTGTTCCTTCGGAGGCGATTTTTTTTGCCGAAATCAATGCAAAGCCCAGAGCGCGTAGAATTTGACATCCGCTTGAAGATCGCTCATTGCTGAATTCCTTGCTCCGCCGCCAGTATACCCAACTCCCGATAGATGGGCCGAATGGTCTCGCGCAGCGCCGGCCGCCGCGTCCAGAACCATGCCGCGCCCAGCAGAACCGCCGCCCCGCTGCCGATCACCGTCCAGGGCGCGCCCACCCAATGCGCCATGCTTCCCGCCAACAGGCTCCCGAAGGGGGCCATTCCCATGAAGGCCATCGTATAGTAACTCATCACCCGCCCGCGTTTGTCTTCGCTGACGATGGTCTGAATCACCGTGTTGCTGGCGGCCATGCCTTGCATCATGCCCATGCCAGCGATCGCCACAGCAAACATCGAGAGCCAGAACCAGCGCGACAGCCCGAAGCCGATCAGCCCCACCCCAAAGACCGCCGCCGAGATCGGGATAATCCTGACCAGCCCGCGGACGCTCTTGCGCGCCGCCAGCGAGAGCGCCGAGGCCAGCGCCCCCAGTCCCATCGCGCCCATCAGAAATCCCAGCGTGTGCGGCCCACCGTGCAACACCCGCGCCGCGAAGATCGGCATCAGCGTCACAAACGGCATCCCCATCAAGCTGATCCCGGCGAACAGTTGCAGTATCGTGCGAATCGGCACCGACTCCGCAACGTACGTCCAGCCAGCCTTCAACTCGCTCCACGTCGAAGCCGCCTTGCGCTCCATTGGCGCCACATTCAGCCGCATCGCCAGCAGCGAAGCAATCACCGCAATGTAACTCACCCCATCGGCCAGAAAGCACCATCCCTCGCTGGTAACTGCGATCAGCATTCCCGCCAGCGACGGCCCAATCAGACGCGCCGCGTTCACCATCGACGAGTTGATGGCAATGGCATTCGACAAGTCGTTCCTGTCCTCCACCATCTGCACCATGAAGGCCTGCCGCCCTGGCATGTCGAAGGCATTCACGATGCCCTGCAAGACGCTCAGGGTCAGCAGCCAGGGGATCGTAATGCAATCCGTCAGCGTCATCGCCGCCAGCGCCAGTGATTGCAGCATCGAGAGCGCCTGCGTCCACACCAGCACCTGCCGCCGGTCCCACCGGTCCACCCACACCCCTGCAAAAGGCGCAAAGAAGAAAGTGGGAATCTGCCCCGCAAAGCTCACCGTGCCCAAAAGCAGCGCCGATCCGGTCAGTCTGTATACCAGCCAGCCCGTAGCCACCCGCGTCATCCAGGTGCCGATAAGCGAGATGCTCTGCCCGCCAAAGAACAGCCGGAAGTTGCGGTGCCGCAGCGCCCGCCAGGCATGGGACGCGCCGCTGTCATGGTTCGCGATCTTCTCTTCGCTCAATCCGCAACCCCATTACCAATATAGCCGTCATCCTGCGTCAAGCTGCAATGGATGAGTCGCTCTGAGTTCTTACAAAGCTGTCATCCGAGCGGAGCGGGACGCGCACTTGCGGGCTGCGCGGTCGAAGGACTAGCAGTTGCTTTTTCATTCGCTTTTCTCTAACTGCAGTGATGAAAATCGTGTTTTGAAAGGGCACGGCTTTAATACGTGCTCTTTAAGGCTAAAGAAAACAATAACTTACTCAATGTCCTTTAGCGAATTGTGCTAAAAATGCGCTCCCAATTCGAGGAGGACAATGAACGAGCCAATCATCACCATTTTCGTTAGACACTCGTCAGACTGCAAATACAAGGTGACGAGTTTTCTGCCGCTGCTGTTACAAGACTAGGCGGCCCACGTTCTGGTCACAAGGGCGTCTAACCAATCTTGACGGCCTTTGACCCACTTTGCATAGACTTTTCCGTTGTCTTCATGGACGTATGCCCCAACAGTTTGCTGATCTCTTCCATTGGGACGCCCCGCTGTAGCAGCTCCACGGCAAAGGTGTCCCGGAGCCGATGGCTTTTCATGTGCTGCCCATCGTCCAGCCCTGCCGCCGCAAATGCCAAGCGCACCTTTTTACCCATGCCCACGGTGTACACACCTTCCGCATCCGGTTTAGGTGGCGTGGGTTTCATCGCCAGAGGCCCATCTTCGGTGGAAAGAGCCAATTCGCCCTGACTCCACGCGGTGCCAGCCGTGAGAATCAGCAAGAGGAACAACAATCCTGTCCTTCCCATTCCATCCTCCATCTCCAGTGTAACTTGTCACTCCAGTGTAACTTGTCAGCATATTCAAGCTATCAAACCAGCCCCATTTCGCGCAGCGGCAAGGGGCACTGGCGCTGTTCCAGCCGCGGGCCGAGGACTCCGGGGTACGGCGTCCGCCTTCCCAGCGCGATGACCGTGTCCAGTTAAATTGCAATCGGGAGCGATGAAGGCTCATGTATTGGAGCGCTTTGCGCAATGCGATCTTCCAGCGCTGGGAAGCCGAAGCCCAATCGTTGTGTCCATGTGGACGCGATCCCGTTGCTGGGCACAGGCAAGACGGATTTGCGAGCGATCAAGGCGCCGGCGGAAGAAGGGATGAAAGTCGGCTGTTGTTCCGAGGAATAGGATTTCGAGCCAAAGAACAAACCGACGGCAATTGCGCATTCCGAGAACGAGGTCGCTTTCTTCTTTGATGCAAAATCGATGCATGGTCTATCCAACGTTCAAACCCGAATTCTGTCTCGCGCCTGCTCCGCGCCTGAGCCGCGAACGGGCGCGCGCGCTGGCGCTGGAGGCGGGGTTTGCGGAGGCGGGGGTGGTGGCGCTGCCGCATGAGGGCGAGGCGCGAGATGCGGAGCGGTTTGAGGCGTGGGTGCGGGCGGGGCGGGCAGGGACTATGCGCTACTTGGCGCGGGTCGCCGAGGAGGGCCAACTGCTTCGGGCGCGGGTGGGAGTTCCGTTTCCGTGGGCGCGATCGGCGGTGGTTTGCTTTGCGAGTTATCACGCGGAGGCGCCGCGCTCGACCGATGCGGCGGATGCGGGCGCGGGATGGATTGCGCGCTATGCCTGGTCGGGCCGCCCATTTACGAGCGAGAGAGATGCGAGCGGCGAACTCAGGCCCAGCGATTATCACAAAGTGCTCCTGAAGCGGATCGAAACTCTAGAAACCGGGCTGCGCAAGGAGTTTGGAGCGTTTGAGTCGCGATGTTATGTGGATACCGGGCCGGTGTTGGAGCGGGCGCTGGCCGCGGCGGCGGGGTTGGGCTGGACAGGCAAGAATACCTGCCTGATTCATCCCAGGCTGGGGTCGTATGGGTTTCTGGCGGTGCTTTTGACATCTATGGAGTTATCTCAAGAGATAACTGCCATGAGCGTTCCGGACCGCTGTGGAAGCTGCCGGCGCTGCATCGAGGCCTGCCCGACGGAGGCGCTGATCGCGCCTTACCGGATGGATGCGAGGCGGTGCATCGCCTATCTGACTATTGAGCACAAGGGCGTGATCGCCCCGGAACTGATGGAGGGGACGGGGCGGCAGGTCTTCGGCTGCGATATTTGTCAAGATGTTTGCCCGTGGAACCGAAAGGCGCCGGTAGCCGCGGACGCGGAGTTACAGGCGCGCGGGGAACTGGTGAATCCGGCGCTGGAGTGGCTGGCTAACTTGGATGAAACGGAGTTTGAGCGGCTCTTCAATGGCTCGCCGGTGCGCAGGACTGGGTTTCACGGCTTGCGGCGGAATGTGGCCGTGGCGATGGGCAACAGCGGGCTGGAGGGTTTTGCGCCGCGGCTTGAGAGATGGGCCGAGGCGGCGGACGAGGGGCTGCGAACGGCGGCGCGGTGGGCGCTGGAGCGATTGCGCGGGGCGAAAAAGGAAAGTTGAGGGGCGCGGGGTATACAGGTGGACCTCCATCCACTGTTTCCCGCATTACTCGTATCTCAGCGCCTCGATGGGGTTCATGGAAGCGGCTTTCCAGGCGGGATAGATGCCGAAGAGAAGGCCGATGGCGCAGGAGACCGCGAAAGCGATAACTACCCAGGCGAAGGAAAGAGCCGCGTGAAGAAAGGAGACGGCGAAATGCAGGATAAGAGTGAGCAAGGCTCCGGCCAGGATGCCGAGAACGCCGCCGACCACGCACAGAGTGATCGCTTCGAGGGTGAACTGGAGAAGGATGTTGCTTTTGGTGGCGCCGATGGCCTTGCGGATGCCTATCTCCCTGGTGCGCTCGGTGACAGAGACTAACATGATGTTCATGACTCCCACGCCGCCCACTATGAGGCCGACGGAAGAAACGGCGACCATGAAGAGAAACAGTCCGCCGGTTAGCTGATTCCATAGCCGCGTGAGGGAGTCGGTGCCGAAGATGGCGAAGTTGTCGTCCCGCTCCAGGCGAACCTTGCGGCGAACGCGAAGCGTCTCGCGGATTTCCTCGGTCACCAGGGCCTTGTTGGCCGGATCGTCGTACTTCACAGTGACCCAGTAGTCCTTCAGCTCCGGATGCAGCTGATGGAAGGTGGTAATGGGAAAGTAGGCGGAGTTATCGTTGCGGTTGCGTCCGCTGCCGAAGGGCTGCGGCTGGACGTCGAACACCCCGATAACTGTAAAGACGCCGCCATCGCATTCGATGTCCTTTCCGATGGGAGACTCTCCGGGAAAGAGGTCTTCGGCGGAGTCATGTCCGAGAACGACCACTTTCGCGGCGCGCTCCTGTTCGGAATCGGTCCAGATGCGGCCCTCCAGAAGCTCGACATTCACGGTATCCTTGATCGCCGTAGTCGTGCCGTCGATGATCGAGTTCTGGACCTGGCGGCTGCCGTGCTTCAGGGAGACAAGGCCCAGGCCCAATCTGAAATTCTGGTAGGAAACCCAAGGATCGGCGACGACGATATGGGGCAGGCCGCGCAACGCCATGCCGTCCTCGACGGTAAGTTCCTTGCGATCCAGTTCCTCGGTGGTGGGGCGCCTTCCCCACGGTTCAAAGCGGTATACCAACAGCTCGTTGGTGCCCAGCGACTTGACGAACTGATCGATATTGCTGTTGAGTCCGTTGATGGCGGAGGAAATGAGTATCACCGTGGCGATGCCTATGGAAATGCCCAGCACCGTAAGGGCGGAGCGCAGTTTGTTCTTGCGCAGCGTATCGAGAGCCAAGAGCACCGATTCCTTCGAGTCGCGCAGCCTCATGCTTATAACTCCGATCTCAGCGCGGCGATAGGATCGAGCTGCGCGGCCTTGTAAGCCGGATAGACTCCGAAGAAAAGTCCGACGGCGGTGGCGACGAACAAACCTGCGAGTATCGACCAGAGTTCCACCGTGGAAGGGAAAGCTATGATCAGAGTTACTACCTTGGCCACGCCGATTCCTGCAATCACGCCGATGACCCCTCCGGCCAGGGACATGGTGCCGGATTCGATGAGGAACTGAAGGAGAATATCCTGGCGGCGCGCGCCCAGGGCCTTGCGGACGCCGATTTCGCGGGTGCGCTCAGTAACGGAAACCAGCATGATATTCATGATGACGATGCCGCCGATGACCAGAGAGACTCCGGCGATGGCCACGACCACCGCGCCGAAGTTATTGAGGATGTTACTCAAGAGGTTCTGAAACGTGGCGCTGGTATCGACGGAGAACGTGTCTTCGTCGTTGGGCGCGAGGTGGCGGCGGGCGCGCATGATGGAGCGCAGTTCGCCGGAGACGGCCTCCATGACCGCGCCGCCGCTCCCGGCATCGACGTAGACGACCATGCTGGAGTGCGCGCCGTAGGCATGGAGAAACGAAGTGAGCGGAATGGCTACCCAGTTGTCCATGCTTTGGCCCATGATCTTGCCTTGACGCTCGGCGACGCCGATCACGGTATAGGGAGAGCCATCGACGCGAATCTCCTTGCCGAGGGGGTCCCCGTCGCCCAGGACGTTATCGACAATGTCGTAGCCGACGATGGCCACATGGGCGCTGTGCTCGTCCTCGACTTCGGTGAAGGAGCGCCCGGCATCGATATTGAGGTTGGAGATGGGAGGCATGGTCCACGTCCATCCGCGCACGTCGGTATCGGTGGTGGACTTGGTTCCGTAGACGATCTTTCCGGTGACATTGCGCAAGGCGCCCACCGACTGGCATGACTTGCACCCGGAGAGAACGGCCCGGTAGTCGTCGAAGGTTACGTCCTTTCTTTTTTGGAAGGAGAGATACTCATCGACAGTAATGAATGTTTCCGGCATCTTGCTGACGGTGACCACGCCGGCGCCGTAAGTGTTGATTTTCGCGGTCACAAACTGCTTGGCGCCGTTGGTAAGGGTGACCACGGTGATGACTGAGGCCACTCCGATAACCACGCCCAGCAAGGTGAGGATGGAGCGCATCTTGCTGGCCCAAAGCGATTGCAGCGCGAGTTTTACGGCTTCGCCGAAGAGCATGGTCCCGCTTTCCTCGATAATCAAGATGATAACTGGTCGCTGCGCTCAGCTATTTCGGAGCCAAATGAAGTCGTATACCAAACCGGAGCGCGACTGGTAGAGTTCGGTCAAGAGAGGTTTCGAGGCGAGCGACTGGACCCGCCTTCGGGAAGGGAGCCCGGCGAAGGGGAACACACGGCGGCCGGTCGCAGCCAACCATGCGGGGAAGATAAAGTCGGTATAGATCAAGTATCCTCCGGGACGCAATACCCGAATCATTTCGGAGAAGGCCCTTTCCCAGAGCGGGATGTGATGCGTTGCCATGCTGCTGGCCACAATGTCGAACTCGGCGTTGTCAAATCGCAATTCGGTTGCGTCCATCGCCTCGAAGCGAGGCTGCGGGTTCGCGCGGCGGGCGCGAGCCGCTTCAATCTGTTTCGGATCGACATCGACTCCGGTTACATCCAGCGCGCGGACCTTGGCAACTTCGTATGCCGAAGCGCCCACACCGCAGCCCACATCCAAGTACCGTGAACCTGGCTGAAAATCGATTCGGTCGAGCAGGCGCTGCGCGCGATGCGCGACCTGAACCGTATGCCTGGGATCGTTGACGAAACGCTTCTCGATTGCGGTCATTCTCATAGTTGCGTTCTCCCGACGCCAGGCAGGGATGCCCGGCGCTCATCCAGCGGGAAGATTCCCGTTCTCATGGATACGCAGGACGGCTCGGCGAGGTTCCAGCGACCAACCGCGCGCCGGGCGCGCCATTCGCCGCCGAATCGTGTGAGAATGAATGGGTAACCATGATGACCAACGAGAACCTTCCCGAATCCCAGCCGATGTCAGAGAAGACTCCGGAGCCTATCGAAGCCCCGGCGATCGCCGAGTCCATAACCGAGGAACCGGAGGAATCGTTCGCCGAGTTGCTTTCCGCCTTCGAGCGCAGCCACACGCACAAAGCCGAGCCGGGCCAAAGACAGTTGCAGGGGACGGTCGTTTCGGTCTCCGCCGATCAGGTATTTCTGGACATCGGGTACAAGACCGAGGGGGTTCTGCCGCGCACGGCCTTCGACCGGAACGCCGGAGGAGTGAAGCCGGGCGACAGTTTTCCGGTTTCCGTGACGGGGCGCAATGAAGAGGGGTACTACGAGCTTTCGCGCTTCAAAGTGGCGCAGCCGCGGGATTGGTCGGCGCTGGAGGCGGCCTTCGCGGAGAAGCTGGCCGTGGTGGGCACGGTAACCGAGGTGGTCAAGGGCGGAGTGCGCGTGGACATTGGCGTACGCGCCTTTATGCCCGCCAGCCGCAGTGGCACCCGCGATGCCGCCGAGTTGGAAAAACTGGTGGGAACGGAGATTACCTGCCGGATCACCAAACTGGATGTGACCGATGAAGATGTGGTGGTGGATCGGCGCGCTGTTCTGGAAGAGCAGGCGCGTGGAATCACCGAGGCTCGTCGCGAGGCTCTGAAGGAAGGCGAGACGGTTGCCGGGACGGTGCGCAGCCTGGCGCCTTACGGCGCGTTCATTGACATTGGCGGAATCGACGGGCTGCTGCACATCAGCGACATGGCGCACAGCCGAGTGAACAAGCCGCAAGACGTGCTGGCGGTGGGCCAGGAACTTCAGGTTCGGATTCTAAGAATCGACCCTGACAGCAAGAAGATCGCGCTGGGGCTGAAGCAGTTGCAGCCGGCGCCGTGGGAAACCGCGGCGGAGCGCTTGCAGGCCGGACAGCGCGTCACCGGGCGGGTCACCCGGATCGCGGATTTCGGGGCCTTCATGGAGATCGAACCGGGGATCGAAGGACTGATTCACATTTCCGAGATGTCTTGGGGCAAGAAGGTCCGCCATCCCAGCGACGTTTTGAAGTCGGGCGAACAGGTGGACGCGGTAATCTTGTCGGTGAAGCCGGAGGAGCGGCGCATCGCGCTGGGACTGAAGCAGACGCTTGCCGATCCGTGGGTGGAGGCGCCGCGCAACTTCCCGGTCGGCTCGCAGGTTGAAGGGCCAGTGACCAAGCTGATGAACTTCGGGGCCTTCGTGCAGATCGCCGAGGGTGTCGAGGGGTTGGTTCACGTAAGCGAGATCGTCGCCGACAAGCGCATCAACCACCCCCAGGATGTGTTGCGGACGGGGCAGACGGTGAGGGCGCAAGTTCTGGCGGTGGACGCGGAAAAGCGGCAGATCAAGCTGAGCATGAAGCAGCTTGTGCCCACCAGCATCGATGAATACATTGCCGAGCACAAGGCAGGCGACGCGGTTTCGGGCCGGGTGGTCGCCGTCTCGCCGGAGTTCGCGCTGGTGGAGTTGGGTGAGGGGATACGAGCCAACTGCCGCACATCCGCCGCTTTCGCTCCGGCGCCGGAAGCGCAGGCCGAGGGCAAAGCCGATCTTTCGTCGCTGTCGTCGCTACTAAAGGCGCGCTGGCAAGGCAATGCGGCGGCGTCCGCGCAAACCGAACCGCTGAGCGAAGGCCAGATTCGCGGCTTCAAAATCGTGAGGCTGGATGCGAAAGCGAAGAAGATCGAGGTGGAGTTGGCCTGAGTCAGTCGATGCCGACAGCGCATGGCATTTTGGTCGTGGTATTTTGTATGCAGCGGAAGGGTGGCAGAGCGGTTGATTGCATCGGTCTTGAAAACCGACGAGCCTTAACGGGTTCCGGGGGTTCAAATCCCTCCCCTTCCGCCATTCTTCGTCTCTTCCGCCAGTGATCGTCGAGATACTATGGCGGCGTGTCTCGGAATGGCGATTGTCACTGCAAAGTCTCACTCGGCGGTTCGTTACGGAGCGGTGCCGCAGGCTTGATGCGATGAGATGTCCGTGATTTTCGGCATTCGTCGATATGTCGCCTCCGCTTCTCCCCGTACAATAAATCCATGTTCCGCGACCTGGCCCCGCTCTTCGCATATATGCGCCGCTACCGCTGGGGATACCTGTGGGGCACCCTCTCCTGCATCGCCACCAATGCCATCTGGGTGCTCTTTCCCAGAGTTCTCGAAGCCGCCGTCGACGAGCTGAAAAGCGGGACCACGCGCGGCCGGGTTCTCCTCTTCGCCGGCCTGCTGGTCGCCATCGCCCTGGTCAAAGGAGTCTTTCTCTACGCCCAGCGCTGGATTCTCATCGGCATCTCCCGCGAGATCGAGTTCGACCTGCGCAACGACCTCTTCAAGCGGTTGGAGCGGCAGGACTCCGGCTTCTATCAGCGTTACCGCACCGGCGACATCATGGCCCGCCTGACCAACGACCTGAACGCCGTGCGCATGATGCTCGGCCCCGCCCTCATGTACAGCGCCAACACCGTCTTCTTCACCCTCGGCGCATTGTTCTTCGTGCTCCGCATCAGCCCCTGGCTAACTCTGGTCGCGCTGGCCCCCATGCCGGTGGCCAGCATTCTCGTCCAATACTTCGGCAGCCGCATTCACGACCGCTTCGAGCGCATCCAGGCCAGCTTTTCTGAAATCTCCTCGCAGGCCCAGGAAAACTACTCCGGCGCGCGCCTGGTCCGCGCCTTCGCCCGCGAAGACTCCGAGATCGGCCGTTTCGAGCAGCTCAACCGCCAATACATCGCCCGCGCCTTGCGCCTGGTGCAATTGATGGGGATGCTCTGGCCCTCGCTCGAATTCATCCTCGGCGTCTCCATGGTCATAACCCTCTTCGCCGGCGGCCATCAGGTTCTTGCCCACCGCATTACCACCGGCCAGTTCGTGGCCTTCAATACTTACATGATCCTGCTCACCTGGCCCATCATCGCCGTCGGCTGGGTGGTCAATCTCTTCCAGCGCGGAACGGCCTCCATGAAGCGCATCGACGAGCTGCTGCGCGCCGAGCCGTCCATCGACGACCGCTCGGCGGATTCTTCCCTCGCTCCCGATACCGTGCTCAAGGGCGAGATCGAATTCCGCGACCTCGACTTCAGTTACGAACAAACCCCAGTGTTGCGCGGCATCTCGCTCAAGATTCCCGCCGGTTCCACGCTGGCCATCGTCGGCCCCACGGGATCGGGTAAGTCCACCCTTGTCAACCTCATCCCGCGCATCCTCGAAGCCCCCGAAGGCGCTCTGCTGATCGACGGCCGGCCGCTGCGCGACTATCCACTCGCCGTGCTCCGCCGCAACATCGGCATGGTTCCCCAGGAAACTTTTCTGTTCAGCGAGACCATCCGCGAAAACCTGGCCTTCGGCGCGCCCCAGGCCGATGCGGAAGAACTGCTCAAAGCCGCCCAGGCCGCTCACATCCGCCAGGAGTTTGAGGAGTTTCCCCAAGGCTTCGAAACCCTGGTCGGGGAGCGCGGACTTACCCTCTCCGGCGGGCAAAAGCAGCGCTCGGCCATCGCCCGCGCCCTCTTGCGCCGCCCCGCCATCCTCATCCTCGACGACGCACTGGCCAGCGTCGATACTTACACCGAGGAGCGCATTCTGGGCGGACTGCGCGACTACGCCGCGGCTTCCACCACCATCCTCATCTCGCACCGCGTCTCCACCGTGCGCAACGCCGACCGGATTGCCGTGCTCGAGCGCGGCAGAATCGTCGAGTTAGGCAAGCACGAGGAGTTATTGGCCCTCGACGGCTACTACGCCGGCCTCTATCAAAAGCAGCAACTGGAAGAAGAACTCACCGTCGCCGGATGAGCGCCGATTGACGCAAAGCAAGAATGACGGAGACCCATGAAAGGCGCGACTATGAAGAGAGGCAACCCCGACCCGCTGACGCCCAAGTTGCAGGCCGAAGTGGATGCTTAGGCCGCAATGCCGGAGAGCGAGATCGACACCGCCGATCTGCCGCCGATTGCTGATTGGAGCCATGCGGTGCGCGGGCCGTTCTATCGCCCTATCAAGCGCCCTCTGTCGCTTCGCGCGGATGCCGACAGCATCGACTGATTCCAACGCCAGGGACAAGGCTACCAAACCCGCATGAACTTCGCCTTGCGCGAGTATGTCGAGCGGCACCGCGAACCACGCTTGAAGGTGGCCAGCACTTCCTCATCGACAAATGCGAATCCGACGGCCGGTCAACGAAGCAGCTAGAATGTTATCCTGCGCAAGTGCCACCAAAACCAGCCTCCAGTACGCCGCCCAAATGATCGCAGGCAGTCGGTGAACGAAAGGAACCGAAAGTGAGAGTCCTTCTCGACACTAACGTCTTAATCCATCGCGAAGCCGCGACGGTCGTCCGCAGGGATATAGGCAGACTTTTTTTCTGGCTGGACAAGCTGAGATACGATAAGTGCGTTCACCCAGTGAGCCTCCAAGAAATAGGGAAACACGACGACCAACGAGTGCGTAGCACCTTCGAGTCGAAGCTCCAGTCTTATCACATTCTGAAGACAACAGCCCCCATTCCCGCCGAAGTTCAGGAGGCGGGCGCGAATGACAAGACAGAGAATGACCGGAACGACACCCTCCTGGTCAACGAGCTATTTGCGAATAGGGTAGACCTACTCATAACCGAAGACCGCGGGTTGCACAACAAGGCGGCCGCGCTGGGGATCGGCAATCGCGCCTTCACAATTGAAGCTTTCCTTGAGAAGTCAATAGCCGAGAACCCGGCACTTGTCGACTACAAGGTGCTGGCCGTGCGACAGTTGGTTTTTGGCCAGGTCGATGTCCACTCAGACTTCTTTGACAGCTTTCGAGAGGACTACGGTGGAGAAGCATTCGACAAATGGTTCAACAGGAAAGCGGATGAACCTGCCTACGTCTGTCATGAGGGCCAAGACCTTGTGGCATTCTTGTACCTGAAGGTCGAAGGTCGAGTGGAGCCCTACAGCGACATCGAACCAGGATTCAAACCGAAGCGCCGGCTCAAGATTGGTACGTTTAAGGTCGAACTGAACGGGTACAAACTTGGGGAACGATTTCTCAGGATCGTCTTCGATAACGCGCTCTTGCAAAAGGTCGACGAAGTTTATGTCACAATATTTCCGCGAACGATCGAGCAGCAACGTCTAATCAAGATTCTTGAAGACTTCGGATTCACCGAATGGGGAAGAAAGGTAAACTCTTACGGGGCAGAGACGGTTTACGTCCGCGATATGGCACAGAGGTTTGACGCCCAGGATCCCAAAGTAACATTCCCATACATTAGTAGATTATCGAGGGCGTTTATTGTACCGATTTATCCTGAATACCACACAAGCCTCCTCCCGGATTCGATTCTGAGGACGGAGTCGCCGGACGAATTCGTCGAGCAGGAGCCTCACCGCAACGCGATCCGTAAGGTCTATGTAAGTAGATCAATCTCTC
>CAZMHC010000044.1:0-22903 GCA_964565955.1 uncultured Occallatibacter sp.
CCTGCGACTTCCACCGTGTGAAGGTGGCACTCTACCGCTGAGTTAAGCGCCCTTGTGCCAACTCACACTTGGACCGGAAACCTGCGAGTGAGCGGGGCATCCCATGCGTTAGAGTATCACCAGCAGGGCTTTCGGGCCAACCCGGGCATTTCACCGGGTGGACCAGCCTGTGCGACCGCCGATGCGCTGGAAAGCCAGATCGATGCGCCATGCAGCAGACTTCCCGCCGGACGGGGAGGCGGCATTGTGCCCGGCCGCCAGCCTTGGCGGATTGCAAGCGGCCAAGGCGGGTACGACGGCGGCCGGTTCCGGTACCAGATCGCTTTACAGCGCGTCCGGGGCGGGCGGCTCCGGCCCAGATGGAGCCGACCCCAATGGCTCGCGCTCCGCATCGCCTAGGAATGGCGTTGTGAACGAAAATTTCAACGCGGAAAACGCAGATTTGCCGCAACCTTCCCATCGGGATGGGGTTTCAGAAGACATGGCGACCCTGGTCATGGACAGCGCGGGGCTGGGAGATGGTGGGGCATCGCGACCGGCCCGACCCCTGATAAGCGATTTCGACCCCGGGAGCGACGCGGCCGTCATGCTGCGGGTGGCGGTGGGCGATGAATCGGGCTTGAGTTATCTGGTGGAGAAGTATCACCGGCCCATGATTCATTTTCTATTTCGCATGGTGCAGAACCAGGCGATCGCCGAAGAACTGGCGCAGGAGGTGTTTCTGCGCGTCTACCGCTCCAGGGAGAGCTATCGGGCCGAAGCCAAGTTCAGCACCTGGCTTTACCGGATCGCCACCAACCTGGCGGTGAATCACGCGCGGGATACGAAGCACGAACGGGCGGCGCAGACGGTGTATCTGGACTCGCCCGACGAGGAGACGGGAGCCACGCCGGAGGTGGCCGACGATGCGCCTTCGGTGGAGCAGCGGTTGCTGCGCAACGAGCGGATGGAAGCCATTCGCCGCCACGTGATGGAGCTGCCGGAACGGCAGCGCATGGCGGTTTTGATGCACAAGTATCAAGGGATGGATTATCGCCAGATCGGGGAGGCACTCAAGTTGAGCGAGTCGGCGATCAAGTCGCTGCTCTTCCGCGCCTACCAGACGCTGCGGGACAGGTTGAAGGAGTTTGTGTAAGTGAAAAGAAGCCGGGCGACACCGGCGGGAAGCGGGGTGGCAACGATGAAAAGGATTTGCACCGGAATGGAATCGAAGCTGGCGGATCTGCTGCTCGATCCAGCATCGGCGCCTGCCGAGGTTCGATCGCACGTGGAAGAGTGCGACGGCTGTCGCGGGGATTTGGAGCAGTTGAGGGCGACGATGGGGTTGCTCGATGCCTGGGAGGCGCCGGAGCCAAGCCCCTACTTCCTGACCCGGTTGGGCGCGCGATTGCAAGAGGAGCGTCGCGCGGCCCCAGCCGGCTGGCTTGCTGGCTGGATCGACCGGATGCGCGACGGCATCGCCTACGGACCGCGGATGCACCTTCGCCCGCTGGCGGCCATGGCCTTGACGGTCGTGCTTTTGTTGGGCGGCGGGGCCTATCTGGGCATCAACGACTGGGATCAGGCCGCGCCTTCGCCGCAGGCAGCCGTGGTGAGCGATTTGCAGAATTTGGACAGCAACGCCCAACTCCTGGATCAGTTGGAGACGCTTTCCGCGGCCAACGAGAACGGGGATTAGGGCCTATTCGAGGCGTTGGAAGGCGGGTCGGCCAGATTGCGCGCTCTGCCATTCCGCGACTGAAGCTGTTGCCGAAAGGACGGCAGCCAAGCGCGACAAACGACAGGGAACGGGAAAGATTTGTGAGTACGATGCACAATGCGGTGGATGGGGGCAGGACGGGCGGTACGGAGTGTCGGCGGTGTGCGGCTTTGGCGGTAGCCGCCTCGCTGCTCGGTGCGCCTTTCGCGGTGGCGCTTGACAGGCACACGTCCCATCCTGGACAGCAGTCGCACTCCGCCACGCATATCTCCCAGTCGGCAAGGCCGCGAGGTTTGGAGCCTGCCCATCCAGTCATTACGCCTCGGCCGGACCGTCCTGTTCCCGCCCATCCAGTCATCACGCCCCGCCCCGCCTACCCAGGCCGTCCATACATGGGGCAGGGAGAACCGCGGCCCAGCTATCCGGGATATGCGTTGCCGAAGGAGCCGCCGCCCGGACACTTGGGCGACTGGCTCAATCGGCACCGGGATATTCCCGTCCAGGAGCAGGAGCGGATGCTGCGCGGCGACCCCGCCTTCAGGCGCTTGCCTCCCGGCGACCAGCAGCGTGTGGTGGGCCAGTTGCACCAGGTGAATCAGTTGAGCGAGGAGCAGCGCCAGCGCCGCCTGGCCCGCGCCGAGATGCTTGAGCGCCTCTCGCCCCAGGAGCGGATGCAGATCAACCTCTCCGCGCGCCGCTGGGCCGCACTGCCCGTGGACCGTCAGGCCTTGATGAAGAGCGCCTTTCGCGACCTGCGCTCGGTTCCCCCCGAGCAGCGCCGGACGGTGCTCGACTCCAACCGCTATCAGGGCGTCTTCACCCCGGAGGAGCGCGGCATATTGAGCGATATGTTACGTGTCGAGCCTTACGAACCGGCGCGCTCCAATTAAGTTCTTATCCGTTTTTTGCCTGGGCGAGACTGGCCGGGAGCGGGGGTTGGGAGGGTTGATGGCGGGGATTGCGGGCTGGGTCGAGGCCGAGGCGCGCGCGGTGGCCAAGCCAAATTGCGGGCGGCCGCAGGGATAGCGCGCGGCCTTCGGCGCGGAGGGTTGAGCGCTTACCTTCCCCGGTCCCCCAAAGGCGAGCGAGGCACCTGGGGCACCCTCATTTGGGTTGAAAAGATCACCGAGACCGTGATGGGATAAGGCCGAAGGCTTCAGCGATCCATTAGGCTTTGGTTTATCGAGGACCAGGGCTTTGGATCAAGGAGAAGCCTTCTATGAAGATTGTAGGATGTGATTTCCATCCCAGTTGGCAGCAGGTTGCGGTTTTCGACCCGGAGACCGGGGAAATAGCTGAACTGAAGCTGTCGAACGGAAATGGTGAAGCGGAGCGGTTCTATCGGGAGCTGGAAGCGCCGGCGCTGATTGGGATTGAGGCGTGCGGCAACAGCCAGTGGTTTATCGAGTTGGCGGAGCAGTTGGGTCACCTAGTGTGGGCGACGCGGCGCAGATACGGGCCAGCTATGTGCGGCGGCAGAAAACGGACCGGCGCGATGCGGGACACATCCTGAAGCTGCTGATGGAGAGCCGGTTTCCGCGCTTGTGGACGCCGACAGCAGCGCAGCGAGACTTGCGCCAGTTACTAATTCACCGGCACAAGTTAGTGGAGATTCGGACGCGGGTGAAGAATGGATTGCAGCATCTGGCGCTGAATCGCGGCGTCCAAAAGCATTCCCGGTTATGGAGCGTTCGGGGGAGGGCTTATTTAGAAGGACTTCCCCTGGCGGGTTGGACGGCGCGGCGGCGCGAAGATTTGTTGAATCTGTTGGCGGAGTTGGACAAGCATCTGGACGAGTTGGACGCGGCGGTAAGTCAAGCGGCTGAAGAACATCCGCAAGCCAAGTTGCTGATGACGCAGCCGGACGTGGGTCCGATTACCTCGCTGGCTTTTGTGCTGACCATCGGGGATGCAAGCCGGTTCAAGCACAGTAATCAGGTGGCCAGTTATCTCCACCCCAGCGACGAAGACCGGTCGCCGGGGACCCCGGTCTCCACCCCAGCGACGAAGACCGGTCGCCGGGGACCCCGGTCTGGGCTTGATACCGCGCGAACATAGCTCGGGAGGCAAGCAGCGGCTGGGTTCGATCTCCAAGCAAGGGAATCGTTTCATGCGTCAGTTGCGGGTCGAATCGGTGTAAACGGTAAATCGGCTGGATGAAGGATTTCGCAAGCAGTACGCGGCGCGTTGCCACCACGAGGTGGGGTCCCCACGAACAGGTCTTCGTCCGTGGGGTGGAAGCCGAAAAGCGCAGGGTCGCTCCAGCGTTCACCGTTTGAAACGGCAAAAACAACGGCCGCATAAGGCTCAAAAAGCAGAAGCGGCCCCCGCAAGCCGGGAGCCTCTTCTTGAGCTAAACTCGTTGTCCAGCTCACCCACTGAGAGCTCGGAATTCCTTGTTGTACCTTTACCGTACCTTTGAATGTCACTTGCCAAACACTCCTAAGTCATTTGGAATGTATGGCGGGGATGACGGGGCTCGAACCCGCGACCTCTGCCTTGACAGGGCAGCGCTCTAACCAAACTGAGCTACATCCCCTCTTTGCTTGCAAGATGTGCGTTCAAATCGCAGAAATTGAACGGATTGCTTACTGTCCACCGCCTCGCTTATTTCCAACCGCTGCCCTGGATATAACCGCAACCCAAATTGCATCGACAGAAGAAAGCTACCGCTTCCTATTGCTGTTGTAAAATTGCCAACGGAATGCCAATCGCAAACAACCGCTAAACCGTCGCCGTTTCATTCTCCAATTGTAGCAAAGATTTTTCCGGATTCGCATTGGCGCCGATTTCCCGGCTTTGGCGATCGCCTGGAAACCGCCCAGAGGGAATCGTCCGACACATATGCGACTCTCGCCGCACCGGCTCTCGCGGGTTCGTTGCGTGGGTAGTACGCGGATTTGTTGGGAGCAAGTTCAGACGCAAATCTCAGGTCTAGCTGGGCGCTACGTCCTTGTTGTGTCTTCATGGCTCCGGCGCGATTCAAGAACTAAAATCGGATCAGTACGCTGGAAAGGAACCCCATGACCGAAGCTGGCGCTCTCGAAGCCATCGTCAACCAACAAATCATAGCCGCCATGAAGGCCCGCGACGCCGAGCGCACCACCACGTTGCGCCTCATCAAGAACGCGCTCAAGAATCAATCCATCGCCAAGCGCGAACAACTCACCCCGGCCGAGGAACAGCGGGCCCTGAGCACCATGATCAAGCAGCGCCGCGACTCCATCGAGCAGTTCACAGCCGGGAACCGCCCCGAACTCGCCGCCAAGGAAGCAGCCGAGATCGTCGTCATCGAGGAGTTTCTGCCCAAGGCCCTGGACGAATCCGGACTTCAGTCTTTGGTTGCCGAAGCCATCGCGGAGCTGACCGCATCCACCGGCAAAGCGCCCACCCCCAAAGACGTGGGTGCGGCAATTAAAGCCGTGCAAGCCAAGCTGCAAGCCGCCGGCCTCCGCGCCGAAGGGCGCGCGGTCAGCGAGGCGGTGAAGAAGCGACTGGTCGGTTGAGGCCGCCCTTCCCATTCTCCCCGGCTCGAGTGCTGCCTGGTTTGCGTGGCCCGATAGAGCTACCCGGCAATCCAGTTGCAGTTAGCGGCCCCGGAGGCAGCAAGGCTTCAGCCCCTCAAAACAGGCCAGATTGGGGGCGCCTTCATGCCCGGATTTACGCCATCCGAAGCAAGTACAATTGTCCTGCCTTGACTGTGTTATAAGCCGGCATTCAAATGCTATGGCGCGACCGATCGCTGCCGCTCGTCGATGCTTTTGAGATCGATCCCCAACTGCTGGCATTTCTTGTAGAGGTGGCTCCGTTCAAGCCCAAGAGCCTTGGCCGTTTGAGTTATCTGGCGGTTGTGCCGCTCCAGCTCCTTGAGCACCTCCGCCCGTTCAAAGGCCAATGCTCGCTCGGCCAGGGACCCCGTGGCGTCGGGTGCGCGGTCGCTGGCCGGCTTGCGCGAGGAGCGAATGGCAGGCAATGCAAGTTGCACGGCCTCGGCATCGACCTCGGCTTCGGCCAGCAGCAAGAGCCGCTCGACCACATTGCGCAGTTCCCGAATATTGCCCGGCCATGCGTATTGCTTGAGCGCCGCGATGGCCTCCTCGGCAAAGGGAACCGGCTTCCAGCCATTCTGCGCGCTGACCTGGCGGGCAAAGTGCTCCACCAGCGCGGGAAGGTCTTCGCAACGCTGGCGCAGCGGGGGCAACTCCACGGGAAAGACAACAACGCGATGGTAGAGATCGCGCCGGAACCCGCCCGACTCGACCAGTTGTTCGAGATTGCGATGAGTGGCCACCAGAACTCGCACGTCGACCGCAGTGGGCTTGGCGGCGCCAACGCGCTCCACTTCGCCCTCTTCAAGCACGCGCAGCAGCTTGGCCTGCATGGCCGAAGGCATATCGCCGATCTCGTCGAGAAACAGCGTCCCGCGATGGGCCTGCTCGAATTTCCCGGTGTGGCGCTGGGCCGCGCCGGTAAAGGAACCTTTCTCATGGCCGAAGAGTTCGCTCTCGATCAGTTCGGCCGGGACGGCCGCACAGTTCAACGTCACGAACGGTCCCGCGGCGCGCTGGCTCTTCTCATGCAGCGTGCGTGCCACCAGCTCTTTGCCGGTGCCGGTTTCGCCGTAGATGCATATGCGCGCCTCGCTGGCCGCTACACGCTCGATCTGTGCCATCACACGCCGCATCGTCTCGCCGGAAAAGACCAGGCTGTGCTTGCCGACCCGAGCGCGCAAATCGCGATTCTCGGTTTCCAGGCGCGTGAGCTTGAGCGCGT
Source organism: uncultured Occallatibacter sp. (assembly GCA_964565955.1). Taxonomy (GTDB): domain Bacteria; phylum Acidobacteriota; class Terriglobia; order Terriglobales; family Acidobacteriaceae; genus Telmatobacter. Next base: position 6,473 of record CAZMHC010000044.1, read on the forward strand.
TCTCGACGATGACCAGCAACTTATCCGTGGTGAGCGGCTTTTCGAGAAAATCCAATGCGCCAAGCCGCGTGGCCTTCACCGCCATCTCTATATGCGCCTGTCCGCTCATCATCACCACGGGCGCGGCAACGTCGGCATTCTTCAGATCCTCAAGCAGGGCGAGACCGTCGCGTCGCGGCATCGCCACGTCGCTCAGAATCAAATCGAAAGGCTGCGTTCGGGCCAGTTCCAGCGCGCGCGCGGCGTTGTCGCAGACCACAGCCTCGTGGCCCGCCAGGCGGAAGGCACGGGAAAGCGATGCCAGCGTGTTGGCTTCGTCGTCGACGATGAGAATCTTGGCTTGGACGGTCATAAAATCAGCTTCTAGCTCCTGGATTCTAGCTCCTAACCTCTAGCACCGAACTTCGGATATTTCCATGTCAGTTGGACCTCGATCTGAAATCGAGGCGGTCAAGGCAACGATTCTGGGACAGCTTCAAGCTCGTAGCTAAAAACTAGAAGCTAGAAGCTGCTTTCGGCAGCGTAATCGCAAACGTAGTGCCGCCTGTCCTGCTTTCGACGGCGATGGTTCCCGCGTGGTCGGCGACCACCGATTGCACGATCGCCAGTCCCAATCCGGTGCCGTGCTGCTTGGTTGTGTAGTACGGGGTAAACAGGCGTTCGCACTCTTCGGGCGTGAGGCCCGCGCCGGTATCGGAGACGAGAATCTCCACATGATCGCCGCGGCTCTTGGCGGAAAGCGTCAACGTCCCACCCTCCGGCATCGCATCCATCGCGTTCAGAACCAGATTCGAGAGCGCGCGATGCAGCAATTCGGGATCGGCGTCCAGCGGCATGGGTTCGGCGGAGAGTTTCACTTCATAGCGAATCTTCGCATCGTTCCGGCCCGCCGCTTCGTAAATCGCTCGTACGCGCTCGAGCGCGGCTTTCGCATCGATGCGCTCCAGTTCAGGCTTGGGCATCTTGCTGAAGTCGCTGAAGCGGCCGATGATTGTCTTGAGGTTGGCGATCTCCATTGCCAGGGTTTGCGTACTCTCGCGGAAAACTTCATCGAACTCGGCCTCCGGCAGTTCGCGCGCCCGCACCAGATTTTCGATCGTCAGTTGCAGAGGAAAGAGCGGGTTCTTGAGTTCGTGCGCAAGCCGCCGCGCCAACTCGCGCCACGCGGCCACGCGCTCGCTCTGCACCAACCGTTCGCGCTGACTGGCCAGTTCCGAGGTCATATGATTGAAGCTGCGCGCCAGCACATCCACCTCATCGCGGCCGCGGCCCCTTTTGCGCTCCGGCACACTCGTCTCCCAGTTGCCGGCGGCCACCTCTTCGGCGGCGTGCGCCAACCGCTCGATGGGTCGCGTGACCCGCGCGGCGATCCACAGACTGGCCAGAATTGCCAGCAGAATGCCGCCGGCGGCCACTCCGTAGGCAATCGCGCGAATATGCCGCTGCGCCTCGACCATGCCGCCGCGCGAGATAGCTACAGTGAGCACGGCCAGCACGTTGCCAGCATCGTTCTTGAGCGGAATCGCAGTGGCGTTCACGCTGTCTTGGCGCTGGTTGGTGAGATAGAGGATTGCGCTCGTCTGCTGGCCTGAGTGTATCGCTGAACGGATCAACGACTCATAGCGCGAAGCGTTGGGCACTTCGCCGGTGGCGCCGATCAGACGCTTGGGATCGAAGACTGCGAACTCCGGACCGAGGTGCGGTTGTTCCGCGCTCGGGGATTGGTCGGTATCTCGATAAAGAGCGATCTGCATCCCTGGGGCAGCGGGAAGATCAGCCAGGAAAGACTTGTCGAGACGCTTGCCGCCAATGAGGTGGACAGGTTGCGCGGTAGATTCAGAGCGGCCAGCCGCGCGAATGGCATAGAGGCCGAGTGCTGAGGTTCCATCGGGAAGATCTTCGGTTTTGAGGAAGGTGGGGCGATCTTCCCATGCGACTGGCTCAAAGTATCCGAAGCGCGCTGGCCATTGCGCGGAACTGACGATTTTCCCATCCGGGCCGACGATCTCCAGAAAGTCAAGTTGCGACTCCTGCGCCAGCGTTTGCGCCTCGGTAACATAGGGCGACGCATCGCCCGATTGCGTTAGTGCAAAGGCCATGGCGCGCACACGCTCGCTTGCCGCCATGCGCTCCACAGCCGCCGCCACCTCCGCCGAGCGCTGTTGGAACTCACGCTGAAACTGGCTGACGAACAGCGCCGTCTCCTGTTGGTCGCGCTGCTCGAAGACCTTCCGGATGCGCAACAGTACCGTCCACGCAACCGCCGCCACCGCGGCCGCGACCGTGAGCGAGAGCAGCAATAGCAGCTTTTGCCGCAGGTTCATGCCACATCCCTCATGGCGTGTCCTGAAGCGATGCGCCGGCCAGCAGAGGAGTGCCGTCTGGACTCGATCGCAGATCGCGAACCCGACCGCCGATGGCGTAGGCGCGCGGCAGATAGAGCAGGGGAATCAGCGTATGGGTTTCCAGAAAATCTCGCTCCACTTTATAGATACCGGCAGGGGCCTGTTCGAGCACCGCGGATTGCATCCCCGCGCCGCGCAGCATTGCCTCCAGCGCGGCCCGCGGCTGGTTCGATGCAAGCGGCAGGCAGCGCAAGGCAAGATCGGCCGGGCGCACTCCGCCCGCGGCAACCACTTGAACGTTGAATCCCGCATCGTGCAGATTCAGCGCGATGCGTTGCGCCGCCAACTGCATCGCGCCGCCGCCTTCCGCGGTCATCGTCAGCGGAGGCGGCGTAACGCCTCCATGCTTTTCATGCGACTTGTTCAGATCGCGCTCGGCGGAGAAGAGAAACGAGTAACCTGTAAGCGCCGATGGCAAGAGGCTGCCTGTAACTTCGCCCTGCTTTTGAAAGATCACATTGAAGAGCGCGCCGCGATCGACGGCCAGCGCAATGGCCGCGCGCAGGTCGGGATTGCCGAGCGCGCCAGTGCTGGCAACGATGAGCGCAAGCAGTGTGGCGGGCGGAGATTGCAGTACCGTAAGCCGCTGCTCGCGAGCCTGCCGCAACTGCTCCGCCGGAACCTCTACCAGATCGGCGCGGCCCACGCTCAGGTCGAGCCACTGATCGCGGATGCTTCGGTGAACGTGAATCTCCACCGCATCCTCGAAGGGCCGCCCCTGCCAGCAGTTGTCGTTTGCGGCCAGAGTCAGAACTCCATCCTTGAAGCCACTCAACTGAAACGCTCCCGTGCCGATGTTGCCGCCCGCGTCCGCTGCAATCAGGTACTCATCGCCCGCCAACAGCGCGGGCAGGTTCGGCATCGGTGCGTCGCCTGTAAACGCCACCGACGAACCTACGGCATGAATCGCCGTCCACGGGCAGTTGGCGCCGCAAGAGGCAGTGAGCGATGTTGCAACCGCCGCCGAAGTGAGCGGCGAACCATCGTGGAAATGTACGCCGGGCCGCAGATGGAACTGCCAGCGACGATCCTCGTTCTCCGATTCCCAACGCACCGCCAGGGACGCTTGCGCGGCGCCATCGGCGTCCATGCGCGTCAGCCCATCAAGCATCAGCCTTCGTGCCAGACCGTTGGGCCGCTGCCAGGGATCGCCTTCAACCTCCACGCGCAGCGTACCGCCATAATGGGGGCGGGTGCGCGCCGCGGCGGGAAGCGCCAGCAAGGCTATCAAGCAGCTAATTGCAACTCGCCGTAACACGGTCCACCTCATATCGTTCTGTAGCTCTTCGCACCGTCGCATAGACGCTCTTGCCGTCCGGCGCGGTCCACATCGCCATTACTGTTCCATCCATCGCCAACGGCGCGCTAACTGCAATAGCCTCCTGCCCGGGCAACTCATAGGCGCGCAAACTGTCGCTCATAGCTTCGCCGGAGCCGGAAACTACCATCTGCGCGTCCTCGCCGCAGCCCGATTGAAGCGCGGCAAAGTCGCTGCCCCAGTCGCGCGCACCGCTCAAGGGTTTGAGCGCGCCGTTCTCGAACAGTTGCGCCTTGCCGTCAATGCCGCCTATCGCCAACACTCCTTCATTCGTGGAACGGAGAAGCCAGGCTGCCGTATAGAACGGAGGCAGGTCCACGCCGAGGCTGGGAGAAAATATGCCGGTGAAGTAGTTGCGGGCGGCGTTGTAGAAAGCTCCATAGGGGGTAACATGGACATTCATTTGAGCGTTAGCGTCCCGTTCCCAGACGGGCTCCCATGCAATCGGCCAGGGATCGTCGCTTTCACGGCAGCGCACCGTCCACTCACCTGTAGGCGCCGCGGGCTGGTAACTGCCGCTGCAATTCATGCCTGTTAGCGACGCCTCAAAACCGTCGCCGCTGGACGACGGACGAATCATTCCGCGCGGGTCCCGCGCCAGCGGCCTTTTCTGGCCGATGCCCACCCGCTTGCTCTCCTGCCAGCCCTCCGATGTATGAGAGTAAATCGCGATCTCTTCCGGCTCGATAGCTATCAAGCCATTCGCCGTCTCCAGCGCCGCCAGCACCGCATCCTTCGTGACGAGCACAGTCTGCTTGCGCAGCATAACTCCGCTTTCGGCCTGCGCCGAATGCGCCGTGCCCGGCCGCAACTGCAACATGGCCACGCGCGTCTCGTTGCCCTCGACCACCTCGGCGACCCACAGCCGCTCGCGTTGGTTCTCGCTCAAAGTCAATCGGATTTCGTTGGCGCTTTCCGCGCCCGATGCGAGTACACCGAGGGTCTTCAAATCCTGTTCGAGCAGCCGCCGGATCGCCGGGACTTCATCGTTGGAGATCGTGGATAGGTTGCGAATCGTCAGCCGCGCCTGCCCCGGTCCCAGAATTTCAACGATCTGCCCGGCCAGCGCTTGCGCCGGTTCATCCCACGAACTGGGCGCGGGCGCGGCGCTCGCCGCCAGTCCCATCGCAACTATCGCCATCAGCCAAATCGACTTCACAAATCTCATCTCTTTCCATCTTTCGTATGCGCGGATTATATCGTTTGACGGCGCATGTTATGCGCGGATGCCGGGTGCCGGGCCCCCCAGGTCCCGCCTTTGGGACCTGGGATTCCACAAACCTCAACTAACATTCCTCAATGCCCCGGAGCAGACGCAGGCTCTGTCTCGCTGTCCATCTCCTGTTTCACCACCGGGGTGTTCGCCATGCTCTTGAAAACATCGTTGGCGAAAAAGAATTTGCCGTCCGAGGGCACCATCACCACTTGAATCTTATCCGAAAGCCGCTCGGCGACGATCTTGTTGATCAGCAGCGGCGACTTATTCAACAACGCCGCCTCGCTGGTCATGCGCTCGGCGTTGGCTGCGGCCATGAGTCGCACACGGCTGGCTTCGGCGTCGGCCATCAGGTTGCGCCGCTGCAACTCGGCCTTGCTGTCGATAACTTTGGCCTCGGCGTCGGCCTCGGCGTTCTGGATGGTCGTCTCCTTGTGCGCCTCGGCCTCCAGCTTGCTCTGCTCGATCTGCTTTTCCTTGAGCGGCAGCGTGTATTGCATGGCGTCGGCCTCGCCCTTGGCCTCCACCACTTTCGACTGCGCCTCGCCCTCGGCTTCCTTCACCTTCTGAACCGCCTCAGCCTCCGCCTGCAACTCGGCAATGCGCACCTGCTTCTGCTGAATGTCGGTAGTTATGCCGAGCTGGTCGTATTCCTGCTCCTTCAACAGCAAGCCTTCCAGCCCCTTGGCGTACTCCGCGGGCAGTTGAATGTCGGAGAGCATCACCTCTTCGACGAAGATGCCGTCCGCGCCCAGTTTGCGGGTAATGATGGCAGCGGCTTTGTCGCGCACCTCTTCCCGTTCGGTGCTGAATATCTCTCGCACCGTGTAAGCCGGAGCCAACTCGCGCCACGCGCTGGCCACTACCGGCGGCACTAACTCCTTGTCCACCGGCTGAGGCATATGCGCCTGTACGCTATCCAGTTTGTTGGGGTCCAGCCGATAGCGCACCGTGACCGCGAGGCCGATGTTCAGCCCCTCGCGTGACTGTACGCTGAGACCGTTCTTCGCTTCCCCGGCCTTCGCGCCCTCTTCCACAATCCCAGAGGTGAAAAGATGGTCGCGCAGATCGAAAACCTCGACGCTTTCGACCAGAGGAGTTACAAAATGTGCGCCTGGATAGAGCGTTCCCGGCAGCGTACCGCTAAGTTGACTTACTCGAACTCCGCCCATGCCGCTGGGCACCACAACGATGCTCGACGCGACCAGCAGCGGCAGGCAGGCCGCCAGCGCCAGCGCCACGGAACCGCGCCACGCAATCTCTTCCGGTTCCTCGCCAACTTCTTCTCCCTTGGCCTTGCGCCGCGCCGCGCGTATGCGAAGCCAGAACGTATACAGCGGAATGGTTACAGCGGCAGTCAGCGACAGCACTCCCGCAACCGTCAACAACAGCTTCAGTGCGTTCATTTTCCTTCTCCTTCTTTGCGTTTGCGCTCAATTCGTCTCCCGGTTCCCGGCCGTGGAGCGAGCAGCAGCCGGACCAGTCCTCCCAAAGTCAATTCCTCGAAGAGCAGCGCCGCCGATAACTGGAGCAGCGCCGCTCCCCAGCCGTTCATAGCTTCCATCAGCAGATTCATCTCATGCCTCACTTAGCGCGAAGCCATCAATACCCGATTCCCCGCGTGCGCGCCTATGGCCTCCGGAGTTGGAACCGGCAGCGGCGCGATCGCTGCCGTCAGGACCGGCTGCGCGGCCGCCGCAACCGCGGGCTTTTCCCCAGTGCCGAACAGTTGCGCCGTTTGTTCGTTGCGCTCGCCCACCAGCTCCACCGTGTCGCCCACGGCAACCGACTCGTAAAACTCCTCCAGGTCGGCCTTGGCCATGCGGATGCATCCATGCGAGGCGGCTTTGCCGATGGAGTTAGGTTCGTTGGTTCCGTGGATTCCGTAGCCATGAACGCTCAATCCCATCCAGCGTGTGCCGACCGGATTGCCCGGTCCCGGCAGGACGGTCTTGCCATTGTGGCGATAAGTCGGGTTCGCCGCGCGCCGCTCGATGGTGAAGGTTCCCACTGGGCTTGGTGTCGAGGGCTTGCCTACCGCGACTGAATAAACTTTCTGCACCTGCCCATCCTCGACCAGCGCCAGCTTGCGGTCTTCAAGGCTAACCACGATAACTCGCTTGGGCGCCTCCTGCGCCATCGCTTGCACTGCCAAAACCATCGCCGCCACTGCAACCATCGCCAACTTGCCGAGCATCGGAGCCTTCATCGCGTCCCCCAACTTTGTTTTCAAATTGCCTGCGCCCTGACAAAATGCAACCCGTCCGCCAATCGCTATCGATTGAATGCAAAGGAGTTATTGATGGAATGTACAGCGATGAGCGTGTCAAATCGCACACGCCGTGTGCCAGTTGACACGAAGGGAGGCTCCATAAAGACCGTGATCGCTCTCTGTCGAGAGGCGCTGGAGATTGGCAGGGGATAAATATCGACTTCGGCGGGTTGCCTCGATCTGGCCGACCTTTTCAAACCCCGCTGAAGGTGCCCCCGGTCCCTTGCGAGGCACCTGGGGCACCTTCAGCGGGGTTTGGAAATCTCACTGGGACCTTGATGGTATAAGGCCGAAGGCTTCTACGATGGTGCAGTGGTTTTTGGATTGAGGACCAGTGAGGTGGCATCGTCGGCGGTGGAGTCCGCGGTCTGCGCGCAGTGGAGCCCGTCGCCGAAGGGCAGGCTGGCGCAAGTCTCCTCAATGTTGCCCGAACTGTCAGCCTGCACCCGCCGCGTGCCCAGAATATCGGTGAAGTGGAAATGCGCGCCCTTGGCGTCGTAAGTGGCCAGCAGCCGCCCGCCGGCGAAGACGTTGGTATGCTCCCAAGCCATCGGCCCCGACGAGGTATTCAACTCCGTCACCTGGTTGCCGCCCAGATCGACCAGATAGAGCGCAGTGGCGCCGCTCTTGGGGCAGTTAGCCGCGGTAAGCGTTGCGGGAAAAGTGCCGGTAACCGTCCCTTTGCTCACGCGCAGCCCCTCCGCGTCATAAGTATAGCCGCCGCTTCCGAAGGCGTACCGTGTTCATGCGATTGCCAAGCGGGGTCTCCGCCCATCTTCAAGTTTCGTCAGCATGAGAGTACAATTTGAGCTACCGCTCATCCGAGCGGCGGGGAGTGGTGTTCCCGTCGGGCGTGGCGCAATTTCTTGACGCTGGTACGATTCGGAGCGCGTCCAACAGGGGATGCAGTCGGCGCGGGAGATCGTTTAAGCGGCTTCTCCGGCGCAGAGAAAGAGGGATTTGGTGAATTCGACCGTAAAAACCGTCATGTTCTGGGTCTTCGTTCTGATCTGCCTGATGGGTCTCTACACCATGGTGCAGAAAGGAGCGGGCGCGGGCAAGGATGCAGAAATCGCCTACTCCGATCTATACGGCAAAGTGAAGCAGGGGATGGTGAAGGATGCCGAGATACAGGGCACGGAGTTGCACGGTCATTTGAAGGCCACGCCCGCAATTCAGTTCCACACCTACGTCGGCGATCACTACGACGATCTTGAAAAGGCAATGCTCGATGCCGGGGTCTACTTTCCCAAGAAGGAACAGCAAAGCAATTTCCCGCTGCAGCTGCTCATCAACCTGGGTCCGTTCGTGCTGCTGATCGGCATCTGGTTCTTCTTCATGCGGCAGATGCAGTCTGGCGGGAACAAGGCGCTCTCGTTCGGCAAAAGCCGGGCGCGGCTGCTCTCCATGCAGCAAAAGAAGGTGACCTTCAAGGACGTGGCCGGAGTGGACGAGGCCAAGGAAGAGCTGAAGGAGATCATCGAATACCTGCGCGAGCCGCAGAGATTCCAGAAACTGGGCGGGCGGATTCCCAAGGGCGTTCTGCTGGTAGGGCCTCCGGGAACCGGCAAGACGTTGCTGGCGCGGGCGGTGGCCGGCGAGGCGAATGTTCCGTTCTTCTCTATCTCCGGTTCGGATTTCGTGGAAATGTTTGTGGGCGTGGGCGCCAGCCGTGTCCGCGACCTCTTCGAGCAGGGCAAGAAAAACGCTCCCTGCATCATCTTCATCGACGAGATCGATGCCGTGGGCCGTCATCGCGGAGCCGGCCTGGGCGGCGGGCACGATGAGCGCGAGCAGACGCTGAATCAATTGCTCGTCGAGATGGACGGCTTCGAGTCGAACGACGGCGTGATTCTGGTGGCGGCCACCAACCGCCCCGACGTGCTGGACCCGGCATTGCTTCGTCCGGGGCGCTTCGACCGCCGCGTGGTGGTGGGCCTGCCCGATATTCGCGGGCGCGAGGAGATTCTGCGCGTTCACGTGAAGAAGGTGCCCATCGCCGACGACGTGAACCTGAATGTGCTGGCCCGCGGTACGCCGGGCTTCAGCGGCGCCGACCTGGCCAATATGGTCAACGAGGCCGCGCTGAGCGCCGCGCGCATGAACCGCAAGCAGGTGACGATGTACGACTGCGAGGTGGCCAAGGACAAGGTGCTGATGGGCGCCGAGCGCAAGTCGATGCTGCTCTCCGACGAGGAGAAGCGGGTCACCGCCTATCACGAGGCCGGCCACGCGCTGGTGTCCATCATGCGCGACCACTCCGACCCCATCCACAAAGTCACCATCATTCCCCGCGGCATGGCTTTGGGCGTGACCGTCTATCTGCCCGACGACCGTCACAACTACACGCGCGAGTATCTGGAGACGCGGCTGGCGACGGCCTACGGCGGAAGAGTCTCCGAGGAGATATTCCTCAACCAGATGTCCACCGGCGCGGGCAGCGACCTTGAACACGCCACCGATCTGGCCCGGCGCATGGTCTGCGAGTACGGCATGAGCCGCCTGGGGCCGCTCACCTTCGGCAAAAAAGAGGAGCAGATATTCCTGGGCCGAGAAATCGCGCAGCATCGCGATTTCAGCGAGGAGACCGCCCGGCAGATCGACCTGGAAGTGCGCCGTCTTATCGACGAGGCTTATCAATCGGCGCACATCATCATCGAAGCCAATCAGGAACCGATGCACCGCATCGCGGCGGCCCTTCTGGAGCGCGAGACCATAGATGCGGAAGAAGTGCGATTGCTGATCGAGGGCAAGGACTTGCCGCCGATGCGCTCCGTGCTAGCCTCGCCCAGCGATACGGGAAGCGGCGACGTGCAGCAGGTTCTCAAGCCGGAGAGCCGAGGACCGAGCTTCCCGGAGGGGTCGCCTTCGCCGGCGTAACCGCAATTTGGTTCCGAAGCAAAGGCCACTCCTCAAGAGGGTGGCCTTTTTGCATGGAGATTGCAGTCTGGCAACACCGTGAAGGAGATTGCGGATGGAAGAACAATCGAATCGGCGCTGCCTGGGCTTGATCGGCGGCTTGGGCGTGGGCGCCACCATTCACTATTACCAGGAGCTGGTGAAGCTGCACGGGGCGCGGGGCTGTGTGCCGAATCTTCTCATCGTTCATGCCGATGTGGATCGCGTTCTGCGCGATGCGGCGGCGGGAGATTCCCATGCGTTGGCCGAATATCTTGCGGAGCCGATCCTGAGATTGTCCAAGGCGGGCGCGCGAATCGCCGCGATACCATCGGTTACGCCACATCTCTGCCTCGACGAGTTGGTTGCGCTTTCACCGATTCCGCTGGTGAGTCTTCCCGGCGCAATTCTCGGCGAGATTCAACGCAGGAATCTGAAGCGGGTGGCTCTGTTCGGCACTCGTTTTACCATGGAAACCGAGGTCTTCGGTCAGTTGCCCGGCGTTGAAATCGTGCCGGCAACGGTGGAGGAGACCGATTTCATCCATCGGGCCTATGTCCAGATTGTGAACGCGGGCCGCAGCACGGAAGAACACTTCCAAGGGCTGCGCAGAATCGCTCACGCGCTTTGCGAACGGGAGCAGGTCGAAGCCATCGTTCTCGCGGGCACAGAGCTGTCGCTGGTCTTCAACCAGGCGAATGCCGACTTCCCGCATATCGACGGAGCAAGCGCACATTTGGCGGCGATCATGCGACGGCTCTTCGAGGAAGACGGCGCGGGAGCGCGAAAGGCTTAGAAAATCCTGTAGCCGATGCCTGCGCTTGCGCCATAAGGGGCAAGGTGCGCGTCTCCCCACTTGGGCCAGTATTGATACTCGGCATCGAGAACGCGGAGGCTCAGTTTCCGGGTGAGTTGGTAGTCCAAGCCGCCGCCGAAGGCCAGGGCGGTGAAGCTGCCGTAATCGAAAGGGTCGAAGTGCATCTTGCCCTCGCCGATCAGGGCTTTGCCATAAACGGTGGCACTCCCGAAGCGGCGGACGGGAAGGCGCGGCCCGATCAGGTAGTTGTCCTCGTAGATGCCAGCGTACTGATTGAAGCGCTGCCAACGGCCCTCGGCCTCGATCTGCACCCATCGGCTGAACTTCACGTCCACGTAGGCGCCGACGCCGATCAACGGGTAGTTGCCGGCCTGAGCGGCGGGATAGATGGCATCGATCTGGTTCAGAGTCCCACAAGACGATATGCATTGGGGATTGGTCCAGGCGCCGAAGTAGTCGGGCTGAAAGATAGAGGTCGTGGCCCCTGCGGCGATGGACAACCGGCCGCCGGCGGCGGAAGGCGCCGCCTGGCCGCGAAGAAAGGGGACTCCAGTGGCGAACAAGATCGAAAACAGAACAGCGGCAGATCGTTTCATTGACGCAAATCACGTCCATTCCGGGTGAATTCAAGTTTCGCCGCGCGGCAACCGCAGCCGGAGAGAGGCCGGGCAAATCGCTTTGCGCCGACCGCTCTCAGGGGCGTTGATCAATTGTTCGGCGCGGCTGGCGGCGGGGCGGTGGCACCCGATGCGGGTTGCGTCACAGGCGGCGTGGGGGGTGCGGTTGCCGGAGCGGTATCTGGCTGAGCCGTTGGCGGGGGCGGCGGAGTCGCGGCTGCTGGTGGCGGCGCGGTTGTCGGAGCGGCATCCTGCTGAGCGCCTGGCGTGACGGTGGAAGACGCGGTGGGGGCCGGCACGGTGGGCGGGGTGAGCCGTGAAGCGTCGTAGCGCTGCAACTTGAAGTAGACCGGCGTGACCTCGAACGGCATCTTGTCACGCGCGTTCATAGGCGCGTAGCGCTTGGCGTTGAGCATATGGACCTTGTCGTCCCAGGGATCGGTCTTCAGCCAGCTTCCCAAGGGCAGCGCGGCGGTCTGGGTCATGTCGTCCCACTCGATCTTGGGCGCGGCATGAGCCAAGTCGGCCATCCACGGGGTTCCGTCGGCCTTAAGCAGCGAATCGCCAAGCTTGGGCGTATTCATCGCCTTGAGGGCCTTGCCCCGCTCGGCCAACTGGGCCCAGAACAGCCCGGCGCTGGACAATTGGTCCTTGTACATGGAGGCCTGCAGATACTCCTGCGCCTTCTTTGAGCCTTCCACGTTATCGTGTTCGCTGTGATACATATCGATCCTCTGGAAGGTCGATTCGTCGGGGAACATCAGCCGGTCGTTGAAGGCGTAGCGGGTATCGATATGGTGTCCGAGCGCTATGTGGGCCAGTTCCAGGGCCACGACCGAGGCGATCGAGGCCTCGTTGGGCAGCGTGTCGATCAACCCCTTGCTGATCAGAATGGTGTTGCCCACGGTGGTCGCCTCGACGGTGGTGGAGAGCAGCAGGCGGCAGTGCACCGTGTCTGGAAAGACAAGGTTGTTGGGCACTTCCAGGTTGACGACGATCTGATCCAGCACCGTTGTCTCGTATCCATTGGGATTCAGCGGCGCCACCAAGCCAGCCTCCACCAAACGGTCGATTACGTTGTTCTCCGCCTGCGTGATCCAAGCGCGGGTGGCCTGCAGGGGGCCTACGTCCTGCGAGTCGTCGCTTTTGTCCACGGCATCGTCCACCTTGACGCTCACGTTCTCGCTATCGCGGGTGGGCAGCTTCAAAGAGTAGCCCCAGAAGCGGGTCTGGGCCTTCAAACCGATCTTCTTGTCGCCCTCGGTGCGCTCCGTCTCTTCCACGTATACGGCCACTGGCAGCCAGATGTCTGGCTGCACATTCATGCGCCAACTGTCGAAGTGGAAGTAGTATCGGGTGTCGTCGTCGAACTTGGGTGCGGTGTAGGTTCCGTTGAAGCGAACCACGTTGCCGTCCTCGTCCTCGACCCAGATGCGCCCGTAGAAGCGGCCCATTCCTCCGACCTTGGGATGCACATCGTAAACCCAGGTGCGTACCGTGCCCAGGAACTCGCGGCGCACGTAGCTGAAGACGTAATTCTGCGAATTGAACCCGTAGGGATCGAGAAACATCATCTGGGTGAAGCCGAGCGGGTTGTATGTAAACCGCTTGTCCAGCTTTAGCGCCTTGGACAGTCCGGTGATGGCGGCCACCGACCCCTTGAAGAAGTGAACCCTCTTGTCGGTGCGGGGTTCGAAGCTCTTGTCGAAGAAGCCCTTGCCGAAGTCGATGCGGCTGAGCATATACTCGTCGTCCACCGGCACCTGGTAGAGGTGGATGTCGGGGCGGGTGTTCTGGATGTAAGTCTCCACTAGCGGGGTGCGCTGCTGAATGTTCTTGATCAGCACCTTCTCCCGTCCGATCGCCTTTTCCACAAGCTCGGCCTGTTCGGGCGTAAGTTGGTGGGCCTGTTCATACTTCTGCTGCTTCTTCTTCGCATACGCGCAGGTCGCGGTCAGGGAAACGATCAGGATGGCGAGGGATATCCTGCGTAACGTCATGTCAAGCTCCTAGAGGATTATCTTCGTGCACATTGCCGGGCCATTGCAAGCCGGGTCCGAGCGCTGTTCCGAATCGGGTCGGTAAGGTTATGTTACGCCAGTTGAAAGGTAACGGTGATGTTGGTGGTCAGATCGACCGCCTGACCGTTGCGCGTGGCGGGATGGAAGCGTATCTGTTGCGCCACCCGGCGAGCTTCCTCGTCCAGGCCGTGGCCCAGCGAATGCACCACTCCCTCGACCACCACCCGTCCGCTGGCCTTGAAGGTGACGCGCAGGATCACATCCCCCTGCACCCTCAATTGCTTGGCCTCGTTGGTGTACTGCACCGGCGGCTTGGAAAGGACTTCCAGGTTGGTGACCACCGGCGCCGACTCCAACCTCTGCACAGGCACGGCCGCGGTGGCCGTGGGAATGGCGACCGAAGCCACCTTCCCAATGGTTCCTTGGGCCTGCGCGGTCGTGGTTGGAATGCCTGCCGAGGCCACTTTGCCCACCGTACCGGCATTCGAGCCGAACTTCGTCCCGTTTCCGATGCCGGTCGAACCGACCACGCCGTGAGGCGCGATGGCCGGGCCGTTCATGCCGCCATAGGGGTTGCCGATGGCCGCGATGGTCGCCGGCCGCGTGGCGTTGGGATTGGGCATGACGCCGAAGGTCTGGCCCAGATGCACAGGAGCCGTCGAGGGCTTGACGCGATTGTCCTGCGCCGGCATGGCTGCGGCCAGCACCGCCTTGGGTTGAGGCGCCTCGATCACGGTCGGCTTGGTCGCCTTGATCACCGGCACCGTCAGCTTGGCTTCCATCTGGATCGGCTTGTCCGGCTTTGGCTCCGGGCGCGGCGGTTGGATTTTGGGCGCCTCCAACTTCAACTCCGGCATCTTGGGCGGAGGAGGCAATTTAAGCGGTTCGACCTTGATCTTCGGCTTGGGCGGCGTGTTGGGAACGATCAGGATCGTCTCCTCGTAATGACGCTCGACAAGCGTGCGACGGGCCACCATTCCAACCAAGATGGCCGCAGTCAGGATGGCGAGGTTGAGCGCTGTGCTGTATATAAAAGACGCGGATCGGCCCTCTTGTTCGGGCAGCAATCCGAAGTTGGTTCGACCTGGGACGTAACTTGCCGACATGATTCAGTCCTCGCTTGCGGCCGTGGGGGCAACGCACATAGCATCTTCGTCCCGGTCGGCGGAGACGGACCTGCGATGAGGCCGCACATCGCAACCCGCGAACCGCGTACACCCCGACCTGACATTATGTCCAAGGCATCGGCAAAAGGCAAACTGAACTTCAATCGGATACTGCCGGCAAAAGCTCGCTTGCGGCCTGACGATGGCCGCAGCCGAAGTCTTCCCCAAGCAAACAGCATAACCCATTCGCCGAGCCTTGCGACAATCCATTTCACTCATCGGTTCGCTTCTCGGCCGCCTGGAGCCTCTGCCGCCAAGCTCTCTGATATAGACTCAAGGTAACCCATTTCGCTCGAAAAAGGATAGCATTTCTTTGTGAAGATTTTGATTACCGGAGGCGCCGGGTACATTGGCGGCACCGTGGCGCAACTGCTTGCCCAAAAGCGAGATAAGGCGGTCGTTTTCGACGATTTGAGCCACAGTCGGCGGAATCTGCTGCCGAGCGGAATTGAATTTGTGGAAGGGGGGGTGGCCGACCGAGGGGCGATCGAGGCTCTCTTCATCGATGCCAAGGCGCAAGGCCAGCCTTTCGATGCCGTTCTCCACTTTGCCGCCCTCATCGAGGCCGGCGAATCGATGCTCCGGCCCGAATTGTTCTTCCGCAACAACACCGCGTCCACCCTCTCCCTGCTCGAAGCCATTCTGGCCCACGGCCCGCGCCGACTGGTCTTCAGTTCGACGGCGGCCGTCTACGGCGAGCCGGAGTCGGTTCCGATCGCCGAGGATGCCCGCCTGCTCCCGACCAACGCCTACGGGGAGTCGAAGCTGCTGGTCGAACGTATTTTGAGCTGGTTCAACCGGATACACGGCTTGCGCTACGCCTCTCTGCGCTACTTCAACGTGGCCGGCGCGGCGGAGGGGCCGAACGGCATCGCCCGCGGCGAGGCCCACGATCCAGAGACGCACCTGATTCCACTGGTTCTCGACGTGGCCCTGGGCCGCCGCCCATCGATCAAGATATTCGGCGACGACTACCCCACCCCCGACGGCACCTGCATTCGCGACTATATCCACATCTCCGACCTGGCCGACGCGCACCTGCTGGCCTTGGATGCGCTGGAGAGGGAGGAGCGTCTGATCTTCAATTTGGGGAACGGGCAGGGGTTCAGCGTCCGCGAGGTCATCGAATCGGCGCGGCGGATTACCGGGCACGCGATCCCAGTCGAAGTCCATCCGCGGCGGGCGGGCGACCCGGCGGTACTGGTGGCCAGCTCGGAGAAAGCCATGCGCGAACTGGGGTGGAAGCCCAAGTACACGCAACTGGATGAGATCGTGCGGACCGCATGGATTTGGCACCTGAAGCGATACGCTTGAGTTGGGCTTCAACCGACGAATGGCCGCTGCGGACGGAGATTCCCAATGCGCAGGAAAGTCGTCCTGCGAAGCGACACAATTCGCGCATTGCAAAACGCGAAAAACTGGCCCCATGGGTCGAGGAAAGAGCCGTTTGTGGGGCCTATAAGGGCTGAAAACGATGGCATTTTCACGTTAAGACGGGTTGCTAAAACGTTTAAGCTGATTCGCTTAAACGTTTTAGCGACGCCGCATTTTCTGTGTTTCTGTGCGGAAACCGCGGTTTGGCCCGATCCCAGGTCCGAGAATCCGGACCTGGGGTGCCCAGATACTTGGCAGGGACACGGGCCGGTCGGCTAGTGCTTACTTGCATAAATGATTGATATTACGTAAAGTGATTGGGCAGAG
>CAZMHC010000045.1:0-22537 GCA_964565955.1 uncultured Occallatibacter sp.
TTGTGTTGGAATCAGCTCCCCTCTTCAGGCTCATCTTGTATTGGAAAAGAGTGCGGTTGGTCCTCCGCATTCCATTTTGCTATGATCCGTGCTGATGAAATCCACTGAGCCCGCACGGAGTACCGCAAAGGAAGATGCGTTGCACGGCGCAAGCGGCAGCCCGGCCGAATTGCGCTCGAGGCGCAACTTGCAATGGGCGCAGGGCGCGATTCTCGTTCTGCTATATTCCCTTCCGGCAGTCATGTGCATCCATTCCGCGTTCGTCGCCGATCCGGATGTCTGGTGGCATCTGCGCGATGCCGAGTGGATATTGCAACATAATGCGGTGCCCCATACCGACCCCTTCTCCGGCGCGGGAAGGCCCTGGGCCGCGTACAGTTGGCTGTTTGAATTGCTGATTTTCGGGATTTTTCAGCGGCTAGGCTTGGTCGGCCTGGTGGCATATTCGGCCGGAATGGTCGTGGCCATTGCAGCGGCCCTGCATCGCCTGATCCGGCGTCTCCAAGCCGACTTTACGATCGCCGCGCTGCTGACCGCAGTTGCCGTTTCCTGCATTGCCGGCCTCTTTACGCCGCGCCCCTGGTTGTTCTCGATCCTGTTTTTCACGCTGGAACTCGATCTTTTGATGCAGGCGCGAAAGACTGGAAGAATGCGCGGATTGTTGTGGCTTCCTGTAGTCTTTGCGCTGTGGACCAATCTGCACATCCAATTCTTCGCCGGCCTGGCCGTGCTGGCCATCGCCCTAACCGAAGCGGCTCTGGCACGTCGCTGGACTGGAATCCACACGCGCATTCGTCCTGGCTGGATGAGCGGCATCTTTGTAGCTTGCGTCTTGGCAGCCCTATGCAGTCCCTATGGCTGGGGCAGCTACAGCTCGCTATTCGGCATGGCCGCGCAGTCCGGCATTCTGAGCAGAGTGACGGAGATGCAGGCCATGTCGTTTCGCCACTTCAACGACTGGAGTGCGCTCCTGTTCGCCTTTGTAGCCACCGGATTGCTGGCGAGAACCCGCCGTTTTGCGTTCTTTGAAAGCGTCCTGCTGGCCTTTGCCGTTTACATTTCCTTTCATTCGCAACGCGACGTGTGGGTGCTGGCAGTTGTGGCCAGCGGAATTCTCGCCTCGGAAATCAAGGGGGACAAGGATAACCGGTTCCTGTTGACGGCATCCGCGGCGCCGGCGATTGCGGTTGCTTCCGTTCTGGCGCTGTTGCTGGGCTTCCGCGCGCTGGGCGTGAACAATGTCCGCTTGCGCGCCAATCTGGCCAAGCAGATGCCTGTCCGCGCTGTGGAATTCGTGAAAGAGAAGGGCCTGAACGGTCCGCTTTTCAACAACTTCGACTGGGGCGGGTATTTGATTTGGGATTTGCGGATGCCGGTCAGCGCTTACGGAGGGATCAGTCTGGTCGGCGAAGCGCGCCCAGATCGACTCTACACAACGTGGGAGGCTGCGCCGGACTGGGCTGTCGATCCCGATCTGCTCAAGGCCAATCTGGTCATTGCGCCGGTCGCGCTGCCGCTGACTCAATTGCTTCGCTTGGACCCGCGCTTCCAGCTTGCCGATGAAGACAAGCTGGCCGCCGTCTTCGTTTCGCGCAGCTCCTTGTCTTCAGGAAAGGCGGAGCTTGCGGCGGCCGCCGATAAATCCGCCTCCAGCCGCTAATGGCTGGAAGCTGAACCTCGCCGCTCCCATCTCTCCTCGTGGCGGTCGTCGCGGAAGACGGCCGCGGTCACATGGCCCTGCGGGTCGCGCTCGAAGGTGAGCCGGCTGACGCTCGAACCGTTGGGATAATAGAACACGCCCGGAGACTCCGCAGCCAGTTCGGCAATTTCGCCTTGTGGGTTTTTCTCGTAAAGCCGGTCGCCCTGGCGGAAGACCGTCGCCGCGATCTGGCCGCGCGGGTCGCGATACTCCCCGGCCACACTATCGAGGAACGCCGAGGCCAGCTTGATGGCAGGCGGATGCAACGGAACGACCAGCCGCTCGGTCATGGGCGGCTCCGGCGAGCCGTTCGGCTTGGCGGCCAGCGGGGCTTCGGCGCGGTGCGCCAGTAACCAGCGCGGCAACTCCGGCTCGTCGTAGGCGCGCGTCCAGCAGTCGTGCTTCAGTCCCTGGTAGATCCAGAGGCGCGCGCGGCCACCGGCTGCCTTGAGAGCCTCGAACATCAACTCGCTTTGGCGCGGCGCGACCACCGGGTCGTCGCTGCCCTGGAAGAGCCAGACCGGGGTGCGCCCCAGGGCATGGGCGTATTCGGCGGGCAGGGTGGCCGACTGCTGCCATCGTTCGGGGGCATAGCTCCAGAACGGGCCTCCGGCCGCGATGGCCACCGCCGCCCAGCGCCGGGGATGCAGCCGCGCCAGCTCCCAGGCGCCGTATCCGCCCATCGAAAGGCCGGTCAGGTAGGTGCGCTGCGGGTCGCCGCGGAACTCCTCGCTCTCGCGGTCCAGGGCGGTCATGGCCAAGGCCAGCATATCCGGGTCGGTCCAATAGCTGCCCAGCGGGCATTGCGGCATAACGATCACGAAAGGCCAGCGTTCGGGGTGGTCGCGCACCGCCTGGGGAAGGCCAATCTGGGTCTGCCACAGCCCCTCGGCGCCGCGCTCGCCGCGTCCATGCAGAAAGAGCAAGATCGGCCATTGCCGGCGATCGTCGCGCCGCCACTCCTCCGGCAGGTAGACCTGGAAACGGTAGCTGACCCCGTGCAAATCGACCCTTCGATTCAGAAAGCCAGTCTCCTGCCGCGGCTTGCCGCGGGAGTGCCGCCCATCGTTTGCGGAGGCGTGAGCCGAGCCGAAAATCATCCCCGGCGCGATGGCCCATGCAATCCAGGAGCAGACGGCGAAAAATCGAGTGGAACGGAACATACTGAGTCCAATCACAACTATATCCGGCTGGAAGTGGCGTTTTGCGGGATTCCCTTCGATATTCTTGAGAGACTTCTTACGCTTTGCATGAAAGAATTGAATTGCGATGCCGAACGCGCTCAGCTCGAAACTCGAGGCCGGCGATATTCTGGACCATTATCGTCTCGATGCGACCGTCGCCAGCAGCGGTATGTCCACGCTGTTCCGGGCCACGGACCTGAACGACGGCAAACAGGTGGCCGTCAAGGTTCCTCACGCGAAGATGGAGTCCGACCCGATTCTCTCCGAGCGCTTCAAGCGCGAGCAGGCGATCGGCCAGGAGCTTGACCACCCCGGCGTGGTGAAGGCCTACGACGGCGAAGAGCGCAGCCAAATCTATATGGTCATCGAGTGGGTGGAGGGCTGCCTGCTGCGCGCGATCCTGAACGAGGAGCGCAAGCTGCCCATCGGTCGCGCCGTGAGCCTGACGCTGCGCATCTGCGACGCCCTCGACTATATGCACAAGCACGGCGTGGTGCACCGCGACCTGAAGCCGGAAAACATCATGGTCGATGACGAGGACCGGATCAAAATCATCGACTTCGGCATCGCCATGAAGGAAGACGCGCGGAGGCTGACCTTTGTGGAAATGTCGGGCACTCTGGGTACGCCCGACTATATCTCGCCCGAGCAGGTCAAAGGGCAGCGCGGCGACCAGCGCAGCGACATTTACGCTCTGGGCGTGATGCTCTACGAGATGCTGACCGGGGAAGTTCCTTTCAGCGGTCCGAATCCTCTGGCGGCGATGAACGAGCGATTGTTGCACGATCCCAAACCGGCGCGCAAGCTGAACCCGAATATAACTCCGGAATTGCAGGAGATACTATGCCGCGCGCTGGAACGGGAACCGCGCCACCGTTACTCGACGGCCAGCGAGATGGCTTGGGAACTGGAGCATCAAGAGCAGGTCGGCGTTGAGGAAGCCGAAAGGCGGCCCTTGCTGCGCGGCCTGAATCTGCCGGGGGTGCGAAGGATGATGCTCTACGCCGGCCTGGCGATGGTGCCGGTGGCGCTCTTCGCCTTGATGCTGTTGCTGGCGCGGCGGTGAGCGCGCAGGCTCGCTGCCGGAGGGATCGGGAATCGTCTCAATCGCGGGAGCCTGGCAAACATGACCTGAACGTTCAAGCCTCGGACCGCCAAAACAATGGCGTCGAAGATGAGCCTGAATGTCAACTGAGTTGGACAGCGAACTTCCGGCCAACAATAGTACCTACCCTGACACACAATTCATCGAAAAACAATGTCGCATGGATTGACGAGCGGCGCGGATGGCGCTACTCTCAGCGCAGATACCGGATTTGGTCGCCAACGCCAACCCGCGGTCCCGCCAGACAGCCCAGAGCTTCGGCTTTGACCTGCGCCGCGCCCCGCACACTCCCTCGAAATCCATCGCGCATCCATTGCCCGCGCCGCGGTTTCGCGCCTCGGCCTGCCGCCGCCTTGCGCCGCAAGCGCTTCACCTCAACCCGCAACGAACCACTGGAGGCCTACGAATCCTTTGAAGATCGCTCTGGAGATCACGCCCAATCTTGAGCCCCTGTTCGGGACTCGCGATGAAAACCTCAGGCTCATGGAAGACTCGCTCGACGTTCGGATCGATCTTCGCTCCGACGCCGTGTATGTGGAGGGGCCGGAAGCGGGCGTGGCGCGCGTTCAGCGCGTCTTCCACGACTTCGAGGCGCTGCGCCGGCAAGGCATTCATCCGCACAACGGCGAACTGCACGGAATGTTGCGTCTGGCGGTCGCCGACCCTGCAACCACGCTGCGCTCGCTGGCCGACAGCGGCAAGCAGCGCTCGGCCGGGGTGAAGCGCGCCGTGCAGCCGCGCTCTGTCAATCAGCGCAAATACGTCGAGGCCATTGAGCAGAGCGATATGACCTTCGGCGTCGGTCCGGCGGGCACCGGCAAGACCTATCTGGCCGTGGCCATGGCCGTGGCCGCCATCAACGCCAAGAAGGTGAGCCGCATTGTGCTGGTGCGCCCAGCGGTCGAGGCCGGCGAAAAGCTCGGCTTTCTCCCCGGCACCCTCCAGGACAAGGTGGACCCCTATCTGCGCCCGCTTTACGACGCGCTCTACGACCTGCTCGAACCGGACAAGGTCGACAAGATGCTGGAGAAGAACGTCATCGAGGTAGCGCCCTTGGCCTTCATGCGCGGGCGCACCCTCAACGACGCCTTCATCATCATGGACGAGGCCCAGAACACCACCGTCGAGCAGATGAAGATGTTTTTGACCCGCTTGGGCAACAACTCCAAGGCGGTGATTACCGGCGACATCACCCAGATCGACCTGCCCAATCCGCGCCGCTCCGGCCTGGTGGACGCGATCAACGTTCTCGATGGCGTCGAGGGCATCCACTTCTGCCATTTCGAGGATACCGATGTGGTGCGCCACGCGCTGGTGCAGCGCATCGTGCGGGCCTACGAATCGGTCAAGTCACAGCAGCAGGAACTCCCGCTGGCGCTGGGTGAGGCGATCGAGGTTGGGATTCCGTCGCACGAAAACCGGACGCCCGCGCAACCGTCGCATCCGGCAAAGCCGCAATAACTGCCAACCAAGCGATTGCGCGCAATGAGTTGATTGGAATCCCAGGTCCCAAAATAGGAACCTGGGGCACTCGGCCGACCGATCGCTAATCGTCGTCGCAGGCCATGCCCAATGAGTACAATTCCGAAGCATCGCGAGGGACGCGCCGTCAAGGAATTCAGACTCAAGAAGATAGGAGCAATAAAACGAAGGATCGGAGCATGGATCGGCAGATGCCCGGTCATCAACCCCCTGAATCGGCATGAGTCGTCAGACGCTGTGCCTCGTTCATCGCAGTCAGTTCGGCTCCGGTCTGCGTGGGCGAATTCAACGGGCGGCAGCTACCCTCGGCAATGGCCGCAACCCCGCCCTCCCGGCCTATCAAGCCTCGCGCGAGAGAGCGCAAACGAAGAAGCCATCCGTGGGCAGCGCGCCGGGCGACAGGCGCAGGCAGCCCTTTTGCGTGAGCGCTCCGCGCAGGCGCTCAGCGCCGGAGACGGTGAGGATTCCCTTGCCGAGCAGCTCGTCAATGCGGGAATAGAGCGGAAGCAGGCGGGCGTATGGGGTTTCGGCAAGCACCGCTGCGACCACTTGCTCGTTTTCTTCCGGCTCCAGCGAGCAGGTGGAGTAAACAACTCGGCCGCCGGGGCGGACCGAGCGCAGCGCGGAGCGAAGGATGGCCCGCTGGCGCTCGGACTGGCGTCTGAGGTCTTCGAGGCACAGACGGTGGCGAATCTCCGGGTTGCGGCCCAGAGTACCGGTGCCGCTGCAAGGCACGTCGGCGAGGACGAGATCGAAGGCGGCGTGCTCAGCCAGATCGGTTGCGTCGGCACGCCGGCACTCCACCCGATCGCCCAAAAACGCCAGCCGCTTCTGGAGGAGTTCAAAGCGAGGTTCGCTGGATTCGCAGGCTAGAATGCGTGCCGTTGGGTTGCGCTCGGCCAGGATCAGGGTCTTTCCGCCGGGTGCGGCGCAAGCGTCGAGGGTGCTGTTTACTCTTTGGTTATCATTCTCGCCATTCCAGCCGGCAAGCTCGGCGATAAGTTGCGAACCCTCGTCCTGCAGGATCGCGCGGCCTTCGAGAAAAGCGGCGGTCGCGGTCAGGTCGCCGGAGACCACGGTGCGGGCGGCGGCGATCAGCTTGCCGGGTTCAAGACAGATGCCGGCCCGGGCAAGTTCGCCTTCGACTTCGGGGCGGGCGATGCGAATCGTTAGTGTTGGCTGGCTTTGGCCGTGGCTACAGATGGCTTTGGCTCTGTCCAGGCCGAAGAAGCTGATCCAGCGTTCGACCATCCAAAGGGGATGGGCCTGGGACAGAGCCAGATCCGCCGGCGTTTCCTCGGAAAAGCGAGCTAGCGGAGCGGAGAGTTTGCGCAAGACGGCGTTGACCATGCCGGAGGCGAAGCGGTGGCCGGCTCGCTTGGCCAGTTTTACGCTCTCGTCGATGGCGGCGCGGGCCGGGATGCGGTCCATATGCAGAATCTGGAAGGCTCCCAGGCGCAGCGCGATCAGAATCTCAGGGTCGAGCTTGCCGCCGGGCCGCTTGAGCAGCGCCTGCAATTGACTGTCGAGCCGAATCTGCCAGCGCAGAACGCCGAGGACCAATGCCGTGGCCAGATTGCGGTCGGGGGCCGAGAGAGCGTTGACGGCTCTCCCGCGCAGCAGGTCATCGCTATGGGCTTGGCCGCGCTCGATAGCCATGAGGATCGAGAAAGCGGCCTTGCGCGCTGGAGAAATCTCGGCCGGACGAACCGGCTCCGTGTTTTTGCCGGAGAGAGTCTTCTTCCTGGCGGTCATTGCGACGGCATCCCAAGGCGGACACTGGCGGACAGTTGCATTCCGCGCAGGAACTCAGCCGCCGCGAGGCGCTTTTTGCCTTCAAGCTGAATTTCGACGAGTTCCAGCCAGGTGTTTTGGGCGCAAGCGACAAAAAGCCGGTCGTGTTCCATGTGAACCTGGCCGGACTGAGGCTTGGGAGGGGCCGCAAGCGCGAACGGGTCCGTGGTCATCAGGCGATGGACGATCAGTTTTTTGCCTTCGAGAGAAGTGAATGCTCCCGGCCAGGGCTGAAAGCCGCGCCAGCGATTGCAGAGTTCCGCGGCTGTGCGGGCGGCAAAGTCCATGCGCCCGTCTTCGCGGCCGAGCAGCGGAGCGATCGTGGCCAGAGAGTGGTCCTGCGGCAGTGGATGGACGGTACCATCGGCGAGGCCCGCGAGAGTCTCGATCACCAACGGCGCGCCGGATTCGGCAAGAATCTCAAAGAGTTCCACCGCCGTCTGTTCGCGGCCGATGGGCATGGTCCGCTGAAGCAGAATCGGGCCAGTATCGAGTCCTTCTTCCAGCAGCATGGTCGAGTTGCCGGTGACCGTCTCGCCCCTCGCTACCGCCCACTGGATGGGCGCCGCGCCGCGATATTTGGGGAGTAGGGAGGCGTGAAGGTTGATGCAACCCAACCGGGGAAGCGCCAGCATCCAGGGGGGAACGATGCGCCCATAGGCGACCACGACGATGGCGTCCGGCGCGATGGTTTCGAGCCGCAAGCGAAACTCGGAGTTATTGCGAATCTTCTCCGGCTGCGTGACCGGGATGCCCGCGGCCAACGCCGCCAGTTTGACGAGCGGCGGGGTGAGTTGCTGCGAACGGCCTGCCGGGCGGTCCGGCTGCGAAACAGCCAGCCGAACCTCGTGACCGGCCGCCAACAGCGCTTCCAGCGTGGGCACGGCGAAGCGCGGAGTGCCGCAGAAGACGAGTTTCAAGCGCGTTACCACTTGCCTTCGCGCTGCAACTTGCGGATCTTGCGCAAAACCAGATCGCGCTTGAGGGCGCTCATGCGATAGATGAACAGCGTTCCGTCCACGTGGTCGATCTCGTGCTGGAAGCAGCGCGAGAGCAGGTCTTCGCCGTCCATCTCGAACCACTTGCCGTCGATGTCCTGGGCGCGGATGCGGACCTTGGCTGCCCGCACCACCTTCTCGCGTATATCGGGAAAGCTGAGGCAGCCTTCCTCCTCGTAAAGTTTGCCCTCGCGGGAGACAATCTCCGGATTGGCAATCACCAGCTTGTCGGCGGGGTTCTTGCCCATGCTCACATCGATCACCGTCAGACGCTTGGAGACGCTCACTTGCGGCGCGGCCAGCCCCACCCCCTGCGAGGCATAAGTGGTCTCGAACATATCGGCGACCAGCTTGCGCAAGTCCGCGTCGAATTCGGTGACCGGCTCGCCGGGCCGCGAGAGAACGGGATCGGGGTATTTCACGATGGTCAGTATCATGGATTGCTCTTCAGGTAACTCCCAGGGTCTGGAGCGCTATTTCGCCCACTTATTGCCAAAAATGATGGTTGCCAGAAACAGCTTCGCTTCTTCAGTAGATTGCACGCAACTCCAAGTGTCGAAGAGCAGCTTGGCCTTGTCGAGGCTCTCTGATGCCCATGAAAGTCCGACCTTCTCCTCCGCGTCGACAACATCGTAATCGGCTAGATGCCGTTCGTCCTGCAAATCTTCAAAAAGACCGGCAATCATTGCGAGGCCGGGGGAATAAGCGCAGGCGACAGCGACTTCTTCCGAGAGTCTTTTCACGCTATCAGGAGTCAAGAATTTAGTCATGGCATTCTTCATTGCGCGATGTTCCAGCGCGCGTTGACATCTTCCGCGCAATCCATCCGGCTCCTGCGGGCTTACCTGCTCTGCCACAGCCGCCGCCATCAAATGAAACGCCGCATAATAAGAGGCTGACACCGCCCGGCGATAGTCGGCATCCGTAGCATTTGGAGCGGCAACCACCCTCGCCGCGTGGACGAGCAGTTCATCAGCTAGCGACACGCTGGGCACTCCGCTCTTCTCTAGCCGCAAACTGAAGCCGTGTGGACCGGTTTCCCGAATCAATATCCCAGAGCCGATAAGCTCCTGAATCAATATCCACAAACTTGAATCCGTTCTCCAGTCTCGAATAAAAGTTGCTCCATACGCGAGCCTTTTCAGGAGAAGGGATCACATCCGGCTTCAAGTAAAAATAGACCATGACCCGTGGAGTTCCGTCGTACATCGCATGGAACTTGACGTCATATCTTCCTCCTTGAAAATCATCGGGCCACGGACCGCACTCCTCAATGACTTGAGGGAGCACCTTGCGCACCTTTTCTTCAGGCGGATACGTCATCATTGGATAGAGAATGTTATCAACTGTTATTCCTGAATGCAATGACTCAAGCCTGAAAAGATAATGGCCGTTGTCGCCGATCTTGCGATCCTTGATAACGAATCTTCCCTTGTGGCCAAAGACTTCGACCTGCTCGCCGACTTGCGGAGTGTAGTCAATTTCCATCGCACTCCCCCTGCATCAGTGTACCCCGATTTGAATTCCCGGTTAATACGCGCGTATCTGTTCGATGTAGCCCGCGAAATTTCGTTGCAGCTCCAGCGCCGAATCGCCGCCGAACTTCTCCTGCACAGCCTTGGCAACCGCCAGCGCCACCATCGCCTCGCCCACCACCCCCGCAGCCGGAAGCACGCAAATATCCGAGCGCTCGTAGCTGGCGCTGGTCGCCTCGCGCGTATCGAAGCGCACCGACTCCAGCGGCCGGCGCAGTGTCGAGATCGGCTTCAGATGGCCGCGCACCACGATCTCTTCGCCGTTCGAGACCCCGCCCTCGATGCCCCCGGCATTGTTCTGGTGACGCACAAAGCGGGTGGGTCGGTCCAGCTTTTCCAGTAGCGGCGCGTAATGGATCGGGTCGTGGACCGCGGAGCCAAACGACTGCCCGCCAAAGACGCCGCGGCCAATCTCCACCGCTTTCACCGCTTGGATGCTCATCACCGCCCAAGCAAGCAATCCGTCCAGCTTCTCATCCCAGTTGACGTACGTGCCTAGCCCCGCCGGAACGCCGTGGACCACCACTTCGAAGACGCCGCCCACCGTATCGCCGGTGCGCGCCGCCTCCTCGACCTCATCCTTCATGCGCGCCTCGGTGGCCTCATCGACGCAGCCCAGCACCACCTCGTCGCACGCGGCCAGAGCGGCAATCTCCTCCCACCCAGCGGCGCGTTCCAACTCCACCCGCCCCACGCGGATCACGTGGCTGGCCACCTCGATGCCCAGCGTACGCAGCATCAGCTTGGCAAAGGCTCCGGCGGCCACCCGCGCCGTCGTCTCGCGGGCGCTCGCCCGCTCCAGCACGTAGCGAGCGTCGGGAAAGTTGTACTTGAGCGCGCCGGCCAGGTCGGCGTGGCCAGGCCGCGGCGAGGCCACGGCCTGATGCTTGGCCGGGTCGCCCGCCTCCACAGGCAATTTCTCTTCCCAGTTCTTCCAGTCGCGGTTTACGATCTCGATAGCGATCGGCGCGCCGATGGTCTTGCCATGCCGCACACCGCTGAGCACGTGGGCCTTGTCGGTTTCAATCTTCATGCGTCCGCCGCGCCCGTAGCCCTGCTGCCGCCGCCAAAGCTCGCGGTTCACAAACTCCAGATCGACGGGGACCCCGGCCGGCAGCCCCGATACCAGCGCAATCAGGGCCTCGCCATGCGACTCCCCGGCAGTTGAAAAACGAATCATATTCAATTGATTGTAAACGGGGAAGAACCCAAAACGGTCTTTCCCCGCCGTGAACGGCAGCGCTTCAGGCTCATTAATGGCGGAAGGCCACGTCCTCGAAGGTGCGCGTCTGAATCTTGCGCGAACTGTAGACGCCCCGCGCATAGTCTCACAGGAGCGGACGGACCGTCGTCTCCGGCGCGCGGGCCGCCGGACCGCGGCCATCCTTGTCCGCACAAGAGGCATGGATGGCGCTCAGACCCAGCGACGCAACCGCATCCAAAAGAAAGCGAACCAGATGGCCTTCGGGAAGCCATTCATGAAGCGATGGGGAAAGCTGCGGCGTCCGGTTGACGGCGTCAGGAAAGAAGTTCTGGCCCATGCTTTGAAGCTGAACCGGAAACCGCTGCTCCCGCTGTTGCCGCCGTCACGAATCTATGCCCGACAGACTCCTGGTCGCTTTCCGTTATGCGTTACGTCAAGCATAACAATGGCGTCGCTTCAATGCGCCCTCTCCAAAACTTGCGCCGCCCGTGTGAGCGCCTCGGCCAGCGCGGTGAGTTGCTCTGCGGCGCGAGCTTGCTCTTTGGCATCGATGGCCTCGTTGACACCGGGCAGGACGACGGCCGCGTAACCTGTGTACTCGCCGGGGGCGTAGATGGTGTGCCGATACCAGGGCCGGTTGGGCAGTCCGGCCGGAGAAAGCAACGCGGTCTCGGTCTGGCGCAGCGCGAGATTCAGTTTTGCCAAGTTGCCGGCGGGAGCGGTTTGCTGTGTTTGGGCCTTGCGGGCGGCTGCGGCGAGACGGGCGGCGGCGGCCTGCGCCGGTCCGAAGTCGAGCGCGTTGAATCCAGTATCGGAAGCTTTGCGCTTGGCAGCTTCGATATACGCCGCGATGGCGCCGGCGTAGGAGCGGTAATCGTAGGGGAGCGCGTCGCAGTCGGCCATGCGCAGGGCTTCGAGGCCAAAGACGCGGGCCATCTCTTGTAGATAAAGGAAATGAGGATCGGCGTTTTGGGTATACCAGGCGAAGTTGTCGAAGACCGAGTGGTAGACGCCGTACGGGCCGTCGGAGCTGATGTCTGTGGAGGGAACGCCGGCGTGCTGAAGGAAAGGCGTGAAGTCGGATCCGGAGCCGAGGTCGCCGATGTGAACTTCTTCCGCTTCGGGCGCGGGTTTGTGCTGGTTCTCGGCGGCTGATTCGGTTCTCCACTGCTGATAGACGGTGCCGCCTAGCGGGCTGGGCACGTCGCGGGCGATCTCGCGAAGAAACTGCTTGAGGGAGGGGACGGCTGAGGCGATGAAATTCGGACCGGAGACGGCTACGTCGGTATTGAAATAGGCGACGGCGCGATCCAGGGCGGCGGCGTACTGCTCGACCCACTCGGTCGATCCGACCAGACCCTCCTCCTCGGCATCCCAACTGGCAAAGACGATGGTGCGCTTGGGATGCCAGCCCTGCTTGAGCAGCGCGCCGATGCCGTGGACGGCCTCGAGCATGGCGGCGGTGCCGCTGGAGGGATCGCAGGCGCCATAGACCCAGGCATCGCGATGGTTCCCAACGACGACCCAATCGTCGGGGTACTCGCTGCCCTTGATTTTGCCGATCACGTTCCAGATCGCGCGCCTCTGGTACTCCTGCTGCGAGACGAGGTGGACCTTGACGCTGCCCGGCCCTCCCAACTGTCCTATGTGATAGCGGAAGGGCAACGCACCCTGCCAGCCTTGCGGCACACCGGCCCCCCTGAGGGCTTGGAGTATGGGAGCGGCGTCGCGGTAGCTGATGGGGATGGAGATGATGTGGGGCTGGTTGCCGTTCGGCGAGATGCGGGCGGAATCGGGCAGATCGGGCGTGGAGGCGATGCCGGGGGTTTCGGGGTCGCCGGGATATTTGAAGAGATATTGGACCGATCCTCGCTGGATGCCGGTATCGGGCCGCCAGGGTCCGAGGGGATAGGCGTCGCCTTTGTAATAGCCGTCATCCTGGGGGTCGGAGTAGAGGAGAACGCCGACTGCCCCGCGCTGCTCGGCGATATAGACCTTGACGCCGCGAAAGTTGGCGCCGTAGCGGGCAATGACGATCTTGCCGTGGAGGTCGATGTGCTGGGCGGCCAGTTGGTCGAAGTCCTCCAGGCGACCGAAATTGGCGTAGACCGCTTCGGCGGTCACGTCGCCGGAGCCGGACGATGCGTTGAAGGGCATGACCACGCGGGGATCGTCCTGATAGGGGTCGCCTTCGACGCGCTCACGGTTGGGGCCGGTCATCAGCAGCTTTCCGTCGCTACCGAAGGCCTCGACGCGCACGGTTTTGGGACGGTCCAGTAGCACGCGGTAGGGAACGATCTCGGTTGCGAGTCCGGCGGCACGGAAGTTTTGAGCTACATAATCGGCGGTTTTGCGGTCTTCGGGGGTCGCGGCCAGATGCGGCTCGGCGGTCAGGGTCTTCAGGTGCCGGCCGGCCAGCGCGGCATCGGGGACGGCGAGGAATTTCTCCTCGATCTTGGCTTGGGCGGTAAAATCCGCGTAGCCGAAGACGGAGCGCGGGGCGGAGTTCTGCGCCGGCAGCAGGGCGGAAACGAGCGCCAAAAGAAGCGGGATCGCGATTCGTATGCGCGGAATCATGAGCGGAACCCTTCCTGTTAAGCGCGCTGCCGACGAACGCCCTTGGCATGGTATGTGCGCCCAATATGGTTTTGACCGGCATCGCTATTTCTATGCGGTTCCAGAGGGCGGTTAACTCGCCTTTTCCTCCCGCTCCAGCGCCTCGTGAATCAGCATTTTTAGATAGGTCTGGTAGCGAAGCCCGCGCCGCTCGGCCAGCGTCCGGGCGCGGGAGATGTCTTCCGGGGCGAGGCGGATCGTGGTAGCAGGCGTGATGCCGCGCTGCATCAATGTTCCCTGCCTGACCCGGCCCTGCCGCACTGCCTCATGAAACACCGCCGCCAGCCGCTCGCGGTTCTCGTAAAGCCAATTGGCTTCGTCGGTTTCGTTCTCAAACTTCGGAATCGTCAATGCTTCCATAACGCCGCCTCATCTCGGCCAGATAGTCCAACTTGGATTGCCGAGGCGCATCCCACGCGGAGATGATTCGAGCTTTTCCATCGCGCCACGTAGACACAAGCTCCAAAATCCGTCCTTTGCGCGTTTCCCCGACGTGTAATATCCGCTCTTCTCCGCCGCTACCCTCCGCAGTTTGCAGTTCGGCATCGAGGGGGTTCCCAAGAATCACTTCCTCGGCTTCTTGCGGGGTCACACCATGCCGAGCCAAATGGTCTCGGTTCGCATCATCCCAATCGAAATTCAGCGATTGACCGTTCATCAATGCTGCCAAATATACGCCAAGTTGTAGGCTTCGACCTAGCAGCACTTATTGTATTTACAGTGTATACCGTTTTATGCCTTTGTCAAGACGCCCCGCGCTTGATCGACTCCATCAAAGTCGAATCGATGCGCGTCTGCCAGCCACGCCCGGTAGCTTTGAAGTGGTCGATCACTTCGGGCGAGAGCCGCAGCGAGACCAGCGTCTTGGTGGGAGCCTTTTGCGGGCCGCGCTTGCCCTTGCGCACGACCTTGCCGCCGCGAATCAGGTCGGCCTGGGCGAGCCAGGCGCGGGCGGCTTCGGCATCGTTCGGGTCGTAGGGGCCGTCCTCCGGCTCGTAGGGGATTGCGTCGCCCTCTTTGAAGGCCATCACGCGCTGCCAGTCGGTTTCAGTCCTGGTCGTGTTCATATCGTTCGCGCTCCTCTCGGGATGCGGGCCCGAATGAGATCACCCGAACATCGTCCCCGCGTTCCGTGTAAATCAACGCCAGCAGCTTGCCGCAAATAACAGCCATGGCCAAGTCCATCCGGCGGCGTTCCCCTGCACGGCTGGAGTCGTAGGTGCATTTCTCCGGATTGTCGCAAACGAGAGGAGCGTCCCTAAAGTCGAGTCCGTGCTTTTCAAGATTGGACTTTCGCTTTGTCTCGTCCCAGACGAACACTATTTAATTGTATGTACAATATAAATAAAAGGCAAGTCTGCTCCGATTATGATCCGCGAAGCAAGATCAGGATTTCTTGGGGTTGATCGGTGCGCGAACGAAAATGGCCACCCACATGACGAGCGGCCATTTCCATCAGCCTGGAGACCAAATCAGAACGGGTTCAGCTTGCCGAGGCCCTTCTTCTTCTTCTTCTTGCTCGAGGATTCGTCGCTCAAGTCTGCCTTCTTCTTTTTGGCATCGGCGGCATTGGCCGGCGCGGGAGACGCTCCAGGCTTGACCTCATTCACCTGGTCGGGGGCCTCGGCGGGCTTTTCGGCGGCGGGCAGCACGGTGTTGACCGGGCCAACGGGCTTAAGCACGGCGTTGGGATCGGTGGTGGGGACGGCTGAGGGCGCGTTCACCACCTCTACGCCCATGCCCGTGCCACCCTGCGGATTCGGAGGCTGCAAAGGC
This sequence comes from uncultured Occallatibacter sp., assembly GCA_964565955.1. Lineage (GTDB taxonomy): Bacteria > Acidobacteriota > Terriglobia > Terriglobales > Acidobacteriaceae > Telmatobacter. The sequence continues at coordinate 15,394 of CAZMHC010000045.1, forward strand.
GCTTCCGAGGGCTGGTCGCTGCGGGGCGGTTCGTTGGGGCTGGTGGGCTTGATGGCGTTTGCAGCGGGAACGGACCTGCCGGCGTTGACGGCAGCGTTGAAGAGAGCCACATTTTCCTTCGTCACATCCGGTGCCAGGGTGCGCTTGGGGTCGTCCAACGATGGTTCTCCCACATGGACCGCTTCGACCACCGAAGGTCCGCGCTGGACGATTCCGAGGGTCTTCTGGGCAACCAGATGCACTGGCCTGCGGCTGCCTTCTTCCGCTTCATTTTCGGCAACCGCTTCCCGCGTCGGCTCGGGAACCGGGCGGTTCATGGCCACCAGGCGGTCACGGGCATCCTCCACGTGGGGAGTCATGGGATAACGGGTAATCACTTTGGTGAAAGCGGCAGCGGCGCGGTCCTGATAGAGAGCGCGCATCCGCTCCTTGATAGCAGCGGGAAGACTCGTCGTCATTTGCATGGTATGGGCTTCGCCGAGATAGGCGTCGCCGATGCCCAGCAGCGCCAGATCGCTCTTGGAATAGAGCGGATAGGTATCCACCACGGTCTGGAGGCGGGCGATGGCGGCGTTGTAGTTTTCGCGGCTCTGATAGAAGAGGCCGATCTCGGTCTCACGCTCGGCCAGAACTTCCTGCACGTCGCGCAGCTTTTGCTTGGCATGGGGCACGAGGGTCGAATCCGGGAACTGATTGATCATGTTCCGGTACTCCTTCTCGGCCTGCTCGGCGTTGAAGTGGTCGCGATCCGGCTTCTCCATCTGCTGATAGTAGATGTCGGCCACCTTCATCTGCGCCTCGGCGGCTTCGGGAGCGTTGGGAAAGAAGGTGATGAAGTCCTTGTACTCGGCCTCCGCCTGGGTGAGGGCTGCGGAACCGCCCTCCTTGAACCAGCTGTCGCCCACGGCCAGCTTGGCGCGCATCCGATACTCGGAGTCGGGATAGGTGTTGAGCATGGTCTGCAAGTCGAGCCGGGCCACATCGTAGCGGCCCTTCTTCAAGGCGATCATGGCCTTGTCGAAGAGCTCCTTGTCGGGCTGCTTGGAGTTCACGCCGGCCAACGGGTTGGCGCTCAAGTCTTCGTTCTTCTTCTTTTTGGGCTGCTTATCCTTGGCTTGGACCGCAACTCCGCCCAATACCAGCATGGCTAAAGCCACCGCGGCAATCTTCATGGACAACTGTTTCATAACACCTCATCGCGGCGATGGACCCGGCGACCGCCCACCCGCCCGCCTCATAAAACCGCTGACTTATTCGTTTGCGGCGATGCGGGCCGCTGCCAACAACGCCCGCGCATCCCGCTCGGGAAAGCCCGCGCCGAAGACGGCGTTTCCGGCCACCAGCAACTCCGCGCCTGATTGGACGATCCGGTCCACGGTGTCGTGAGCCACGCCGCCGTCTACCTCGATTCTAAACGCCAGACCCAGTTCCCGGCGCAACTCGGCCAGCCGCCGGATCTTGTCCAGCGAGAATTCGATGAATCGCTGCCCGCCAAAACCAGGATTCACGCTCATAACCAGGACATGATGCACCATGGGCAGAATATCGGCGATCAGATCGACGCGGCTGGCCGGATTCAGAACCACCCCCGGCTTCATGCCGTGGTGGGCGATCAGCTCCAGCGAGCGGTGCAGATGCGTGCAGGTTTCATAGTGAACGCTCACCCAATCGGCCCCGGCGTCGGCAAAGGCGCTAATGTACTCATTCGGATTCTCGATCATCAGATGGCAATCGAGCGGCAGGGCGGTAAACTTGCGCAGGCTTTTGACGACGGGCGGGCCGAGCGTGATGTTGGGAACGAAATGGCCGTCCATCACGTCCACGTGAATCGCCGTGCCGCCGCCCCGCTCGGCTGCGGCAACCTGATCGGCCAAGTGGGCGAAGTCCGCCGAAAAGATGGACGGAAGCAGTTCAACCATGAGGATTTCCGGGGCGATCCATGCCGAGGCCAGTGTATCAGCGCGGAGCGGTGGGAGTCTTCGCGTGGCATATTCCCACCAGGGCAATCGCATTTGAAACCAGCGTGAACCAGGATAGGGACTTCCGCAAAGCGCGCCCGTAGGAGAAGTTGATCCAGAGGGGAATGGATCAACATGGGTCGAGCGGAAGTTGCAACTCTGGAACAATTTGCATCGTGTTGGGAGGGGCTTGAAGACCCCCGTCAGGGCAATGCACGGCTGCACGATCTCCACGAGTAGCTTGTGATTGCGTTGTGCTGTGTGCTTTGCGGCGGCCAAGGCGCGGTGGACCAGTGATAAACTATATGAACTCTCAACTAAGGAAAATTTTGAATTCCGGCAAACATGGAACGGAGCTATAGGATTATGAAAATCTGGGCGAAATCATGTGTTTTTGCGCTTTTAACTGCGGCGGTACTTACGTTTGCGGGTTGCGGCAGTAGCGGGCCTTCCACCACGACCACAAACAAGTACTCCGTCGGCGGCACGGTCACTGGACTCGCTGGCACGGGACTGGTTTTGCTCGACAATGGCGGCAACAGCCTGCCGGTGAGCACAAGCGGCAGTTTCACCTTCTCGACTTCCCTTGCCAGCGGCAGCGCCTACGCCGTAACGGTGCAAACCCAGCCTTCGTCTCCGGCTCAGCTTTGCACCGTCAGCAACGGGAACGGTACAGTAGCCAACGCCAACGTCACCAATGTGACGGTTGCCTGCACGAACAAGTCGATCGCAGGCGATTGGACCTGGATGGGCGGATCATCGACAGCCGGTGCCTCTGGTGTCTACGGGACGCTGGGTACGCCATCCGCAACCAACATTCCTATGGCGCATTGGAGTTCTGTAAGCTGGACCGATGCGTCGGGCGACTTCTGGCTTTTCGGCGGATTCGTCGGCTACGACTCAGTCGCGGACCCTGAATATCTCAACGACCTGTGGGAGTATAGCCCCCAATCGGGCGAATGGACTTGGATGGGCGGGTCATCGACAGTCGGTGCATTCGGTCCAATTGGTGTCTACGGTACGAAGGGCACACCCGCCGTCGCCAATATCCCAGGGGCGCGTTGGGGAGCCATAAGCTGGACTGACACCTCAGGCAACCTCTGGCTCTTCGGAGGAAATGGTTCCGACTCGACCGGGTCTCAAGGCGATCAAAATCTCAACGACCTGTGGGAGTACAGCCCGAAATCGGGCCAATGGGCCTGGATGAACGGATCATTGACAGCTAATGCCTCTGGTGTGTACGGGACCGAAGATACGCCTGCCGCCACCAATTCGCCTGGGGCGCGGCAATTCAGCGTGAGCTGGACCGACGCCTCAGGTAACCTTTGGCTCTTTGGAGGTTATGGCTCCGACTCGACCGGCGCGGTAGGTTTTCTCAACGACCTATGGGAGTACAACCTAAAAACCGGTGAATGGGCTTGGATGAATGGATCTTCGACAGACAATGCCCTTCAGGGTGTCTATGGAACGCAAGGCACACCTGCTGCAACCAACGTTCCAGGTGCGCGTCATTCTGCCGCAAGCTGGACTGATTCGTCGGGCAACCTCTGGCTCTTTGGCGGTGCGGGATACGACACATTTCTCAACGACCTGTGGGAGTACAGCCCTCAATCGGACGAGTGGACATGGATGGGTGGATCATCGACTGGTGGAGCTTCTTCAGGTGTCTATGGAACGCAAGGCACACCTGCTGTAACCAACGTTCCAGGAGGGCGTCATCAATCCGTAAGCTGGACCGACGCATCCGGAAACCTGTGGCTCTTCGGCGGATATGGTTACGCTGCGACGGGGAATCCAGATGCTGGAGAACTCAACGACCTATGGGAGTATAGCCCCAAAATAGGCGAATGGGCTTGGATAGGCGGGTCATCGACTGCCAATGCAACCGGAATCTACGGGGCTGAAGGTATGCCAGACGTCACCAACAACCCAGGGGCGAGATATGGTGCCGTAAGCTGGACCGATGCATCGGGCAACCTCTGGCTCTTCGGTGGGTCGAATAATGGCTGGAGCATTTTCAACGACCTCTGGGAGTACCAGCCGTAACTGCTTCTACCAAACCACACTCGATCCGTGTGCGAAAGCCGTGTTGCTAATTTCGGATGTTGAGTGCCCCAGGTCTCGATTTTGAGACCTGGGGACGCAGAAGACACATATATATCGCCGAAGGCGGCTGGCCTTACCGCAGGTGGCTATCCGTTGCTATACTGTGGGTCATGGGCACGTCCGCCTTCGAGGAAGCATTTGAGAAGATAGCTGCGCTGGTGGCGACCTTTCAGGCCGGCGAGGAGCGCTATCTGTCTCCCAACTACCAGGAGGCCGAAGCGCGCAAGGATTTCATCGACAAATTCTTCACCGCGCTTGGATGGGATGTTAACCACGACCGGCAGACCAATCCCTACGAGCAGGAAGTCAAGGTTGAGCCTGCCGTCTTGGCAGGTGGCCAGCGCCGCGCCGATTACGCCTTCCATCTTGCGCCGAACTACCGGATCGTTCGTTTCTTCGTCGAGGCTAAAAAACCGCACGGCGACCTTGCCACCGCCGATAACTACTTCCAGACCATTCGCTACGCATGGAACAGCAATACGCCCTTGGCGGCACTCACCGACTTCAAGCAGTTTCACGTTCTCGATTGCCGCTACAAGCCGGATATAGCTGCTTCCATCAACCGGCATATTGCCAGATACCATTGCAGCGATTACTTGGATCGCGGCAAATTCGCGGAAATCTACTGGCTTTTCTCGCGCGAAGCGGTTGCCGGCGGCTCACTGGAAAAGCGCGCCAAGGAGTTGCCAAAACCGCGCGGCAAAGCCGTGCAGCGCGGCCTCTTCCCTGGCGGCTATCAGAACATCGATGAGGCATTTCTTGCAGAGCTCGATGAATACCGCATCTCGCTTGCGCGGGCATTCAAAAAATTCAACGCAGACCTCGATGGCGACACTCTCACCGAGTTAGTGCAGCGAACCCTGGACCGGCTCGTTTTCATTCGCTTCCTGGAAGACAAAGGCATTGAACCTCAGCGCATGGTGGAGCGCTTCGGAGACAAAGCCACGCCCTGGGAAGACTTCATCGCCGCAAGCCGGCGGCTGGACGGCGTGTACAACGGCATTGTATTCAAACACCACGCTATTCTCGACGACAGTTCGTTCCAACCCGACGAAACCGCATTTGCCGATATATGCGAACGCCTCTCCCACGTCAACTCGCCCTATGACTTCGACGCCATTCCCATTCATATTCTCGGCTCCATTTACGAGCGGTTCCTCGGCAATGTCATCGTCGCCACCGACAAGCGCGCTCGCGTCGAGCTTAAGCCCGAAGTTCGCAAGGCGGGAGGAGTCTATTACACGCCGGAATACATTGTCCGCTACATCGTCGAGAACACGGTGGGAAAACTCATCGCGGGCAAGACTCCGGAACAGATCGCGGCGATGCGCTTTGCCGACATTGCCTGCGGAAGCGGCTCCTTTCTTCTGGGCGTCTTCGAGTTATTGCTTGCCTATCATGGGCGCTACTATAACGAGAATCCAAAGGCGGCGCGCAAGGGCGAATGTGCCGCGAAAGACGGAAAACTCTTTCTTACCCTGCGAAAGAAGAGAGAGATACTGCTGAACAATATCTACGGAGTGGACATCGACTTTCAGGCCTTCGAGGTTTGCCAGCTTTCCCTCTTTCTAAGGCTTCTGAAAGACGAAACTACCGGCAGCGCCTACCAATACCAGTTGGAGTTCGCGCAAACTGCCAGGATGAAAAAATTGCTTCCCGACCTGAGCAACAATATCGTCTGCGGGAACTCTTTGATCGGGGCCGATATTCTCGACGGCCATCTTTTCGGCAGCAAGGACGCGCGCAAGCTCAATTCGATGGATTTCGAGACTGCTTTTCCCGAAGCGATGCGGCGCGGCGGTTTCGACGCGATCGTCGGAAATCCGCCGTACGTTCAATTGTCGATGGAAGCATTTCGGGACGAAAGCATAAATCAATACCTGCGAGATACCTATAAATTCTCCGGCGGTCGTCTGAATACTTTCGCATTCTTCATTGAGCGAGCGCGACAGAAGACTCGCGAGGGCGGGAGATTCTCGTATATCGTTCCAAACACTGTGCTCAGCCAGGAATATTATGCAGAGTTAAGGCAAATGCTTGTACAGCTAACGGACATCGATATCATTGCAGCTCCGAAAGGTCAGGTATTCAAGGATGCTGTCGTCGAGACTGCCGTCTTGGTGTTGACGAAGCACACACGGCGGAAGGATGAGATACCTACCACCATGGTGGAGTTTACGGCGCTGCCTGAAAGTGAGAACGGAATTGACCGTACAACCGTCGTTCAAAGCGAGTTAGCTCGCAACTTCAATGTGTCGTTCATTACTCACTTGGACCCGAAAGCGAGGGAGTTGAGGAGTAAGCTGGAGGGAAATCGAGAAAGATTGGGAGACTGGCTGAATGTCAATCAGGCCATTGCATTGAAGCATGACCGGGCTGCTTGCTTGACCAATCGCAAGAAGACGGCCATGCACAGAGAGATTCTGGATGGTCGGCATATCAGCCGCTATCTCACCGGAGAGTCGCCGAATTTCTTCAAGTTCGACGTTGCGAAGATTCATAGTTGCAAACGAGAAGATATCTTCTTGCTTTCTCAAAAGATATTCTTCCGCAGAGTCGGCGACACGCTGATTGGAAGCATCGATACGACGCAACGGTTTGCGCTTAACACGCTCGTGGTCATCACTCCCAAGCCGGATTGTCCGTACGACTTGCGGTATGTGCTCGGGCTGTTCAACTCCAAGCTGTTGAACTTTTTCTATGTAAGCTTTCTAAAGTCGACCAAGAAGGTGTTCTCGGAAATTCAAGCGCGTCAAGTCGAGCAATTGCCGTTTCCGCCTCTTAGCGAGGCCGATACTGCTGATGGCGGTCGTTATTGTCAAGTAGTTAACAAAGTTGAATTCATGCTGGAGGCAAAGCGACATCTGGCGAAGGCCAAGGCCGACAAGGACAAGAGATACTGGGAAGCCCGGTGCGCCGCCCTCGACCGCCAAATCGACAGTCTCGTTTACGATCTCTACGGACTGACCGAGGAAGAGATTCAAATGGTCGAGGGGCAAAAGTAGACGGCCTCGAAACGATATCACCCAGTTTCCGCACCGCCACGAAAGCGATCCACACGCAAATACACCGCATAAGCA
>CAZMHC010000046.1:0-22382 GCA_964565955.1 uncultured Occallatibacter sp.
CCTCTGCCCAATCACTTTACGTAATATCAATCATTTATGCAAGTAAGCACTAGTTGGCAAGTTGGCTGGCCGATGCCTCAACGCGCATCCGATCCGGACAATTGCGGCGCGGTTTGCGGGGCAGCGGCAGCCGCCCAACCAACCAGACGGTCGAAGACTCCGAGCCGTTCTGAAGAACCCTCCGGCAGTTGCGCGGCTAGCTGCCACAGGCCGAGCATTGCCAGCGCGACGAGGTTGGGAAAAAGCAGCGGAGCCATGGGCGGGGCGCCGTAGACCGACCGCTCGAAGAAGCTCACGCCGGGGGCGTAGAGGTTCATGCGCAGATGGAGAGCGAAGCCGACAATGCCCACCAGCGCCTGTACGCCGAGCACCGCAAGGCAGAGATCGAGATAGCGGCGCGTAACCCGCATGAGGACGGGGACGATGAGGAAGCCCGTGGCCAGCGCGCTGGAGATGACGGGAATCCATTCGGTCTTGAGAAAGAAGCCGTTGGTGGCGTGGTCGGTGAGCGAGAGGACGAAGTTTCCAAAGAAGCCGCCGGTAGCCAAGAGTATCACCCAGCGCGCCCACTCCGGGTTGGGGCCGTTTTCCGCGCGCGACGGCACCATGCGATTCATCAGCAGCAGAAAGCCCAGGCCCGCATAGGCCAGCGGCGCTGCGAAGGGCGCGGCGTAGGTGATGGAACGCAGGGTGCGCTCGGCAAAGAAGCTGCTTTCAAGGTGATAGACCACGCCAACCAGCCCCACCAGCACGGAAAGGCAACCCACTAGTAGGCCCATGTCGCGCCATGCCTCCTGGCTGCGCCAGCGGCCCTTGGCCAGCATACCCACCAGCAGAAGCAACGGCGCATCGGCGGAAAAGTAGAGCGGAATGTACTCGGCAGGATTGCGGAAGCCGTTGGTCGAGTGAGCCAGCGCAATATCTCCGGCCAGCACGGCCAGGTTCGCGGCCACGAAGATTTCCAGCAGCAATTCCGGATCGAAGAGCCATGCGAGACGAGGCGATCGAAGCGCCGTTGTGACGACCTGCGCGAGTTTATCTGCCGCCTGCATGGACTCTCCTCAACTCGTCGGCATCGTGCCGCAACTGGACGGTCTTTTGCAGCAAGCCGTAGTTGCCATGCCACTGCACGAAATCCGCGCCGCCCATGAAGGCTCCATGCTTGCTGGTGCGGCCGTCGTAGTGCCACAGATCGAAGTAGGTGAACTCCACGGGATTGGAGAATGGCGGGCCGGTCAGCAGGCCGTCCTTGCGCAGGCCGTCCACGATCTCTTTGGCGGCCAGCACCTTGCCGTTGGTGCCGGCGACCACCTGCTCGGCCTGCGCGTAGACGCGGTCGATAAGGGCTTGCGTGTGGCATTGCGAGCAGACCTGCTTCATGCCGGTTTGGGCGCGGAGATAGTTGGGGCGCTTTTCGCTGACCGGGTTGGCCAGATACCAGCCGAGCCGGTCCGATGGGTCGTGGGTGACCTTGAGGCCGTTGATGCCGCTCATGTGGCAGGTGGCGCAGGTGGGCACGAACATATCGCGGGTGCTGAGCGTTTTGGGATCGGCGTCGAGCTTGAGCAGACGCTCCTGCGCGGCAAACATCACGCCGTGCTTGGACTCGTCGTATATCTCGATCTGCGAGTGGTCAGGCCCCATGTGGCACTGGCCGCAGGTGGAGGGAAGCCTGGCCAGTGCCACCGAGCTGGTGTGGCGCGAGTGGCAGTTGGTGCAGGAGCCGATGGTGCCGTCGTCGTTGGGCCTGCCGATCGAGTGGCATTGTTCGCAGCCGGAGGCCATCGCCGCGCCCCCCTCGGCGGCGACGAAGGGATGCGGCGGGCGCTTGGTCCCCCCCGGCTGAAACTGCTCGCTGAAAGCCACCTGCTCGGCGCTCAGGCCCTTTTCGCCGTAGATGGCTGCCCAACTGGGCGCGGCGTGGCGGCTGTGCAGAAACTCCTGGTAGATGCCCTCGTGGCAGCCGCGGCAGTTGCCGGCGGTGAGTTTCGCGCTGACCACGAAGCCGTGATGGTCCTTCTTCCGCTGGCCGTCGGCGGGCTGGTGGCAGTCCAAGCAATTCACGCCGCGCTTGGCGTGGACGCTCATTTCGTACTCATGCACCACCGAGTATTGCAGCCGGGCATGGCACTCGGCGCATTTGCCGCTAGCCCTGACGAAGTCCGCGGTGGGCTGGTCGGTCTCCACCTTGGGACGGGCGCGGTTGATCAAAAACGCGCCCAAAATAAGGCCAAAAGCGATGGTGACGGCGATGAATACCGAGCGGAAGGACATGAGAACCCCAGATATGTTGAACTTGGCGCCGGTCCCAAGAAGCAGGCTCGGCGCCCATCCGAGGGTAACGCGGTTCCGAGGCTTTGGGAAGCGACTTTTGTCACTGCGACGGGCAACGCAAGAGCGGAACGTCGCTATCGAAAAACGGCAAGCCGAATCGCCTGCCGCTGAGATGGTGTGCGTTGGGAGGAGAGGCTGCCCGGTTTACTTGCCCTGCTTGGCCGGCGCGGAGACGGGTGCCGGTTTTGTGCCTTCCAGTACCGAATGCGATGCGCTGGTGGAGCGCACGTAAAGGACGGTCAGGCTTATCGAGGTCACCATGAAGATAACCGCTGACCAAGTGGTGAATCGGGTGAACATATTGGCCGCGGCGCGGGGACCGAAAGCGGTCTGCGAACCCTGGCCGCCGAAGGCGCCCGCCAAGTCCGCCGAACGGCCCTGCTGCAAGAGGACCACGCCAATCAGAAACAGGCACACGATCACGTGCACGAATACCACGAAGTAGAGAAGAAGATGCTGCATCTTGAACCGCTTTCCAGGCTGGCCCGGCTGAGCCGGACGAGAGAATTTTTGGTGCGGAGGAGGGGACTTGAACCCCTATGCCTTGTGGGCGCCAGCACCTCAAGCTGGTGCGTCTGCCAATTTCGCCACCTCCGCACGGTGGTGAACTCTACGAGTATAGCAAAAGAGGGGCGGCGCGGGTGAGGCCGGAGTCTGCGGTCGCATCTTGACTTGACAGTCAAGATGGCTGCTGTTAAAAGGATACCGAGCCGCAAAGCGGTTCGGTATAACAGGAGAGAAAATATGTCATCCCCCCAAACGATGCGTTTCAGCTTGTACGCAAGCGTTGCACTTGCCCTTGGTTTGTTCGCCGCCCATGCGGCGGCGCAGGCCAGTCTCGGCTTGCCGAGCAACTTTCAACTGCATAGCAAGACGTTTGTCAACCAAGGCGTCCTGCCGCTTTCAACCATCCTCAACAATCAGGCGAACGGCGTCAATACCTGCGCGGCCAACGGCGCGGCGGGCGGAGATCAATCGCCGGAGCTTTCCTGGACCGGCGCTCCGTTGGCCACGCGCTCCTATGTCGTGGTAGTCTTCGATGTTACGGCCGCCTTCACGCACTGGGGCATCTATAACATCAAGGGCGATGCCACCGGATTGCCGGAGAACGCCGGGGTTGCCGGAAGCGCGTACGGGCAGCAGATTGAGAACGATTTCGGGCTAGGCGAGCAGTACGACGGCCCCTGCCCGCCCGCCAATTACGCGCCCGACACGCATGAGTATGTCTTTACCGTCTACGCTTTGAGCGAATGGCTGGATTTGCCCAGTTCGGCGAACTTTCCGGCCAACGCTGAAACCCTGTATCACGCACTGATCAAGGCGGGCGAGCAGGGCCAGATACTTGGAACCGCAAGCCTTGACGGGTTCTACTCGTCTACCCCGGCGGCTTCGGCAGATTGACGTGGATTCTTGAATTCACTGAACCGTTCATTGAAAAGGCCGTCCCGAGTTGTCAGGGCGGCCTTTCTCTCGCTCCAATCCTGCGATAACTGGGTAGTTATTGCGAGGGGTTCTTTTTGGGCAGCATCGAGTCGAGCAGCAGCAGGCATGCGCCAGTGACGACGGCCGAGTCGGCGACGTTGAAGTCGGGCCAGTGATAGCTGAAGATGTGGACTTCGATGAAGTCCACCACCGAGCCGTAGGCGATGCGGTCATGGACGTTGCCCAGTGCGCCGGCAAAGATGAGCGCCAGGGCGACGGTGGTCAGGGTGAAGCGGTCGCCGAGGCGGACCATCACAATGAGAACGCCCAGCGCCGCCAGCAACGAGAAGCCGACCAATGCCCAGCGAACCAAATGGGGCGAGGCGGTGTCAGCGAAGAGCGAGAAGGCCGCGCCCTCGTTGGTCCAATGGGTGATGCGCAGAACGCGCGGGATCACCGGAATGGCGCCGCCAAGACGAATGTGCAGAGTTACCCAAGCCTTGGTGAGGCGATCGAGAAAGATGACCACGGCGGAGATAAGCAGCAGCCAGTGAAGGCGGCGAGGCACGGCAAGGGTCATCAAGCGGTCTCCTCAGAAACGGGACGGTGGAGAGTTGCGGTATCCCACCCTAGCCGCAAAAACAAGAACGCGGCGAGGGTGGGGCACCCGGCATGAGTTTTCTCCCGAAGGGAGAACCGATAATAGCCCAGGACAAGCACAGCGCAGTCCTGGGTTAGCGTCCAACAAAAAGACCCCGTCCCGTAGGGACGGTGCGAAAACCGCTACACAACTGAAACGGTCTAGCCCGGTGGAGCAATCTTCATCTCTTTCAGCGCGTCTTGGCAGCGGGTGCAGACGTTCTGCCAGATGCCGTAATTGGATGTGTCTTCCGTATAGCGCCAGCAACGATTGCACTTTGTGCCGGAGGCACGGACGACTAATACATGGGGAGCATTGTCCATGTGATCGCCTTCGGAGCCTGCAATCACCTTAACATCAGAAACAATGAAAGTTTCTTCGAGCGTTTCTTCAGTGAATTGATCGAGTAGAACTTTGTCATTGTAGTTGGTCAGAATCGTTATGCTGGCTTCTGCGCCTTTACCTATGTTTCCTTGCTTGCGCATACTCTCAATTGCGATAAAGACTTCATCTCTGACAGATAAAAGTCTCTTCCAATCGCCCAGTAGCTTTGCCGTATCTTCGGAGAAAATCTCTTCGGGCTTGGGGAATTGCGCGAGATGGACGCTAGCCTCGCGGCCTTCAACTTCCGGCAGATACTCCCATACCTCGTCGGCGGTGAAGCTGAGGATAGGCGCGACTAAACGAACCAATGCTTCGGTGATCCGCCAAAGCGCGGTCTGCGCGGAGCGGCGCGGCTGGCTGGTGGGCGCGAAGGTATACATACGGTCCTTGAGAACGTCGATATAGAAGGCGCTGAGATCGACGATGACGAACTCGTTGACCGCATGATAGACGCGATGGAACTCGAAGGCCGCGTACCAGGCGAGTATCTTCTCGGTTAGCTCGCGGGTGCGGGCCAGCATATAGCGGTCCAGCGGCAATAACTCGGACTCGGTAACTTGGTGCGCCGGATCGAAGCCGTGCAGGTTGCCGAGTAGAATCTTGAAGGTGTTGCGCAGCTTGCGATAGATTTCGGCGCAGCGCTGGAGCAGGTTTTCGCTGGCGGCCATATCCTCGCGGAAGTCCACCGACGCAACCCACAGGCGGACGATCTCGCCGCCCAGCCGGTTGGCAATATCGACGGGATCGACGCCGTTGCCAAGGGATTTGGAGAAGGCGCGGCCCTGCTCGTCGAGGGTCCATCCGGCGGTGGCCACGCGCGAGTATGGGGCGCGGCCGCGCAGGGCGACCGAGGTCAGCAGCGACGAATGGAACCAGCCGCGATGCTGGTCGCCTCCTTCGAGATACAAGACTTCCGTTCCCTCGTTCTTCTGGAAGGAGGAATAACTAGCCTGTAACTCTGAGTCACTCTCGGCGACCGCGAACCAGCTAACTCCGGAGTCGAACCAGACGTCGAGAATATCCTTTTCCTTGCGGAATTCTGTTCCGGCGCAATGTGCGCAGGCCGAGCCTGCCGAAAGCAGATCGGCGATCTCCGAGGTATGCCAAGCCTCGATGCCCTCGCGCTCCAATAGCTCGACAATCTTGCGGTTGAGCGCGGCATCGACAATCGGCTGGTTGCACTTTTCGCAGAGGAAGACCGCGATGGGAACGCCCCAGATGCGTTGGCGGCTGATGCACCAATCGGGGCGGGTGGCGATCATGTTAGTGATGCGCTCCTTGCCCCAGGCCGGGTCCCAGATAACTTTGTCGATCTCTTCGATGGCTAACTGGCGGTAAGTCGTCTCGCTGCCGTCGGCGCGCTCGACCGGCGTATCGAGCGAGATGAACCACTGCTCAGTGGCGCGATAAATGACTGGCTTGTGGCAGCGCCAGCAATGCGGGTAGGAATGCTCCAGATCGCTCGCGGCCAGGAGCGCGCCGCGCTCTTCGAGCATAGCGATGATGATGGGATTGGCGGCCCAGACCTTCTTGCCCTCGAAGGCGGGCGGGGCGGCGTGATCCCAGGCGGCGGGGTCCACGTGAACGCCGCCCACGGCATCCACGCGGCAGGTAGGATCGAGGCCGTAACGCTGGCCGGTATAGAAGTCGTCGGCGCCGTGGGCGGGCGCGGTGTGAACGGCGCCGGTGCCTTGGTCGGCGGTGACGTAGTCGGCCAGAACGCCGGGAACGATGCGACCATCGAGAAAAGGATGCTGGAACAGCATCTTTTCGAGCCTGCTACCCTTGAAGCGGGCAACCTCGCTTGTGGTTCCTAGATTGCATGCGGCAGATACAGCACCCGCCAATGCTTCGGCGACGATATAAATCTCGCCAGTCGCTACCTCAAGTGCGACGTAATCAAAATCCGGATGAAATGCGATTGCCATTGACGCCGGGAGAGTCCAAGGTGTCGTCGTCCAGATGATTGCATAAACTTTTCGACCGGTCAGTTGATCCAGTGCATCGTTAATTGTTGGGTCGTTTATCCCATGGATTTGCCTTGCGCCGCCAACCCACTGGTAGTGCACGTAGATGGAGGGGCTGATGTGCGGCGCGTACTCGACCTCGGCCTCGGCCAGCGCGGTGCGGTCGTGGATGCACCAGTAGACCGGCTTGAGGCCGCGATAGACGAAGCCTTTTTCGAGGAAACCGTAGAAAGCCTCCAGGGTTCGTGCCTCGTAGTCGCGGGCCATGGTTTTGTAAGGCTTGCGCCAGCGACCAAAGCAGCCGATGCGCTCGAACTGCGCGGTTTGCAGGTCGATATACTTCTGCGCGTAGGCGCGGCAGGCTTCGAGCACCTCCGGTGCGGGCATCTCCAGTTTTTTTCTACCAAGTTGCTCGTCCACCTTGATCTCGATGGGCAGGCCGTGACAATCGAAGCCGGGGACGTAGGGAGCGTCGAAGCCGGCCATGGTCTTGGACTTGACGATGAAATCCTTGAGGCCCTTGTTGAGGGCGTGACCCAGGTGAATGGGTCCGTTGGCGTAGGGCGGGCCGTCGTGGAGCAGAAAGGCGGGGCGGCCCGCGCCGGCCTTGCGCAGCTCGGCATAAAGATCGAGCTCGGCCCAGCGGGCCAGCCGAAGCGGTTCATTTTGCGGCAGGTTAGCCTTCATGGGGAAGGCAGTTTGCGGCAGGGTGAGGGTCGCCTTCAACTCCGGCGCTGAGGACATCTTGACTCCCTGGGATGGCGCGAAATCTTCCATTGGTTAGTGTAAATGGCGCGGGTCGACAATTTTTGCATGACAACCGCGCGCCTCCGCCGTCTACTGATTATGGGAGGCCGAACTCCGTGGAATACGATCTCCCGGAGCGCGAATCCCACCAGTGCGAGACAGAGACAGGCAGAGTCAAGCATAATGGAGAGATGGGCCGAGTGGATGGAAATGGTCCAACCAGTCGGGAAACCAGGCAAGGGGGACGGCAGAGTTGTCGATAACGATGCCAAATGACTTACTCGTACAGCCGGAGACGAGCCTCAAAACTGGGGAAGCCTTCGCGGGCGTCGCGCTCGATGCCGGCTTCGGCGTCGTCCATGCGGACAAGCCGCTCCTGGTCGGACTTTACGAGAACATCCGCGACGTCTTCTTTCCTGTGCGACTGCCCCCTCTGGAACTGACCTCGAAGCCGATTCCGGTGCCGGATCGCATGGCGGTCAAAGCCAATCCCTGGGCGATCGGCGCTGCGGCCTTCATCAATATCGGCATCCTGACTCTCTTGCTGGTGCTGGGGGTGGCGAAGGTCGTAGATACGCTCAAGAAGAACAACCTCTCCGCCACCGATGTCGATGTGAGCACGTTCATTGCGCCCAAGTCCGCCACGACGGCGGGCGGAGGAGGGGGCGGCGGCGACCATAGCCTTGCCGATCCCATCAAGGGCAAGCTGCCCAAGATCGAGCGGAACCCGATCGTTCCTCCCCAGGTGCAGAAGCTCGACAATCCGAAGATTCCGATGGAATCGGCCATCGACGTGCAAAAAAACATCGTTCTGCCCGACAATCCCACCCTGCCGAACATCGGCATCAAGAGCTCCGCCAACGTCAAGCTCGACTCCAATGGACAGGGATCGAACGGCGGCATGGGAACAGGCAGCCGCAGCGGCTTGGGTTCTGGAAACGGCAACGGGTTCGGGCCGGGCGAGGGCGGTAACGCGGGCGGCGGTTTGTATCGCGTGGGGGGCGGGGTCTCCGCGCCGGTGGTGATCTTCGAGCCGGAGGCGGAGTTCTCCGACGAGGCGCGCCGGGCCAAATATCAGGGCGTGGTGGTGGTCAGCATCATCGTCGATGCGCAGGGGAATCCGCAGAATCCGCGCGTGGTGCGCGCGCTGGGCATGGGGCTGGATGAAAAAGCCATCGAAGCGGTCCGCAAGTACAAGTTCAAGCCGGCGATGAAGGACGGCAAGACCCCGGTGCCGGTGATGATGAGCGTGGAGATCAACTTCCGGCTGTATTGAAGATTGGAAGCGGTTGCCATCCAACGAGGGGGCATGGGCGCTTTTCCGGTATCATCTGGGCGCGAGAAAATCCTCGGCTGATTCTCATTATGGCGCCAGCCGTCAGTTGTATTCTTGAATTCGTTCCGGCCCCGCATTTTCCGACCAGGCACAGAATTCGCGTACAGCACGACAACGAAGGTTCGCCATGCAGATTGAATCCATCGAAATCAAGAACTATCGAGCCCTGAAGAGTGCAAAACTTGAAAATCTCCCCTCTCTTGTCGCTCTCATTGGTGCCAATGGGACAGGAAAGACCACGGTCTTCGATGTTTTTTCATTCCTGAAGGATTCCCTGACAGGCAATGTCGGCAAGGCAGTAATGAAACGCGGCGGATTCAAGGAACTCGTCAGCCGCGGGTCGAACGGCCCTATTGAGATTGTCTTGAAGTTCCGTGAATCCGGTGGAAGACTTGCCACATATGAGCTTTCCATTGGCCAAATTGATGGTCAGGTAGTGATCGAAAAAGAGATATTGAAGTTTAGGCGCGGGCAAGCGGGCCGCCCATGGCATTTCATCGAATTTTCTCGTGGGCGTGGAAAAGCAATTGTCAACGAGAGCCTTTTTGGAAGTAAATATGAGCAAGCTAAGAGAGACGATTTTGTTCTGGACGCTCCGGATATCCTAGCCATTAAAGGATTGGGACAATTCAAGGAATTTCGAATCAATTCGGAATTCCGTAATCTGATCGAGAACTGGCACATCTCCGATTTCCATATTGCCGACGCGCGGCCGAGCGCCGAAGATGGATATTCCGAGCATTTATCTACCGGCGGCGAGAACGTCGCTCAGGTCGCCCAATATCTTTACACCTACCATCCGGACAGGTTCAACAAGATACTTAAGGCCATGGAGGACCGGGTTCCCGGTGTAACCAAAGTTGAAGCCAAGTCGACCGAGGACGGAAGACTGGTCTTGCGCTTTCAGGACGGCGCGTTCAAAGACCCTTTCATCGCCCGTTTTGTCTCCGACGGAACGATCAAGATGTTCACCTACCTGGTGCTGCTCAATGATCCCAAGCCGTTTCCATTGCTGGCGATCGAAGAGCCTGAAAATCAACTCTTTCCCGATTTGCTCTTGCTCTTGGCGGAAGAGTTCCGGGAATATGCCGCTCGCGGTGGGCAGGTGTTCATTTCGACGCATTCTCCTTATCTTCTGAATGCCCTGAAACTGAGCGAGATTTACTGGTTGAAAAAGGTCGACGGTTTCACCTCTATCGAGAAGGCGGACGACTCCGCGCAACTGAGAGCGCTTGTCGAAGAAGGCGACAAGCCGGGGGCGCTATGGAATCAAGGATTGTTTGAGGAGATTGGACGGTGAACGGCCGAATTGTCTTTCTCCTCGAAGAACCCTCCATGAAGATATTGCTGGAATGCCTGCTGCCCCGCATATTTCCAGGCTGGGTGGCCGGCATTCACTTTCTTTGCATACAACACGAAGGCAAGAACGATCTCAGGAAAAGCATACCCAGAAAACTGCGAGCCTGGCAGGGACATAACGATCGCTTTGTCGTGGTGCAAGATCAGGACAAGGCCGACTGTATCGCGCTCAAGCGATCGCTTCTCGCTCTCTGCCGCGAAGCTGGACGCTCGGATACTCTGGTCCGAATTGTTAGCCGGGAATTGGAATCATGGTATTTCGGAGATCTGGACGCTTTATCGCAGGAATATGGCGAGGCTTCGTTGCGCCATAAGGAATCGAGAAAACGATTTTGCGACCCGGATTCTATCGTCAAGCCCTCTCTCATCCTGGAGAAGCTCATACCCGCATTCCAGAAGCTTTCAGGAGCGCGGCGCTTGGGGCTAAGAATCGACTTGGAATCGAATAAGTCCCGGAGCTTTGCCGCATTTGTTTCAGGCGTTCAAAGGGTCGCTTCAGAAATGGGATGCACCGGGACGCAAGGTATGCCTGAGCGCCCATAACTTGGCTCCGGGTGTCCCTTCCGCCTTCCTGGAAAGCAGGTAAAACCTATCCCTGATCTCTGACCCCCGTTATTCCAGCATCTGCAAATCCAGCGGTTCTTCGAGCAGGTAATCCCTGCCGCCGATCCCGGCCAGCGCCCGCTTGAGCGCCGAGGACTTGCACGGCTCGACGGTGACGACGAAGGGCAGCGCGTGGTGGGGGAAGCCCGACTTCTGTACGATGGCGCGGATGTTGATCTTCTCCTTGGCCAGCGCGCCGGTGATTTCAGCGACGATTCCCGGACGGTCATCGACCAGGAAACGGATGTAATGCGGAACCTCGAACTCGGCGCTCAGGTGCGCCGGAGTAGCTGGAATCTTGATTCTTCTCGACCCGTGGGCCAGCGCCAGCAGGTCGCTGACCACGGCCACCGCCGTGGGATGCCCGCCCGCTCCGTGGCCGGAGAAGACCACGTTGCCGCCGTAATGGCCTGAAAAAATGACCATATTCTCCGTATCCCGCGACCAAGC
This sequence comes from uncultured Occallatibacter sp., assembly GCA_964565955.1. GTDB lineage: Bacteria > Acidobacteriota > Terriglobia > Terriglobales > Acidobacteriaceae > Telmatobacter. Next base: position 11,243 of record CAZMHC010000046.1, read on the forward strand.
CAGCGGTGAGCGCGCGGCCACCAGCGTCGGCCCCACCGAGGCGGCAATCTCGCCCCCGGCCTGCTCGGCCCGCGCAATCTGGCGGATGGTGCAGCCCAGATCGCGCGCATAGCTGAAGTCCACGGCGGAGACCTGGGTGATGGGCCGGGGAACGATCTCCTCCGGGCTGATCTCCACGCGCAGCGCCAGCCGCATCAGAATCGCCAGCTTGGCGCGCGCGTCGAAGCCGCCCACGTCTTCCGTGGGATCGGCCTCGGCGTAGCCCTTGGCCTGCGCCTCGGCCAGCACCGGCGCATATTCCGCGCCCGCCTCCATCTTGCTCAGGATGAAGTTGCAGGTGCCGTTGAGAATGCCCTCTATGCGCTCGATGCGATCCCCAGCCAGCCCTTGTTCGAGGCCCGGAATCACCGGGATGCCACCGGCCACGGCGGCCCCGTACTTGATCTGCCCGCCCTTGGCGGCGGCCAGCCGCTCCAGTTCCGCGCCGTGGTAGGAGATCAGCTTCTTGTTGGCCGTGACCACGCTCTTGCCCGTCTCCAGCGCGCGCCGCACCCAGCCGCCGGCCGGATCGAGTCCGCCTGCCAGCTCCACCACCACATCCACGTCCGCGGCCAGAACCGCGTTGGCGTCCTCGCTCCACGCCACGCTTGCGGGAACCCAGTCCGCGCGCCTGCGCGTCACGCTGCGAACGTAAATATGGGACAACTCCAGCCCATCCGGCTGAGACTCGACCAGAATCCTGGCAACCGAGCTTGCCACCGTCCCAAAACCGAAGAGAGCGATGCGCAGAGGGCGATGAAGGCGAGATTCACCGGTGGAATTTTGCTGCTCCGGCGCGAATACGTTCGATGCGGACACGGGAGTTTCCTCTCGGATTGAAAAAATCGTTCCCACCGATGATACCTGACCTCGGCGCATCGTCCGCGGCAATCCGCGCGACAAAATTCGCATTTCGTGTACCATAAGTTCCAGATGCGGCGAGGGCTTTCCGTATTCCTGATTCTGCTCTTCTGGCTTGGCCCGCTGGCGGCAACGCTCGGAGCCGACGATGAATTGCGTCTGCCCCGCTGCTGCCGCCCGCACGGCGCGCACCGTTGCGCCATGACGATGCAAATGGCGCCCCAGGCGGCATCGGACAAGCCACTCCTCGTCGCTCCCGCGCGCTGCCCCTGGTTCCCCGACCTCGCGGCAACGCCCGCAACGCCGGTTTATGCGATCGCCGTTTCTCCTGTCAGTCTCTCCGATCCGCTAAAGCTCGCTTATTCATCCGCCGCTAGCCGCGCCTCGGCCCGCTGGAGCAAGATTCGCACCCGCGCCGGTCGCGGACCTCCCGCCCCCACTCCTTCCCTCGGCTGAAAATCCCGTTGAAGGCTTGTTATTGAAAGCCAGGCGTCTCAGTCCCTCCCCTGACTGAGCGGGCCGCCGGAACCTTCAGGCATGGAGAGGATGCGTTTCTCTCCGGCCAAGTCCGGCTTCAACGAAAATCCCCATCTTCCGCGGGCGCTCTTCCCATGCGTTGCGCAGGCACCCCGCTTCAACCCTATGATCTTCGGAGGTTTATACAAATATGCGCTTCCCATCTTCGCTCGCCGCCGCGCTGTTCGCGGTCGCTTCCATCCCCGCCGCCGCCACCGTCTTCGCCACCGTTCACGGCGTAGTCCACGATCCACAGCACCGGCCCATCGCCGGCGCAACCGTCGCCTTGCGGTCGGAGGACTCTTCTTTCGTTCTGCGCGCGGAGACCGACGCGGATGGCGAATTCGAGCTACCCCAAGCTCCCATCGGCATCTACCGCCTCAAGATCGCCGCGCCCGGTTTCGCTATCGTCGATGAGCCGCTCACTATCGCTTCCGGCACCAACCCGGTTCTGCATCTGGTGCTGCCCGTCGCCCCGGCAACGCAGACTGTCGTCGTGGAGGGACTGGAGACTTCGCTCTCCGCCACCGATTCCGTCACGCCCACCACGCTCATCACCCGCGCCGACATCGAAGAGACCCCCGGCGCCGGCCGCACCATCGGCATGGAGATGATCACCGACTACGTTCCCGGCGCTTACATGACCCACGATATGCTGCATATGCGCGGCGGCCACCAAACCAGTTGGCTCATCGACGGCATCGCCATTCCCAATACCAAGATCGCCTCGAACGTCGGCCCGCAGATCGATCCCAAAGACATCGATTCGCTCGAAACCCAGCGCGGCAGTTATGCCGCCGACGTGGGCGACCGCACCTACGGAGTATTCAACGTGCTGCCCCGCAACGGCTTCGAGCGCGACCGCCAAGGCGAGTTACTGCTATCCGGCGGCAATCTCGGCACTGGCGAAACGCAACTCTCGCTCGGCGATCACGCGGCCGCGACCGCCTGGTACGCCAGCCTCAACGGCTCCCGCTCGAACTACGGGCTGGCCCCGCCGATCGCCGCCATCTATCACGACGCCACTAACTCGCAGAGCGGCTTCGTTTCGCTCCTTCGCAATCAAACGCCCAAAGATCAACTGCGCCTCAACGCGCAATATCGCCAGGACCGCTTCGATATTCCCTACGACCCGAATGCAAACGATTGGGAACAGGAAACTCCGCCTGGAGAAAGTCCGTATTACGTCTCCGCTGGGCTGCGCGATGCGCAAACCGAACGCGACAGTTTTGCAATCGCCAACTGGGTGCATACCTTCTCTCCCAAAGCTCTGCTCTCCGCCGCGCCCTTCTATCACTTCAATCAAGCCGACTACGATTCGCTGCCCAGCGACACTCCGGTCTCTACCACTTGGCATCAAACCTCGAATTACGCGGGCGGACAAGTTGACGGGCATCTTGATGCCGGCCCCAACAGCTTCTCCGCCGGCCTCTACTCCTTTTTCCAGGCCGAAAACGATCTCTTCGGCGTTGAAGCCGCCGGTCAGTGCATCACGACCGACAACCCATGCAACCAGCCGGCCAACGACAACGCCGGCCTCGTCGAGTTTTATCTCGCCGACCACCTGCGCATTGGCCGATACATTACCCTGCTCGGCGGCGAGCGCTTCTCCATCTATCGCGCGTGGCTCAACGAGAGCGCGATCTATCCGCGCATCGGCGCAACCGTCGAAATTCCGCGCTTGCATTGGGTTCTGCGCGGCTTCTATGGCCACTTCTTTCAGCCCGCTCCCATTCTGACCGTCTCCAGTTCCGTGTTGAATTATGCCAGCAGCCTGGGCGGCGGAGAAGACGCCTTCACGCCAATCCCCTCCGAGCGCGACGAAGAGCATCAGTTCGGCATTCAGATTCCCTACAAGGGATGGATACTCGATCTAGCCAACGTCAAGAATCGAGTCAATAACTTCCTCGATCACTCCAATCTAGGCGAATCGAATATGTACTTTCCCATCGCCGTCGATGGAGCGCTGGTGCGCGCCTGGGAACTGACCCTCCGCTCGCCAGAGTTAGCTCGCTTCGGCCTGTTCCATCTCACTTACTCCAACCAGATCGCCGAGCAGCGCGGCAATATCATCGGCGGCTTTACGTGCAGCATTGCCGGAGACCCGGCTTGCGATCTCGGATTCAACTACACACCCGTCGACCACGATCAGCGCCAGACGCTGAACACCGGCTTTACGGCGAATCTTCCGCGGCACACCTGGTTCTCCACCAACGTCTACTACGGCTCAGGCTTCTCCAACGGACTGCAAGGCAGCCCGCAAAGTCCCTATCAGGGGCCTTATCTGCCTGTTCACACGACCTTCGATGTTTCTGCGGGACGCAAACTCGGCGAGAATTGGAAGTTATCCGCCAGCGTTCTCAACGTCGCCAACCATCGCGTTCTGCAGGATACATCGATCACCATCGGCGGATTCCATTACAACGATCCGCGTATCTTCCAGGCCGAGTTGCGCTATCGCTTCCACTTTTGAATTTGATTCAGCGGTGCGCACGCCGAACCCGCCGGTTTATCCTTGATCCGATGCGCAAGACTCTTTCCGTAGCCATGATTGCGATGAACGAGGAGGCGAACCTGCCGCGCACCCTGGAGAGCGTTCGCTGGGCCGACGAGATCGTTGTTGTCGATTCGGGATCGAAGGACCGCACAGTCGAGATCGCGCAGTCCTTCGGAGCCAAAACCTGCCACCACGCCTTCGGCGGCCACGGCGAGCAGAAGAACGTCGCCCTCGATCTATGCGCCTGCGATTGGATTCTGTTGCTTGACGCCGACGAGGCGCTCACGCCCGGATTGCAGGAGGAGATTCGACTGTTGCTGAGCGACGAACCAAGATTCGGCGCTTACTGGATTCCGCGTCTGAATCTGTATTTCGGGCGCTGGATTCGCCACGGCGGCTTTTATCCCGACCGCAAGTTGCGGCTTTTCAAGCGCGGCGCGGCGCGGCTCAGCGAGGGTGTCGGCCCGCACAGTACGCCGCGGTTCGAGGGACCGCGCGGCAAGCTGAAGCACGATATGCTGCACTATGCCTATCCCACTCTGAGCGTCTATTTGGAGCACATGAACCGCTATAGCTCGGAGATAGCTCAACTGCTCTGCGACCGAGGCCGAACAAGCAAGTCGCTTGCCGCATTTCTATGGAATGCGGTGGCGAATCCTGCGGCGACTTTTGTCTACAACTATTTTTTCCGGCTGGGCTTTCTCGATGGTCGGGAGGGGCTGCTGCTGCACCTGAACCACTCGGTCTATATCCACTGGAAGTTTGTCAAGGCTTGGTGGCTGGCGCAGGGCAAGGAGTAAGTTAGTGGCGGATGAAATGACGCCCATGCCCATGCGCGAAGACGAACAGCCGCAACAACAGCAGCGCCACGGCAAGCGCGACCATGACGGCTAGAATCGATCGCTGCGATCTCGGCTTGGGCTGAGGAGTCATGCTTTTGGCGGAATGGAATTGAAACCCATCTTATCGAAGCGCCCTTTCCTTGCGGAGAATCCGCTATTTCTTGGGCTGCGCATCCGGCAGCTTTTCCGGAGCGGCGATTTCCTGCCCCTCGTAGATGAGCTTGGTCGTCGAGCCGAAGCGCTTGTAATCGGAGTACTTGACGGTATCGCGGATATGCACGTCCTGGCCCATGTAACCGTGGCCGCCGCTGAAATGCAGGATGCCCTCGCCCTTGGTATAGACCGGAAACCAGTAATGGCCGTCCACCTGCTGCCGCCAAGTCATGAACGGCGGATGCAAGTCCTCGTTGTTCTTGCGCGTATCGTCGGGAACCATGCGGCCGTTGGTAACCACTATCTGCAAGTCGGTCGCGTCCACCCAGATGCGGCCCAGAAAGTAGCGCTGCTTCCTCTCGATGACTTTGGGACTCGCATCGAAGACATAGCAGTCCACCTCGTCCACTTTTTGCCGGCCCACGTATTTCAGGTTGTACTTGGCTATCTCCTCGGCGGTGAGCACGAAAGGGTAGCCGCGCTGAATGTCCTGCATATCCGAGGGACTCATCTGCACCCGCTGCAAGCTGCTCTCCGGCGCGTAGACGGTCTTCTCGGTGCGCTTGCCCGCGGAGTCGAAGATTACGTCGTCCACCTGGTAGTATTCGCCGTCCACCTTGTTGTCGTCGTCGATAGTCTGCACGCGGGCTATGCGGCGATATGTATAGTGGTTGAGCGCCTGCTGGAACTCGCTCTCCTTGGCCGCAAACTGGCGGACGATCTGCTCCGGTGGAATCGGCGGGTCTGTTATGTCCATGCGGCCAAAGCCCGCATCGAGGGGCATGGGCGTAAAGCTGTCCTTGTCTTGCGCGGCAGTGGGCAGGACGCACCAAGCAGCCAACAGCGCCGCCAAAATCCATCGCTTTCGCATTTTTACCTCTTGCGCGGCTCGAATCTCTCGCCCGTCTACCACATTAGACGCTGGCCCCCGCTGTCGGTTGGTCCCTATTCCCAACGCGCCTTCGCAACGGAACTATGCCTTCCTCCGCCGAAGCCCGTACCCAATATGATTCTGGGCGCATATCGGCTTCGATGGCGGATCGAGCAAGTTTCAAATCACCGAAGTCGAGTGCGCGCCTCGCTCATCTTCCGCAATAGGACGACCGAAGCAGCCGCGCATCGCTCCACGGTGAGCTTCGCCTCCCGTCGTCGATGGATAAGGTGTCGTATTTGCCAGATTCTATGAGACTTGATGACTTAGCATTTCATTTTCTGGATTCCTCCGCATTGTCGGAAGCAGTCCACCTTAGTAATCTTGAGTGGTCGATGTCCGCGCGCTCACGGCGCACCGGAACTCGTCCACGCAAGCTTAGGAGAGAGAAGAATGATCACGCGCCGTCGTTTCGTGCGGAATGCTTCAGTCGCATCCGTAGCCGCATTGGGGTTTCCATTCCACACCTGGGCTGAAGCCGCGCAGCGGACTTATCGAAACCCCATCATGGGCGGAGATCATCCCGACGCCAGCCCTATCAGGGTTGGAGACAGTTTCTATCTCACCCATTCCAGCTTCGACTACGCTCCCGGCTTGCTCATCTGGCATTCATCCGACCTGGTCAACTGGCGCCCGGTTGCGGCGGCGTTGCGCCGCTACTACGGAAGCGTATGGGCGCCTTACCTCTGCGAATACGAAAAGCGCTTTTACATCTACTTCCCGGCCAACAATCGTCTCTTCGTCGTCCATGCCGACCATCCTGAAAGTCAGTGGAGCGAACCGGTGGACTTGGGCATCGGAGCCATCGATCCAGCCCACATCGCCGAGAACGGCCGCCGCTTCTTGTACACGAATGGAGGGCAAATGGCGGAGTTGACTCCCGATGGGCTTCACGTCAAAACCGCCCCTCATCCTGTCATTCAACCTTGGCCCATTCCCGCAACCACCCGCATCGAATGCACCTGCCTTGAAGCCCCCAAGCTGCTTGAACGCAATGGGACCTTCTACCTCACCGTCGCGGAGGGCGGCACCGGCGGACCGGCGACCAGTCACTCCGTAGTGAGTGCCCGCAGCCGACACGCCGAAGGTCCGTGGGAGTTTTCCCCCTACAATCCCATCGTGCACACCCGGTCCCGATCCGATCGCTGGTTGAGTGTGGGACACGGCCGTCTTGTCGATACGCCCGACGGCAAGTGGTACATGACCGTGCACTCTTACGAGAACGGCCATCGCACCCTCGGCCGGCAACTGCTCCTGTTGCCGGTTGAATGGACTTCCGATGGTTGGTTTCGGGTAAAGCCGGAGATCGCCGCGGACTCCGAAATCCCCATGCCGGTGCAAGGCGGCGGCCAGGAGGCATTCCTCGATCCCTCGGATCGATTCACAGCTCCGGAGTTGGGTCTGCAGTGGGGCTTCTGGCGCGAGTACGATCCGACACGTTTCCAGACAGGCAACGGCCTCCTAAGGCTCTCGGCCCGGGGCAAGTCTCTTGAAGACTCCTCTGTGCTCACCACGCCGGTGGGCGGCCACTCTTACACCATCGAAGCCGACGTCGAGATCGAGCCGGGGTGCGAGGCTGGCCTGCTTCTTTTCTACAATCCCGACCACGCTGTTGGAATCACTCTCAGCCCGGAAGGAATCAAGGTCCGGCTTGCCAACGGCTTCACTCTCACCGGGCGCGATAAGGTCGCCGCACGGGCCACCCTCCGGATCGTGAACGACGATCAGGAAGTGGATTTCTATTTTCGCCCCCCGGGACAGCCCTGGCAACGCACCGAAGAGTCGGCTGAGATCTCGGGTATGCACCACAATGTACTCGGCGGCTTTCTTGACGTGCGCCCCGCCCTGTGCGCGTGGGGATCCGGCGCGGCCCGCTTCCGAACCTTTCAATATTGGCCGGAAGTCAAAACCCCGTCGTGAAAGTAAGGCGATGAATACCGTCCAGGCTCGTGTGCCGCTTCTCAGCGTTGTCCCATCGTTTCGGCGCTCCGCGGAATCCCACCGGAAAAGAAGATCGAAGCTCCGGTCATCCCTTCATCCGAGAAACCGCCCGGCTATCCCAGGTTCCGCATCTGGAGCCTGGGATAGCACACTTTAGACTCCGGCCTCCGGCAGGCTCACCGGCTTGGCTTCCAACAGCGCCTCGATCGTCCCCAACGCCTCCAGCACCGTATCCGAAACCGGCGCGTCCACCTGCACCACGGCCAGTGCCTTCACCGGCTTGGCGCCGGCGCGCTCCCGGCCCAGCGCGAAGTTGGCGATGTTTACCCCGTGCTCGCCGAGGATCGAACCGATCCTGCCGATCACGCCCGGCACGTCGAGGTTGCGGCAGACCAGCAGGTTGCCTTCCAGCGGCGTCTCGATGTCGATGCGGTCGAACTCTAAAAGCCGCGGCTGTTCCCCGTGAATCACCGTTCCGCTGGCGCGGCTGTTCCCCTGGGCGGTGTGCAGTTCGATCGTCAATACAGAGGCCGCGCCGCCGCGATGCGATTCCTGCTTCTCCTCGTGGATGCGGATGCCGCGCTCCTCGGCCACAGTCGCCGCATTGATGCGGTTCACGTTCTCCGAGCCGGCCAGCAGACCCGCGATGGCCGCGTTGCGCACCAGTTCGGTTTTGGTATCGGTCAGTGTGCCGCCGTAGACCAAGGCGATGGACTCGATGCCGCCCTTGCCCGCCTGCGCCAGAAACGCGCCCAGCCTTCCCGCCAAGTCGATGTACGGCGCCAGCACTACGTACTCCTCGTGGCTGAGAGAGGGAAGATTTACGGCATTCTGCACCACGCCCAGCTTCAGATAGTCGCGCACCTGGCGCGCGATCTGGATGCCCACCGCCTCCTGCGCCTCGCCCGTCGAGCCGGCGATGTGCGGGGTAAGGATCACGTTTTCCAGCGCGTGATACGGCGTATCCTTGGCCGGTTCCGATGCGAAAACGTCCAGCGCCGCGCCCGCCACCTGCCCGCTCTTGAGAGCCGCCACCAGCGCCGCGTCGTCGATCAACTCGCCGCGCGCGCAGTTGACGATGCGCACACCTTTTTTCATCGTGGCCAGCGTCTTGGCGTTGACGATGCCGGTGGTCTGCGGCGTCAAGCCCACGTGCAGCGTCAGGTAGTCCGACCCGGCAAACAGTTCCTCCAGCGTCACCAGCTTGATGCCGTTCTCGCGCGCCACCGCCGCCGAGACGAACGGATCGCTGGCGACAATCTCCATCCCGAAACCCTTGGCCCGCTTGGCCACTTCGAGACCGATGCGGCCCAGGCCGAGAATGCCCAGCGTCTTGCCGCGCAGTTCCATGCCTTGCAGATTCTTCTTCTCCCATTTGCCGGCGTGCATGGTGGAGTTGGCCGCGGGCAGCTTGCGGGCCAATGCCAGCATCAGCGCGATGGTCAGTTCGGCTACGGCAACCGCATTCGCTCCCGGCGTATTCATCACCACAATGCCGCGCCGCGTGGCCGCATCGGCGTCGATGTTATCCACTCCCACGCCGGCCCGGCCAATCACCCGCAGCTTGGGCGCGTGGGCCATCAGCGCGTCGTCGGCCTGCACCGCGGAGCGCACCACCAGCGCGTCGGCGTCGGCCAGGGCCGCCGGAAGACCGTCCGGCAACTGGTCGTGCGTCAATACTTCCCACCCCGGCTCGGCCGCAAACACGGCCAGCGTTGCCGGAGAAACCTTCTCTCCCAGTACGATCTTCATCTTCTCTCCCTTGCCTTTCTTTGCGTTTTCGTATTCGTCGAATCGAATGCCCTGCTGTTCGCAGAATAAGTCGAAGATCCGCACCACAGCCGCGTGCGGCTTGCCCTCGCCCCGCTCGTACTTGGTGAGCGAGTTGGCGTGAACGCCCAGCCGCTCGGCCATCTCGTATTGATAGAGATCGAGCTGCTTGCGAGCGATCAGCAGCTTCTCGGCAAAACTCAGTTCAGACATGAAACCAGCTCCTAGCTTCTAGCCTCTAGCTAAAAGCCCGAACTCATCCATACAACTCCGTGACCCATCCATTTCGCGTTATCTGCGAACATGAATCTCCATTGGGGTATTCCTTTTTAGAACTCTTGTCTGCGAAGGGAGTTGAAAGGACGCCTTCGCGTGCTACTAGGCGACGACGCTAGCGCGGGCGTTTCAACTTTAACCCAATCGCAAATGATGCAAGTTCGTTTTGTTCGGCCATTGTAGTTAGACACTGGCGGCAGAAACACTGGATTCGATGGCTGTGATTGAAAACATTTTGGACACAGTGGCTGCTCTGGCTTGTCTTTATAGTAGAAATAACCGTGCGGTTCAATCGGGCCAGTGAATTCATCCTTCCGGGAAAGTTCGGCCTTGAGTCGGCGATTCTCTTCGTCAAGATCGAGTACACGTCCCTTCACGTCAAGCACCGAATCGTAGAGTTCGCTAACGGACGCTTTCAATTCATGGTCAGACGATGCTTTCGCAAGCTCGCATGCGTTCTTTGCAGATGCAACGAGGCCGCCAACAAGCTGTACCGTCGTCAAGACTGCGGGTGGCAATATCGTCATTCAATCCTCCAATAACGGGTTGCTTGATACTCATGCTACGCCGCTTGAAAGTGGGAAAGTTGGTAATAGGAATACGGCAGGGTGCCCCAGGTCTCGATATTGAGACCTGGGAAAGCAAACAAGCCAACTCTCTGCCGCGGACGAGCTAGAAGCTAGGAGCTAGAAGCCGCATCCGCAAACACTTCCTGCGCCGCCGCCACCGCCTGCCCGAACTCGACCGGCAGGCCCAGCACGTCCTTGGCGATATGTTCCATCGCGCCCAGAAACGCCACCGTGTCCAGATAGTCGAAGAAGCCCAGGTGCGCCACGCGGAAGATCTTGCCCTGCATCTCGCCTTGCCCGTTGGCCGTCACCAGGCTGAACTTCGCCTTGAGCGCCTTCACCACCACGCTCGAATCCATGCCCTCCGGCACCGCCACCGCTGTGGCCGCCGCCGAGGGCGATTTTGGCGCAAACAGCGTGAAGCCCAGCGCCACCAGCCCGGCGCGCGTCGCTGCCGCATTCACCTGCGCATTGTCGATCAGCGCGATGCGGCCCTTTTCGAGGTCGCCCCCGGCCTGCCCGGCAATGTAATCGAGGGCAGCGCCCAGTCCGGCAACCAATGCCACCGCCGGCGTGTACGCGCTCTCGCCCTTGACCGCATTCTTGCGCTCCTTGCGCAGATCGAAGTAGTAGCGGGGATTCTTCGCCGTCTCCGCCGCCTTCCACGCCTTGTCACTGACGCTGAGATAAGCCAGCCCCGGCGGAATCATCACCGCCTTCTGCGAGCCGCCGATCAGCACGTCGA
>CAZMHC010000047.1:0-22183 GCA_964565955.1 uncultured Occallatibacter sp.
TACCGTGCCCCGCCAAATAACTGAATTTGTTCAGCTTATAGCCGGACAGCAGTGACAGGGAATAGTGTATCGAGCTGCCTAACATTTCTCATTTTCCACGACAGCGGCGTCTCAGTGTGCTGCATTCTTGTTCTGCGCAAAGCCGAACGATGTTACCTGCGTGTCGCCATCATGCGGCGCATCGATCATCAGCAATCCGGCGTGGTTTTGTTTGGCACCGGCAAGAGCGGTCCGCAGGGATTCCGGCGCTGAAAGCGTCAACCCAAGTTGAGTCATCTGGCCGCGACAGGTCTCCACGGCGTGGGAGAGGCTGATCCGCACCGAAGCCTCCGCCCCTTTGAAATCGTAAAGCGCAAAGCTCGACAAGAAAGAGTCTTTATTAAAATGGTAATAACAATCGTGGAGCTTGACTTCCTTAAGGTCGAGCGCCTGCAGGAGTTGCGCAACCGACTTCGGCTCGGCCTTGGCCGGTGCAGGGCTGGTTTTGCCGAGAGCGCCTTTCACTATTTTGTCGTCCAACAAAGCTCTCAAAAGCTGGGAATCCGGAAAAACTTCGTTCAGTTGCGCATCAGCCCCGCCTCGACTCAGATCGACCGTTCGAAACCGGGTGTGCTCCATCGGATGGGCACCGCCGCAGTCGCACGAGACGAACTCCTGAAAGCTAAGGTAAGGACCAACGAGCGAGAGCAGCCGGTACGACTGCTCAAACTGGAACGAAGCGTCTGAGTCATCCTTTGCCAGGTTCTTCCAAGCATTTTTCGCTTCAGTTCCAGCATCGAAGACCACGGTTCCGGTGTCACTGCGGGTGGCCTTCAGATTAGTGGTGGACCACTCGATGTTGTAAGGGCCGCTGCTGCCTTTCCAGAAGACTTGGCCCGAAGCGGAGGTCTGAGCCAGGATAGGGCCGACGCCCACAAAGATTTCCAGCGTGAACAGAAAAGGCAAAAGGAAACCAATTCGCTTTATCATCTTAAGTTAGTCCTTTCCACCGTTCTGACGAAAGGCCTGTTTGAGGTTCGCATCGTAGTTATTCATGGCGTAGAGCGGGCCGTTGTAACCTTGCGCGAAGGACGCCCAATCGTGCTTTCTGAGGGCTGCGCTGAGCCCTTTGTTCTGGACGAATTTCACAAACGGCACCCGCCCACTGTTCTATTCCTTCTGATGCAAATCGATCATTCCACCGCAACTCGCAACAACATTGCCTTCGTCCTTCTTCATCTGGTCCTCGCTCTGATACGCATCCACCTCCCAGAAAGACCGGTTATAGTCGGGATCGTACTTGTGAACATGAATCGCCGAGAAAGGGCATTGTTTGGTCTGATCCACGCCCAGAACCCAATCGAATTCCGAGGGATGGGAGAGAATGCGATACGGAGAACCGCAGTGAACGCGGGTTCGATTCTGCCCCAACGGAGCCATCCAGGAGTATCGAGCGCGAGTGGTTATAAAATGCCCGACACACCATCCCGATCCCTCAAGCGCCAGCCGTGGCCGGGGCGCCGGCGTTTGGCCCGACACCATCGTCGCCAGCGCCGCAAAAAGAATTCCAACGTGCATCCCTGTCATCTGTTCTCGTCCAAATGATGCAAATCAATCATCCCACCGCAGCCCACAACAGCTGTGTCTTCGTCTTTCTTCATCTGGGCCTCACTCAGATACGCAAGCAGTGTCCAGGCAGCCCCATATTGGTCGGGATAGTTCTTGTAAACATGAATCGCCGAGAAAGGGCATTGTTTGGTCTGATCGACTCCCAGAACCCAATCGAATTCCGAGGGATGGGAGAGAATGCGATACGGGGAACTACAGTGAACGCGGGTTCGATTCTGCCCCAATGGAGCCATCCAGGAGTATCGAGTACGAGTAGTTATAAAATGCCCGACACACCATCCCGATCCCTCAAGCGCCAGCGATGGTCGGGGCGCTGGTGTTTGGCCCGACACCATCGTCGCCAGCGCCACAAAGAGAATTCCAACGCGCATCCTATATAACTTCCATGTGTGTATTTGCATCGCACCTCCTCACGAGTGATGGTGATGATCGTGCTTGATAGCCGGCTGCGCAGGGTGCTTGGGGGCTTCGAGTTTGACAATTCCCGTGATCACACCGTGGGCGAATTGGAGCTTGTCGAGATAGTTTCCATCGCCGCCGTTGTAATGGGCTGCGACGTACTCCAGTGAAATGGGCTTCCACCCTGTAATCGCATAGATTTTTTGTTTGGGGACATAATGATGCGGAGATTGGCGTTGACGAGCCATATGCGCGGCATCGGGCTTTCTCACCGCTGGAGGCACGGAGGACTGTGTAGTCGGAGGAGAATCGATGTATCCGAAGTGCGCGAAAACCCAAAGGAAGTATCCTGCGCCTGCTTTGATATTGGCGATGGGATCGATAATCGCTTCCGCGGCGGTAAGACGAGCGTACTCAGGCGGCAATAGCAGCCTTCCCGATTTTGTGTTCAAAATCTGGTTCAAACCCGGATCTCCAGGATTTCCAATCTGCATTGGCTGCGATTTCCATTCTGGAATCCAAGCGCCAGTCTCCACCCACATCAGAGCCTTGATGATATGCCAGTCCAACTCTCTGACGATCTTCGAAAAATTCGCGGTGTCTTTCAGGAAATTGTTGTATGTGCTCACTACGGACTGAATCTGATTGTCATAGACATCCCACGGTGCTCGGCCTTCGAACAACTGAATTGCTAAAGTTTCCTTCCATAGTTTCAGTTTTGTTTCATCCTTTGGGTAACTCAACGGCTGGCCTCCAGTCGGTCCGGCCTAATCAGTGTACCAAGTTTCCGTGCCGGGGCCGGAACCGAGAGATAGAGTTTCCCGTTTGTCACCGCCTTGAAGCGGTAAGGGGTTTCTTGAATGTGAGATCGTGCAACTCGCTCAGGTACTCGAAGGGAACTTCTCGAACACCTCGGATCGTCCAAAAGACAAATCTCTTGGCGCACATGCTGATTACTGGGACCATCGTTCTCTCTTTACTTGGTCTGGATCAGATGGCGCTCCCTCCTGAGAAGCGCGCAGGCGGAATCTGAACCATCCGCTTGAATCCGCGAGATGCGCACGGTATAGCAGGATATTCACGACGCTCGCCGCGAAGAAAAATGCGCAAACAGCGCGGAAGGCAACTGGCAAGGCGAAACCCAGCCAATCGAATAACCGGCTGCGACTCATCCATACCGATGAGCAACCGGGAGCGGCGTTTCGCTTGCTCCCGGTCCCGTCTATTCCATCGGGCGGAAAGATCGCCATGCCTCAGAAAACTCCGGGAAGCGCCATCCGACACAAAACTTTTCCTTGACAAAACAGACAGTCGCTCGAAGTTGGGGACCGGGGAGGTAAGCTCACATTTCATTGCCCTCGGATTCACGATTGAAGTATCCTTGGCGGGTGGCCAGCATCGAGAATTGCGGCACCGTCTAGAATCCCACGAGCATTGCGCTTACTACCCGCCCGCTTCAATACAAAGGAGATTGCGGCGTTCAATAGCGCAGAAGCCGAGTGCCCCAGGTCCCGATTTTCGTCCTGGGATAACTCACTCTCCAGCGGCTCCTGTTGCCTGCATCTCATCATGTGCGGGCGGAAAGACCCTTAGCCGCTGGACGCACCGGTCGGTGGAGGCGACGACCTCAATGCGCAGGCCCGCCTCTTCCAGCAGAACCACTTCGCCGGCCAGCGGAATGCGGCCCTCGATCTCGCTGACCAGACCGCCCAGCGTGGTGGCCTCGTATCCATTGCCCAGATGGGCCTGACCGCCGATGAGGTCGGCAAGCTGATGTACGGGAAAGCCGCCTGGGATCAGCCAGCTTCCGTCGGCCTCTCGATGCGGCTCGGCGTTCGCCGATTCGGGGGGCGCATCCTCCTCGTGCTCGTCGCCGATGTTGCCCACGATCTGTTCGAGAAGATCCTCGATAGTGACCAGGCCGGAGACGCCGCCGTACTCGTCTATGACGACGCGCATATGCTGCTTTTCCCGCTGCATCTCGCGCAGCAGCTCGTAGCCGCGCTTGGTTTCCGGAACAAAGGCCGCCGGGCGCTGGATGTCGGCGACGGTGCGAGTGCGGGCATCCTCGTCGGCAATCTGCAAAAGGTCGTGAGCGAAGGCTATGCCGGTCACGTTGTCCAGCGATCCGGCATAGACCGGCACACGGGAGAAGACGTGTTCGCGCAGCAGTTCGAGGAAGTCCTCCAAAGTCGTCGATGTGGGGACGGCAAAGACTTGCGGGCGCGGGGTCATCACTTCGCGCACCAGTTTGTCGCCGAACTCGACCGCCGAACGCACCAGGGCGCGGTCGCTCTCCTCCAGAATGCCTTCCTCCTCGCCGGCTTCTAGCAGCGCCTCCACATCGACGGCGGACTCCTCTTCCGGACTGGCAGGCTGCTCGGCCAGCGCGGCCAGGGAGAAGAAGAAGCGCACGAAGACGGTGATTGGGGTCATCGCCCATAGCAGCAAGCGGATGGGCCAGATCAGCCGCGCCGCCCAACGGCCTTGAGTGCGATTGAAGAGCGCCGAGGGAAAGATTTGATTGCAGAAGACCGCCACCAGCGCCACGCCCAGCACCGCCTGCGCAATCTCCGCGTAGGTGGGCCGGGCCAGATGCGGCGCGCGATCGAAGAGCACCGCGCCGAACTCCAGCGCGATGATGCCCAACGCCAGCTGCTGGGCAACGGCGGCGCAGATGGCGGCGTGTTCTCGGCTCAGGCCCAGTTGCGGCTCGACCCGCTTCTCCCAGGCATCCAGATTCTCCTCGATCTCGCGGGTGAGGATCTTGCCGAACTCGGCGTAGACGCGGCTGATGTAAGCGGCCAGCGTCTCCACCGCGGCCAGCAGAAGAACCGTCAGAATGGCTGCCGCGCTCATTGTCCACCTACGGCGGGGCTGGTTTTCTTCGAGGATGATCGGCGGACAGGTCTGACTTCTGTACGCTCGATCAACCCTTGCGGAAGACCGAGGCGGGCGCGGAGCAAGCGCTCGCGGCGGGCCATCTTGCCGCCGTCGGTCTCGTGATCGTAGCCCGACAGATGCAAGAGCCCATGCAAAATCAGAACTTTAATCTCCGTGGAAAGCGAATGCCCCTGCTCGGCGGCCTGTCGGCGCGCGGTGGGAACGCCGATGGCCAAGTCGCCCGCAATCCGCTCCGCTCCCAAACCCTGGGCTGGAAACGAAAGCACATCGGTAGCCTTGTTCAAGCCTCGGAACTGACGATTGAGCTTGCGAATGGCTGTATCGGTGGTTAGTTGCACCGTCACATCGCCCTTTAGCCTCACCGCCGCCCGCGCCGACGCGAGAAACCGGGCGAGTGTGCGCGTCGCCGGCAAACGCAAATTCTTCCGTGGGATGGGCGCATCGGGCGCGGCTTCTTCCCTAGCCAAACTCGTGCTCGGCGCGGGGACTGGCTCCAAATCTGGGTGCAAAAGAATCATCGTGACCGGAGCCGCCGCGTGTGCGGTTTCGATAGGTCTCATTCTACGCCATCAACGGTAGGCCCTCTGCCGTCGGCTTATCAGGTGAAGAGAGCGGCCTGCTTCGTATATGGTCGGCGGATCCGGCTCTGCGACCAAGTCGGTTTCCCGCTTCAGCACTTCCGCATCGCCGATCGCGTAACTCACTCCATAGGCAAACGCTCATCTCATTTTCAACGCCATTGCAAGGCATGGAGCGTCCGCTTGCATTCGTCGTTCCTGGCAGGCGATTGGCGTTGGATATTTTCACTCCAGCGGAGGGAGTCCGAGTGCACAGTCCTATTGCGATTCGTCCAGAACCTCGATGCCGGAGACGGTCGCGTTGTTAGCGATCGGCTCGAAGCTGATGTTGAGCTTGCCTTGAGCGCTTGGTTTCAGGTGATAAAAGGTCTTGGTCATCGCATGAAGACTTCCCGCTTCCTTGTATATGTCGAAGTTATCGAGGAGCGTGTTTCCGTTGCACAGGACGCGAAACACCCGGCTGCCCTCGCCTCCGATTCCAGAAGCGCCGGGTCCGAAGTAAAACTCGGCAAAGTGAAGAATCAAGGTGTAGCGATCGCGGGTGTCGACCGGAATGGCGTATGTGAAGTGGCCATACCGCTCCATTGCGAAAAGGTCGGGATCGGATGTTCCCGTGATTTGAGCGCTCTTCGGCGAGTTGTAGCCATCCAGGAAGCCGTCGTCGGGGTGCCAGAATTGGCCGCTGTGGTCGGTGAAGGATCTCGGCTGCGTGGCCAGGCGGATTGGAAGCTGCCGATGGAGCGTCCCGGGCAGAATTTCGATCGCATTCAGCGCCGCCGGGGCGCGTTCGGCGTCGAAGCCAAGATGCAGTATCCCGTCGCTTCCCGGGGTGATGTCGCGGAAGATGCGCTGGTCCGCGATGTTCGTCCCCTCCGCATCCACGTTCACATCGAAACTGGGCAGGATCGATTGGCCGTTGATTGATACCGAAAATGTGAAAGGACCGCTGGATTCAGGCTCCGTGGAGACGAAGTAAAGATGCAGTTCGTAGATGCCAGGTCGCAGCGGGATGTCGTAGGAAAAGCTCCCGTTCCGCGAGTGCTTGAAGAGCATCTGATCGCTGGTTCGGGCCGCGGCGGTGTCCAGACGATCCCACGTCCCCCCAAAATGAAAGTATTGATCCGGCTGCCAGACGTTTCCGGCCGTGTCGATCTGTGGCTTTCCGCTGTAGCCGGCGAGAATGCGCAGGGGCGCTTCCGCGTAGGCATCGGCGATCGAAGGAGGTGTTTGCTGCACACTGGGGGCGGCCGCGCGAACCGTGTCGGCCTTCGCTCGGTAGACCCGGAAGAGTATGTATCCGCCCAAAATGGTTAAGCCCAATGCCGCGATCGAGACAACGAAATGCCACGGTTGTGAGCCCGGCTGCGCGAGGGGAGACTCTCTCTTTACCTTCGCGGGAACGGAATGCTGCCGGGTGAATACCGGGAGGTATGCACCATGCGGTATTGAAATATGGATTGCGTGATCTTTCCCCTCGCCCTGGTAATACTCCGTCAGTCGTTTTCGCAGACGGTGGGCTTCCACCCGCACAATTGCATCCTCGCCCGCATTGAACGTGTCTTTGGAGCGTCCCAAGACTTCGGTTGCAATGTCGTACTCGTGCAGTTTGTCGGTTTCGCCCTTGAAATATTTTTCCCCTATATAAGCGATCAGACGATGCAGCCGGGAAGAGTTCACCAACGCCGCTGACACGGCTTCCAATTCCCGCCGCTCCTCCTCCCTCAAGGCGGACGCGGCGCGAATGGATTCGGCCTGGTTGGTGCTGGACAACGACTGTCTCCCGTGCGGTGCCATCATAGCAATCCCAGGTACGCAATTGCAACCTGTCCGCGAATCCGTCCCGCATTAGTTCAGTATCTATATATTTTTCATATATGTACGGACAATGTAACTGTTTACCGCAGGACTATGTACACGAATGTTCAACTTTAACCTTTACCTTCATTGCGGCAGGACGTAATCTTCGTCGCGGCTTCAGATCACGGTTGCCGAGCGAACGAACGTGCACTTGGGCGCCCGGACGCGCGGAACCGGATATTGGCCGGAGAATATATTTTGTCCACTCGCGGCGTCTCACTCGGCATACATGACCCATGACAGCCAAGCACTGACCGGAATTTCGTGTCGGTCATTTTTTCTCGGGCGGCGCCGATAAGGGCAAAGAGCACAATGCACACACAGCCCGATGCAGGCAATTTCCAAAGCCTGCGGGCAAACCATGGGGTTGGAGGAACCGGGCAACCGGCCCTCGCAAATTTTTTGGAGGCACATCGTGTCAACACATTCGAAACTGTATTTCCGCGAATTGTCGATTCGCATGGCGAAGACGCTTGCACACCGGATGCTTGGGGCAGTGGCCTTTCTCGTCCTGGCGGTTGTCGCCCACGGACAGGGAACAGGGTCCATATCGGGCACCGTGAAAGACGGCGCGGGCGCGCTCATACCGGGGGCCAAGATCGTCCTCATCAACGAAGCCAGCAAGGCGACCAGGCCTGCCACCAGCAATGGGGAAGGTTTCTTCAACTTCATTGCGGTGCAACCGGACACCTATACCGTCCGGGTCACCAAGGCGGGATTTGAGTCCTGGGAGGTCGATGGGGTCGAGGTGCATCCCGGAGACAGTCTGGAGATTCCCAAGATCGCGCTGAAGATCGGGCAGGTTACGGAATCGGTGGTGGTGACGGCCACAACCGCGGGCGTTACGCTGGATTCTCCCGAACATAGCACGCTGGTTACCTCCGCCGATCTGGAACGGCTTTCCACGGCGGGGCGCGACGCCCTGGAACTGGTGAGTATGCTGCCCGGATTCACCATCAATGCCGGCACAACTCTGCAGAATACAGGCCCCGACTACTACACGACCGCCTTCGGTTCGGGCAACTTTGCCAACATGGGCGCCAACGGCGCCGCGCCCCAATCGGGGTTGGTCAACATCGTGACCGACGGAGTCCAGGTGATCGATCCCGGCGACATGGGATCCAACATAGCCAACGTCAACATGGATCAGGTGCAGGAGGTCAAGGTACAGACCGCGAACTTCGGCGCCGACGAGGCCAAGGGCCCCATCGTCGTCAACGCCGTCGGCAAGTCCGGCGGGACCGCATACCACGGATCTCTGTACGGTTACGCCAGAAATCATATCTTCAACTCCAACGACTGGTTGTCGAACGATTCAGGCACGCCCAATGCGAATGGAGTGTATGTGCCGATTACCAAGACGCAAACGAGATATTTCTATCCCGGCGCAACGTTTGGCGGACCAATCAAGATACCCGGCACTCACTTTAACGAGAACAAGCACCTGGCGTTCTGGGTGGGCTATGAACAGTACGTCCAGAAGGGCAACACCAACGGAACATTTGGTGGACCGACCTTTGGTTTCATTCCAACCCCGGCCATGCTGGGCGGAGATATGTCCTACCTCGCGCTCGGGCAGGCATTCAACGTCTCGCCCCAAGATCTTGCCGACAATTGCAACCCGGACTGGGGCATCGAAGGCGTATACGCGAACCTCGGCGGCGACTGCACCTCTCCCGCCGGGTCTCTCGATGAATGGGGGAATGCGATTCCAGCCTATGCCGGCACTCTCCCCAGCGGCGCGCTGAATGTCGCCGGCGGCCCCGCAAAAGCGGGACATATCCCAGCATCCTCCATCAACCCCTCGACCGCCGCCTTCGCCAAGTTCTATCCGGCCATCAACCGTACCGCGCAACCGACCAACAACGGTTCGGGTTATGCGTCGGACGGGTTCAACTGGGTTCAAAACGTTCTTGCCACCAATAACGGCCTCCAACTCCATAGTCGCGTGGACGAGAACATCTCCGACAGTCTCAAGTTGTACGGCGTTTTCAACTGGGAAAAGGTGAACACCCAGAATCCTCTTAACAACATCTACTACAACCCGCCTGACACGATTCCTTTTCCCACGCCTCTCGATAGCAACGGATACTCGGATTACGCCTCGCTCAATCTCACCAAGATCGTGAGCAACTCCACGACCAATGAGCTCGTTCTGGGAGGAATATACTTCCTTCAGCCGGAGCAATTCCAGAATCGTTCCCTGGCGTTGGATACGGGTACGCCTTGGGCCGCGGCCGGGTATTCCGGCGGGGTTTTCAAGATCGACGAGAACCAGTTGCCGCGCATCTACTCGTACGAAACGTTCGGCCTGCCCAACTTCTCCTTTGGCTATGTGCCGCCGGGCAGTCTGGGCCAGTTCCTCAGGAAGGCGGTTTGGGACGTTGGCGACAATCTGACGAGAATCTACCGCACTCATACCATCAAGGCCGGCGTCTACGCGGAGCAAACCAGAAACAACAACGTCGGTCTGGGCAGCGACCTCAACAGCACCGTCGGCTACAATCGTTGGGCCGGGTGCCTGGTAAATCAGACGACGCCCAGTCAGAGTTACGATCCAACGACCGGTGCGACCGCGTATATAGCGCCCGGTGGCGCCGGGGGGAGCAATACATTCGCGGATTTCCTGATGGGCTGCCCCGGCAGTTACAACCAAAGCACGAAGAATCCAACCAACGATATGTATTTCAATACCCTGGAGTTCTATGGAACGGATGAGTGGAAGATCACTTCCAAGCTGACTCTCACCTACGGTATCCGTATCTCCCATCTGTCTCCGTGGACGGCCGCCAATGGGATTGGCGAAGCGGTATGGGATCCCACCAAGTACAATCCTATTCAGCCCGGCATCTTCTCGCAAACGGTCACTTCCGATACCAAGACTTGGCCGGGAATCTCCTGGCATCAATTGGACCCCAGCATTCCCATCGCGGGCGTGCCGACGACCTTCCTGTTTTATATGCCGCGGTTGGGCATGGCGTACGACCTCTACGGAAATGGCAAGACGGTTTTGCGAGGTGGATGGGGAGTCTATAGATCGCGCGATTCGAATGGAGTGGCCGGAGGAGCATTGTCGACTGCAATTGACCTCGTCGATCACGGCATGAGCGGAAATAAGGGCTGTACGCTCGATCAATTGATGAATGGGTATCTGCCACCGGCAACAGCCGTATACCCGCCCGCCTCCGCGCCCGCTGGACAGGTTGTCGGTTGCGGTTTCTACGGTTTCTTTGGGTACAACGACACTGCGATTTTCAATACGGGAGCCCAGGCGATTGGCTACGGTTCAACGATCAAAGTCGCCGCTCTCGATCCCAAGGACCGTGAGCAGCCGGTCACCTACAACTACAACTTCACTCTGGATCAGCAGTTGCCGCACGGCGCCACCTTCGAGGTAGCCTATGTGGGCAACCAGAGCACGGATCTTGCCACGCAGGGCAACCTGCAAAACCACGACGTGATTCCGCTCGGCGCCCTATGGGGCCCCGATCCGCTAACCGGCCAAACCGTCAATGCCTCGTCCATCAGTTCGGTGCAGCAGGCCGACTACCGCCCCTACCCGAACTACACGGCCGTCAACGTTCCGGAGCACACCAACTGGGCCAATTACAACGCGATGCAGGTGTCGTTGAACAAGCAGCGCGGTTCGCTGGTGTTCGGCGTCAACTACACATGGGCGAAGGCGATGGGAGTTCGCGGCAACTGGGACACGGGAAACATCGCCGACCCCGTCAACGCTCATCACGACTACGGCATTGTCTCCTTCGACCGCCCGCAAACCGTCAACTTCACCTACTCCTATCAGGAGGGCAAGAAGTTCCACGGCAATCGCCAACTGGGCTGGGCGCTCAACGACTGGGAGGCATCGGGCATCACCACCGTGATGAGCGGTCCCGATATCGCCATATATAACGGCGCGAACTTCGGCTTCTCCGCCTCGGCGGGCTACGTGACGGGCACAGCTCCCAACTTGACCCAAATAGGCGTTCCAGTCGGGGCCGGCATTTGGCTCGGCAGTACGGATTACTCGCTGCAGCCGAGCGTTACCTGCGACCCGCGCCTCGGCTTCCAGAAAGTCGTTGGAAAGGTCAGACAATACGCCAACGGCAACTGCTTCGCTATGCCCGCGCTGGGAACCCAGGGCTGGTGGAATC
Source organism: uncultured Occallatibacter sp. (assembly GCA_964565955.1). Classification (GTDB taxonomy): domain Bacteria; phylum Acidobacteriota; class Terriglobia; order Terriglobales; family Acidobacteriaceae; genus Telmatobacter. The sequence continues at coordinate 11,501 of CAZMHC010000047.1, forward strand.
TGCCCGATGTGCGCGGTCCCCTCTACGAAAAGTCCGATCTCTCCGTCTACAAGGACGTTCACTTGACGGACCGGCAGAGTATGCAGTTCCGCGCGTCCGGTTTCAACTTTCTCAACCACCCCATCCCGTCGTTCACCAACAACGATACGAACGCCCTGAACCTGGCTTACGCCGACCCAAAGTGCAATTTGACAACCGGGTCGGGGTGCTTCACCTCGCAGACTGCCGCGTTGACGGGGATGGCGTTGAACAATCCCGGGTTTGGACTGACCTCGTACAAGATGGGGCAACGCATCCTCGAGTTCGGATTCAAGTACAACTTCTAGTCTGGCTGCGGAGGGCGCGGCCTCGGTTGCGCCCTCGTTCTCCAGAGGGACGAGATGGCGGCGACTGAGCGAGTTGAAACCGGGAGCCGGAATAGAAACACAAGCGATACGCGGCTGTGGCCGCATTTTGGAGGCTTTGAGATGTTCAGGACAGAGTGGATGAAGGGTTGGATGCGGAAGTCGGTAGTGCTCATGGCTCTGGCATCTATTTACTTGACGACGCCGTCGATTTCATCGGCGAGCAATGCGTACGTGCCGCCAGTTGTGGTTACGTCCACAAGCGCGGTTCCAGCAACGGGTCTGCCCGGCAATCTGGGCAATGTGGCGCTGGACGCTTGCGGGAATATTTATGCCATGAACGAAGGCAGTGGATTGGTGGTAGAGATTCCCTACGGCGGCGGAGCCGCGACAACCGTCTTCGGCCCGGCAACCTCCGGCTACGGCTCCTCAGCCTTGGCGATCGACTCAGCCAAAGCCAACTTGTTCGTCATTCCGCAGGAAGAAGGGAACGTAGTCAGGATTCCGATCGCCAATTGCGTACCGCAAACGGCATCAAGTTCCAATATCGGTATAGGGAATCTTGGCTCAGTTAGTTGGTACTGGGCCGCTTCCGCCGTCGCAACCGATTCCAGCGGCGATTTGTTCATCGGGACATCCGCAGACTGCTGCGCCTCCGGCAATGAGCTGATTGAAGAGTACGCCGGCTATAATTCGGGTGCAACTCTGCTCGTCTCACTGGCGAATAACATTACATCGATTGCCCTCGACGCAAGCAAGAACATTTACTACGTCTCCGGTGGCGCGCTCTTTGAATTGCCGTTAGCCACCGCGGCTACATCCGGTGCCCCGGCCACTTACGCCGCCACCCCCGTGCCGTTTGGCGGCACTTATATCAGCGTCGTGGGAGTTTCGTTCGACGGAGCGGGGAATCTCTATGTGGCCGACGCGGGGAACAGCGCTCAATATTCCATCAATGGTTGGTGGCCGCCGATTCCTTTGTCTTCCACTCTGTACGTGATCCCGTATGAAACATCGGCGTTGAACCCAGCGGATCAGTACATTGTCGCTCAAGGCTCGGGCGTGTCCAACCCTCTCAGCTTTGGAAGCGCTGTGGCAATTGCTCCCACGGGGGGCATCTTTTTCGCCGATAGCGTCTACAACAACGTCTTTGAATTGACCCAGTTCAGTTCGAATCTCGGTTCGGTGGCTCTGGGGAGCACGGGTAACGGTACGCTCAACGTTTTCTTCAATGCCCCCGAGACGCCCTCATCGATCTCGTTCGCTTCCAACAGCAGCTTCGCGTCGACCGGCGGTACGTGCGCCACGGGCACAGCTTATACGTCCGGCCAGTCTTGCACAATCGCATCGAGCTTCACGCCCTCAACCCCGGGAACCGCATCGAGCGGTGTCACTCTTGCCTATTCGGCGGGTTCGGCCCTGGTTACCACATATCTTGATGGCACCGGACTCGGCGCCGGCCTGACGGTCGACACAGGGGTAATCTCACCAGTCGGCGGCGGCTTCACTTCTCCCGCATCCGTGGCTCTGGATGCGGCGGGCAACAGTTACTTCGCGGATTCGGGCGCAAACGCGGTGCTTGAATTCGCGCCCGGCGGCACCACAGCCATCAAGCTTGGGACCGGACTGAAAGGGCCGTTGGGAGTTGCCGTGGATGGTGAAGGCAATGTGATCGTCGCCGACACAGGCAACAACCAGATTGTTGAAGTTCCGGTCGTCAGCGGAGCGCCTAGCAACGCAGCCCAGGTCACGGTTGTTTCTTCATCAACATCTATCGCTGGCTCCGCGCTCAGCGGCCCGTCAGGCGTAACCGTCGACGGTCAAGGAAACCTGTACATCGCGGATACAGGCAACAACCGCGTCGTCTACCTGCCCTACAACGGAAGCTGGGACGTAGCGCAGGCCTCTGTTATAGCGTCGAATCTAACAGCGCCATTGGCGACGGGTCTCGATCCGTCCGGCAATCTGTATGTGGCCGACTCCGGCACCGGGCAAATCTACAAGGTTCCGGCGCCCGTCGGCAGCGGAGTGCAGCAACTGGTTGCCGTGGGTTACAACAATCCATCGGCGCTTGCCGCCGACGCTTCCGGCAGTTTGTATGTTGTCAATCAAGGCGCAAGCAGCATCCTCCGCATTCCGAATCTTTCAGGTTCGCTCAGTCCCAATAACGCTACCCAGGTGGGAATCGGAAACGCCAGACCGTATGGCATCGCGTTGGATAAATCCGGCAACATATACGTCGCGGATAGCTCCGCCGCCGCGGCATATCTGATCGCCAGAACCGGAACCACTGAGAGCTTCGGCGACTGGGCCGTGGGTTCACCTAGTGGAGCATTGCCTGTAAAAGTCGAGAACGAGGGAAACCAGGCGTTGGTATTTGCTTCGCCCTACTATACCGCTACCGGCAATACTGCCGACTTCAGCCTGAGTTCGCCTTCCAGTGAATGCGCAAGCGGCGGGACAGTGGCAGTGGGAGCGGGATGCGAACTGGATGCCGTCTTCACGCCGACAGCGTCGGGAAGCAGGACGGAAACTCTTACGCTGAACAGCAATGCGGCGAATGCAGCCTCGGCGCAAGTGGTTCTTACCGGCAGTGGAATCGCTGCTGCCAGCACATCGACTGCTCTTGCGGTTACTTCTCCGGCTTCCGGCAGCCCATTCTTTGGAGAACCCATAACGCTGACGGCCACGGTTACTTCGTCCAGCGGAACCCCCACCGGCAGCGCTCAGTTGCTCGTCGATGGCGTGATTGCCGCGCAGTCCTCGCTCAGCGGCAGCGGAGTAGCTACATTCTCCCTGGCTACCGGCCTCACCGGCGGAAGCCACTCCCTGCAAGCCGTCTATCTCGGATCAAGCGCCTTCGATGGAAGCACTTCTTCAGCGCTCGCGCTCACGGTGACTACTGCACCCACTGTGTCCACTATGGTGATTTCCACGGAATACACCAATCCATACAGTATCGTCAGCGGCGGTTCCGCTGTTTTCACCGTTACCATCAGCTCGACCGGAGTAGGCATTCCAACGGGCACGGTGATCTTCTCCACGGGTAGCACATCGCTGGCAACGGTTCCTGTCGTTCCTGTGGCTGGAGGAGCATTCCAGGCTGCGTTGACGACGAGTGCGCTACCCGTTGGCACCGACCTGGTAACAGCAACCTATAGCGGAGACGCGAACTACGTTACGTCATCCACATCTGGAACTGTGTATGTGGTCGCGGCTTCTACGGTTGTGGTCACACAGAGCGGCTCCACGTTAACCAGCAGTGGCTCGGGCACGGCATCTGCCTCGAACTCGGTAACCTTTACCCCAACAAGCTATGGCGGCTGGACGGGAGTCGTCGGATATCAATGTGTAGCTTCGACGCTGCCGGCCAATGCCAACTGCGTCTTTGCGCCGGGGCAAGTTTCGGTGTCGGTCAGTACCGCCTCCGCTTTCTATCCGCTGCCTACCACAAATATGTATGTTGTGGTGAACAATCCGCCGAATTCTCCCGTGGTAAGTTCGATGCTGTGGTGGTTGGGTGGCATCAGCGGACTGTTCTTGTTCTGGGTGCGGCGTCGCATGATGCGCGGAGCGTGGAGAACCGTTGCAATCCTGGTTGGCGCAATTGCTTTGTCGATTGCTGGAAGCGGGTTGATGGCATGCTCGGACGAAACATTGCATACGACGCCGGCCGGCTCAGGCACCATCACTGTGATTGCGTCCGCCGACCCGTACGTGCCTAACGAAGGCCAAACTACGTACGCCTGCGGCACCAGTGCGCTGAACAACCCGGAGCCAAACCTGGCTCCTTGCTCGGAAACGACCTTCCAAATCCCGTTCTCTGTCAAGTAGCTAGCCGGAGATATTTGAAATTGAACCCCGCCGGTCGTCCGTCAGATGATCTTGTTGCCAAGGCAAGAGCTCTGAGGGACGACCGATGAAGACGTTGCCGAGCATGATAAGCGCAGCGCGTGGAATGGGACAGTCATCTTCCTCCCGGAACTATTCCGCGACCTGCCCGTCCACGCTTTCGCGTTTCAGCAACCTGCTCAAAATCACGTACAGCACGGGGATGAAGAACAGATTGAGCACGGTGGAGAGCAACATTCCGCCGACAATGGTGGTTCCCACCGACCGGCGTCCCAGCGCGCCCGCGCCGGTGGCGAAGACCAACGGCAGGATGCCAAGAATGAAAGCGAACGAGGTCATCAGGATCGGTCTCAGTCGCAGTTCGCCGGCCTCGATGGCGGCATCGGCGATGGAGCGCCCCTTGCGCCGCAATTGTTCGGCGAACTCAACGATCAGAATCGAGTTTTTGGCCGAGAGGCCGATCAGCATCACCAGGCCGATCTGGCAATAAACGTCGTTCGACTGCCCGCGCAAGGCCACCAGACCCAAAGCGCCCAGAACGGCCATGGGCACGGCCAGCAGAATGATGAAAGGCAACGCAAAGCTCTCGTATTGGGCGGAGAGAGTGAGATAGACGACCAGAATGCCCAGCCCGAAGATCAGGATGGTCTTGCCGCTGGACTCCAACTCGTCCAGCGTCAAGCCGGTCCACTCGAACTTCATCCCCGGCATCATTGTCGCCGTGGCCAACTTTTCCATCGACGCCAGCCCCTGCCCGGAACTGCGGCCGGGCGCGGCAGAGCCGTCGATCTCCACCGAGCGGAAGAGATTGTAATGCGTAATCACCGGCGCGCCCGAGCTTTCGGTCACGGTGGTCAAGTTATCCAGCGAAACCATCTGGCCTGAGTCCGAACGCACGTAGTAGTTGTGCAGATCGCGGGCGGTCATGCGAAAGGGCTGGTCGGCCTGCACGAAGACCCGGTAAGTGCGGTTGTTGTAGTCGAAGTCGTTGATGTACTCCGAGCCCATGAAGACGCTGAGCGTGGCGTTGATCTGCGAGAGCGGAACGCTCAGGGCCTTGGCCTTTTCGCGATCGATGGTGACCAGCATCTGCGGGTCGCTGGAGGAGAAGGTGGTAAACAAGCCTGTCAAGTCCGCGCTTGCGCGGCTTGCGCCCACCATCTGGTGGGCCACGCGGTCCAGGTCGCCCAGTGTGTTGCTTCCCCGGTCCTGAAGCATGAACTGGAAGCCGCCGAAGCTGCCTACGCCGGAGACCGCCGGGGGTTCGAAAACGGCCACCAGCCCGCCGTTGGGAGCCATCATCAGCGCGCCCAGTTTGGGCGAAAGATCCGCCGCGATCTCGGAGGCCGAGTGGCCTTTGCCGCGCCGCTGATCCGAGGGTTTGAGGCTCGCGAACATCATGCCGGCATTGGGCGAGCTGCCGGCAAAGCTGAAGCCTATCACGCTGAAAGCTCCCTCGATATCGGAATTTTGCGCGAGAATGGCCTCCGCGCGAGCGGCCAGCGAGGTGGTGTAGGTCTGCGACGATCCCGGCGGAGCCTGCACGATCACCATCAGATAGCCCTGATCCTCCTGCGGAATGAAGCCGGTGGGAACGTGCTGGTAAACCCACCAGGTCGCTCCCAGTCCGGCAAAGAAGACAACCAGCAAGAGATAGCGCAGCCGCAACGCCATATGAATGGACTTGGCATAAGCGCCGGCCAGCCAACTTATCTGGGCGTCGGTGGAGTGAATGAATGCGGCGAAGAGACGAGATACCGGGCGAATGTGCAGGAAGTCCAACTGCTTGGGGCGATCCTCCTCGCCACGCAGAAACAGCGCCGAAAGAGCCGGCGATAGTGTCAGCGCATTGAAGGCCGAGATGGCAATGGCGAAAGCGATGGTCAACGAAAATTGGCGGTAGAGAATGCCGGTGGTTCCGGGAAAGAAGGAGACCGGCACGAAGACCGCGATCAGCACCAGCGATGTGGCAATCACCGCGCTTGTAACTTCCCCCATGGCCCGCGAAGTGGCTTCATGCGGGTCGGATCGCTCCATGGCAATGTGGCGCTGCACGTTTTCGATCACCACGATGGCGTCGTCCACGACCAGTCCCGTGGCCAGAGTTATGCCGAAGAGGGTGAGCGAGTTGATGGAGAAACCGAAGAGCTTGATGAACGCGAAGGTTCCAATTAGCGAAACGGGAATGGTGACGGCGGGAATGATGGTCGCGCGCCAGTCGAGAAGGAAGAGGAATATGACGGCGATGACGATAAAAATGGCTTCAGCCAGAGTGACAAGAACTTCGCGGATCGAGTCGCCGACCACTGTCGTCGAGTCGAAGGCTATGGCGTATTCGAGGCCGGGAGGAAAGCTCTTGGAAAGCTCCAGCAAGGCGGCCCGGGCCTGGGAGTCCACCTCCAGCGCGTTGGCGTTCGAGAGTTGCTCCACGCCGATGCCCAGCGCTTCATGCCCGTTGTATTTCAGCAATGTGCTGTAGTCCTCGGCTCCCACCGCCGAGTGGCCCACGTCCTTGAGCAGCACCAGACCGTTGGCGGAGTTCTTGACGATGATGTTGTCGAACTCGACGGGACTGGTGAGCCTGCCCACCACGCGCACCGGAATCTGAAAGGCTTGCGTCGAATCCGATGGCGGCTGGCCAAGCTGCCCGGCGGGAATCTCGACGTTCTGCTCGATCAGGGCGTTCACCACGTCAGAGGCGGTGAGGCCGCGGGTCGCCAGCCGCGCCGGGTCCAGCCAAACGCGCATGGCGTACTTGCGTTCGCCGAAGATGATCACATCGCCCACGCCCGGCACGCGCTTGAGCGCATCCTTCACGTAAACATCGAGATAGTTGGAGATGAACTCGCTCGAATAGCGTCCGTCGCGGGTGAAGAAGCCCGCGCCGAAGACGAAGTTGCTGTTGCTCTTGGTGATGCTTATGCCGGTCGAGTTCACCGCCGCGGGCAAGCGGCCCTCCACGCTGGCCACGCGATTCTGCACATCCACGGCGGCGATCGACAGATCGTAGCCGGTCTTGAAGGTCGCGGTGATCGAACTTGAACCGCTGTTGGTGCTCGACGAACTGATGTAGCGCATTCCCTCGACGCCGTTGATGGACTCTTCGAGAGGAATAGTGACCGCCTTCTCGACGGTATCGGCGTTGGCGCCCACATAGTTGCAGTCCACTTCCACCTGAGGCGGCGCCAGGGTGGGATACATGGCGATAGGCAGGTTGGGGATGCACACCGCCCCGGCCAGAATGATCAGAAGCGCGCAGACGGTGGCAAAGACGGGCCGATGAATGAAGAAATCGACAAACAAGAGTGCCTTCCTTCCTCGTGAGTTGCAAGGGGTAAAACTCGGAGAGCGCGGCGCCGGTCTTGAAAGGACTCAGCCGCCCATCGGAAGAACCGGCATATCGTTCACCAGGAACTGAGTGCCGGAGACGATCACCCGGTCGCCGGCTTTCAGCCCGGAGGTGACGGAGTAAGTGTTGCCCACGGTCTCGCCCAGCGCCACCGCCGTCTGGTGAGCCACAAAGTGGCCGTTTTGCTGTTGCGCCACGAAGACGAAGCTCTGCCCGCCCTGCCGCACCACCGCCAGCACCGGAATCACCGCCATCGGCGCGGTGCTCCACACAATGCGTGCCTTGATCATCTGCGCCGTGCGCAGTTTTTCGGGCGCGGTATGCACCGGCGCCTTCAACAGGATTCCTTGCATCGTGCTATCCACCTGCGGCGACAAAAAGTCGATCTTGGTCTTTTCTATCAACTTGCCGCTGGTGTCCATCAGCTCCACGTTCAATCCCTGGCGCGCTTGCGCGGAGCGCTCCGTGGGAACGTAGATATACGCCTCCATATCCTTGTTCTCGTCCACCGTGGTCAGGATGCTGACTGGGGAACTGAGGGGCGAGACGAAATCGCCCACGTGAACCGGAACGTCGCCCGCCACGCCGTCGAACGGGGCGCGAATCGTATAGTAAGCCAGTTGCTCTTCCTGGGTCTTGCGCAACTCCACCGCCGACTCGTAATCGGCCTTGGAGTTGTCGTAGGACTGCCGCGCTTGATCCCAAGCGTCGTGGCTGGTCACCCCGGCCTCGAAGAGCTTGCGCTGCCGCTCGGCCTCGACCTCGTTGTAATCGAAGACGGCCTTCTTCTGGCGCTCGGTGGCGCGCGCCGAGGCGACAGTCGCCATCTGCAGGCGCGGGTCGATCTCCATCAACACCTGGCCGGCCTTCACGCGATCGCCCGAATGGACCCGAATCTCCGTGAGCATCCCCTGTACCTGCGGCTCAAGAGTCGCCGAGCGCCGCGACTTCACAGTGGCAACGTACTCGCTGCTCTGGGGCACGGGCGCAAGGCTCACCGGCGCCGTCTGCACCGGAAATCCCTGCATACCCGCGCCTGCCGCCGCCACCGCCGGCTTCTTCTGGCATCCGGTTGTCAACAGCCCGGCCAGAACGCAACAGCCCATCCACACAATGCGTTTCAACGCGATGCACCTCATTCGATCTTTGCTGTGTTCACTGCGCTTGGAATATGTGACTGCGTAAGCAGGGGCAGCGACGCAAAAAAACGCCTCGCACGCTCCTTCGAGGATCATATCGCACAGGCTTGGCGAACTAGCCCTTCTTTCCGATCAAAACGGAATCCGGAATGCCGTGGAATGCGATGCGCGTGGGCGCGGCTTTGAAGGCGGTCAGCATGGCCGCCGGCGCCAGCGTACTCAACCCGTACTTGCCGTTCAGCGCGTCCATGCTCGCTTGCAGTTGTGTCAGTTGCCGTTCGTTCTCCTGCGCGTCGAAGAGGTTCAGCGAGTGCAAGCGGTCCGGCACCAGCCCGTTCAGATGCACGGCGATGTAATACGGACGCTCGAACCGCGGCCCCGACGGCCGCGAAGACCACAATCGCTGCAACGCGGCAATCAGCGTCCGATCGTCCCGGCACTCGCAAAGGCGAATCTCGCTCTTCCATCCCCGCCTCGGCGCGCCGAAGCGGCTCGTGCTTCCCGGCGACAGATATTCGCCACCAGGGTTAGCCGGGCGCTTTTCCTCGCGCGGAAGCGCAAAGCCGATGGCCAGCCCCATGCTGCCGGCCCATAATTCGCCCGCCCGCAGCCGAATCGCCGCCTTGTGCAGCAGCTTGTGGGCCACCGCCCAGGCCTTCTCCGGGGTGCGCATCTCCGGCGCCAGCACGTGCTGGTGGCTCAGCGATTTCAGATGCTCCGTCTCGTCCATATCGAAGTCTTCGCCGCGCAGCCAGTGCCACAGCCGCTCGCCCCACACCGAACCCCACGCCTGCCCCGCCTTTTCGCAGTCCAGCGAAAGCAGGTCGTCCATCGTCCGGATGCCCCGTTCGTTCAGCCGCTTCTCTATGCGCGCGCCAATCCCCGGAAGGTCGCGCAGCGCAAGCTGGCGCAGCGCTTGCGGCAGTATGTCAAACGGCAGCGCCACCAGCCCGTCCGGCTTTTCCATCTCGCCGGCTACCTTGGCCAAATAGCGGTTGGTGGCTAGACCCACAGAGCTGCGAATCATGGGGCCGACCCGCTCCAGAATTCGCGCCTTCACCCGCCGCCCCATCTCCAGCGCGGCCGCCAGCGGGCGTTCGCGGCCCATCAGCCGGCAGACCATCTCATCCACCGAAAGCACGGCAGTCACTGGCAGACAGCTTTCCACCGCCTCAACGATGCGGCGATGATAGTCGATATAAAGTTCGTGGCGCGCCTCGACCAGCGCCAGCCCAGGGCAAATCCGCTTGGCGTCGGACACCAGGGTTCCGGTCTTCACTCCATAGGCCTTGGCCTCGTAACTGGCTGCAATGCAACAGGTTGTATCCGCCATCATGGGCACGATGCCGACCGGGCGGCCGCGCAACTCGGGCCGCGCATCCTGCTCCACAGACGCGAAGTAGGAGTTCATATCCACGAACAGCCAGTTCAGCGCCGTGCTCCGCTCCAAATTGGGACAGTTGACCATTGCGCTTCTATATTCCCTTTTTATTCTCCTAAAATCAAGGGTGACAAAGAATTTCCGCCGATGATACACTGTGTGCGTCGGCCTTCCGGCGCTCCAAAGCGCGACGATTCCCGTCGGAATCGAGCTTCCATGGCAATGTTCTTGGAGGTTTTGGAGTATAAGTTATGTGGTCCTTGAGAATGAACGGTCTACTTCATTGGTTTGCGGCAAACGGAAGTGTGCTTGCCATTGTGGTAACGGCGGGCGTGGCGGTCTTGCTTGTCTGTTGCCTGGAATGCTCGAATTGTCCCCGCCGAGAAAAGGACGAACTCTTTCGCCGCCGCCTCATCTGAGGCGCCGCAGTCCTTTTGTCGACAGGTCCGGCGAGGCTTCGCTCCCGCGACGAAAGCGGTACGCGCCCTTCTTCAGAGCCGATCTCTCTCAAGGTTTGGAATCCGCTTCTTTTCATGGACCGCGCTTCGTCCGAGGCGTTTGATCGCGCTCGGCACATTACTTTGGGGTGTGCCTACTGTAACTTGACTGTCTCGGCTC
>CAZMHC010000048.1:0-21721 GCA_964565955.1 uncultured Occallatibacter sp.
CTCATCACCGGGCCGCTTTGGGGCCGCCGCGCCTGGGGCATCTGGTGGACCTGGGACGCGCGTCTCACCACCACATTGATCCTCTGGCTCATTTACGTCAGCTACCTGCTGCTGCGCCGCTTTGCCGCCGGACCGCAAGTCCAGACCTTGGCCGCCGTCCTCGGCATCTTCGGCGCCCTCGACGTGCCGATCGTCTATATGTCCAACCAATGGTGGCGGACCCAGCACCCCACCCCAGTGATGGGCCCCGGAAAGTCAGAAAACTCCGGCCTGGACCCGGCCATGTTCCACGCCTTTCTCTGGAATGTCCTCGCCTGGCTCGCCTGGGGCCTGCTCATTCTCGTTCTGCGCTACCGCGTCGAGCGCCAGCAGCAGAGATTCGCCGCCCAGGAAGCGCAGGCCGCCCTCGACGAACCTTCAAATGCCTGACCGCAGGAAAGAAAGCTGTCCTAAACGGAGATAAAAATGGACACAAGAGCCATTCTCGACCACCAGTTCGTCGTTGCCGCCTACTCCATCACCTGGGCCATTCAACTGGGCTATCTGGCTTGGCTGGGCCTCAAGTGGCGCGCGCAAAAACGCGATGCAGCCCGCTCGGCCCGCAACCCGCACTGAAAATCGCCCAGCCGCCGCGCGTCCCGGCCTCTCCGCATTTCAGCCTGCCGGGTGCTCCAGGTCGGGATTTTCGGGTCCGTGTAACATCGAACTCAGAGCTTATGAAAGCGAAAATACTCCACGCGCCGATTACAAGCTGATTTGTTTCACCTCGCAGAGTATCCCGTCCACCTTCATTTTTGGTCTCCATTTCGGTGCCCATTCCTTGTTACGAGCGAACGTATAAGTTGCCTTTTCATTTTTCTTCCCCGAGTGCTTACCAACCCTGAGGATTTCGATATCGCCGTCACCATAATAGGCGAAGAACACAGTAGCTTCTCCATGATTTTCAGAAGTGTGGAAGACCACCTTATTTTCGAATAGATACTTGGTTCCACCGCCTTTATGGTCATGTCCCATCATAAAGTCTGCGGCCTTTTCGAACGCCTTGGTGTTTGGCCCCTTACGACCGTCGTTAACCAATTCTGACACTGTATACAAATGGGCGACGATTTCATCTCTCGTCATCACGCCGTCTTCGCCGTTGGCTCTTGGCCCCCAAACATTTGCCATTTTTTGCTCCTCTTTGGGATTTTTTCATCGAGACATTCTATCCGCGATCTCCCGTCTTGAGTCAAGTCCTAAATCTTCTGTAGATTTCCCAGGTGCACCGTATCCGGATTTTCGGACCTAGGGAAACATGGGCCATCTGGACTGATTGGGCTTGAAATGGAGATCGCAAAAGCGCGATGCCGCGCGCTCGGTTCGCAACCCGCGCTAAAAATCTACCAATCGCCGCGCGCTCCGCATTCCAACCTGCGGCTGCCGTGTCTCGTCTGTTCCCACCCCAAAACATCTTCCAACTTCAGAGTTTTCAAATTCTGCCGATAATTCAATTGCAAAGATACGAACCTTGCGCCAGCCCCTTCCGGCATACCGGAAGGCAAGGAGCCTCCATGCCCACCAATTACGGCGAAATCGTTGCCTATCACCGCCGGGAAGCGGCCCGCTACGAAAAACTTGCGGAGGCGGCGAGGCAGCGGCGCAGCATGGACGAATCCGGGTATCTGGCCAATCTGGGCGCGGCGCATATGCAAGCCGCCCTCGAGCAGGAAAAAGAGATCGAGCGGGAAGCCGCCGAATCCATTGCCAATCATCCCACCAGACGGAGAGAGATGGAGCCGCCCGCCGCCGCCGTCTTTATCCTGGCCATTCTGCGACTTGCGCGACGTGTCGCCCGCCTCCTCAAGCCGCGCAAGAGCGCCGTGCCCGCCGCTGCCGGCAAGCGGAAGGAGAAAAGCGCCTTATCCCGTGCTCTCCGAGTCCTCCTACGCCCCATTTGCGCTGATGGAGTAGAACCAACGCTTTGGTCCGATTCGGCTGCCACGCATAAAAACACATGACCCCAAATCCGCGGCGCGGCCGGCGCGGAGATTGCCCTTGCCAGTCCCAGCCGTTAGACTTGGACAGGCCTTCTTCCATGAACCCGCGGCACCTCTCCATTCTCTTCGTCTTCCCCCTGCTCGCCCTCGCCGCCTGCCGTTCCCACGACTTCCCGCAGTATCCACCCAACTACCGCGAGTATGCATACGTGACCAACGGCGGCAGCGCCACCGTCTCGGTCTTCGATGTGGTGAATGTGCGCCTGGACCGCGAAGTGGCCGTGGGACAGAACCCGGTTGCCGTCCTTGCCAGCCCCACCCGCAACGAAGTCTACGTGCTCAACTCCGGCACCGCGGACGGGCGGGGTTCCGTCTCCGTCATCGATGCGGAAAGCAACGCCGTCGCGGCCACCATCCCGGTCCAGCGCCAGCCGGTCTCCATCGATCTCTCCGCTGACGGAACGCTGGCTTACGTGGCCAACTCCGGCTCCAACTCCATCTCCGTCCTCGACCTTAAGGCCCGCCGCGAAATCGCCGAGATCGGCGCCGGCGATGAGCCGGTCGCCGTCCGCCTCTCTCCTGACGGCAAGACTCTGGCCGTTGCCAATCGCCGCGGAAACTCCGTAAGCCTCATCGATCCGGCCGCGCGGCGCATCCGCCAGGTCTTCGCCGGTTGCCCCGGCGCGGCCGACGCGGTCATTCTCCCCGACTCCTCGAAGGTCTTCGCAGCCTGCTCCGCCGGTCACCAGATCATGGCCGTAGCCCTGGCCCGCGCTGAAAGCCATCCCGCCCAGCCCGATCGTCTGGAGGCTCTCCTCGACGTGGGCCGCGCCCCCGCGCAGTTGGCCCTCAAGCCGGACGGCGGCGAAGTGTTCGCATTGAACTCGCTCTCCGACTCGATCTCCGAGGTGGTCACCACCACCGACGACGTGGGCGGCGCCTACCTGATGGGATCGTTCCCCGTCCGCGGTCTGGTCTCGCGCGACAATTCCCTGCTCTACGTCGCCAATCTCCACTCCCAGGAGGTCACAGTCTACTCCATCGAAGACGGCAAGCGCACCGGTTCGATCCAGGTCGGCGACGGCCCCTCGGCGCTGGCCTTTTCCGCGGCCGGCCACCTGCTCTTTGTCGTCGATACCCGCTCCTCCGACCTGTCCGTGGTCCGCGCCTCCACTCACTCGTTGTTCACCATCCTCCCCACCGGCCACGGCCCCGACGCCATCGCCGTCAAGGCCTTCAAGCTGCCGTAACAGTCGGTGGCGAAAGTCGGGACTTGAAAGGGCAAGACGTTAGTCGTGCCATAAATGCCGTGGAATGAGTGTTGGCTTCAGCCCCGAAGGTAAGGTTTTCGGAGTTTTGGACATCTGTCACAGACTGGTAACGTCGCTCAGCATCGGCTTTCCACAGTTTCGTCGGGAGCATCGGGAACAGACTGCCGATGCGGGAAAGAAGACTTCCGGTCACAAGAGACCATCGATGGCCTCGGCCAAAGATGCAAAGCGCAACTCGGCCAACGCGGCGGCGGCTTGCCAGCCGGGTTTTCGCCGTTCGGGGTCGCCGTCGATCAAGACCGTCAGCATACCCAGACGGCGGCCAAATTCGATGTCCGAGAGCGAGTCGCCGATCATCGCACTGCTCCCGGCGGAGATTTCGGGAAATTGCGCGGCGGCCTGTTCAAAAAGCCCTGCCAGCGGTTTGCGGCAGTTGCATTCACTCTTGTCGTGAGGACAGAAATAGAACCCGTCCACATGAGCGCCGTAACGGTTCAGGAGGCGCTGGAACGCTGAGTGGAGCTCTCGCACATCCCCCGCCGTGCAAAGTCCCAGGGCCACACATCGCTGGTTGGTAACCACCGCCACCCGCAACCCGGCCCGGTTTAACCGCGCGATGGCTTGGGGAACGCCGGGGAGCACCTTGAATTCGCTCCAGGAAGTGACGTAGCGTCCCTCCGCCATCTTTTCGTTGATGACGCCGTCCCGATCCAGAAATACGGTTGCCAAGGCGCGCGTTGCGGAGATTGGAAGGCCGCCGTTCACCCCGCCATGATAGCAATAAAGAGGGTTGTATGCCCGTTCCAGCGGCTGCGGACGATCCGCCCCGTTGCACGGATACCGGCGTTTCCCCTGCCGAAAGGAAGAGCGCCGCCGGAGCGATTCATGCGCGGTGACCGGGAACACCGACAGCCAGATGGATCCGAGTCACCATCGTCGCACACACCAACGAAGGCGAGTCGAGGATATTTGCCGATTTTTCGTGACCGTACGCGCCATGAGGGTGTAATCTCATTGGCAGGAAAATTCCTTTCATTAGAACGTTCCAGCAAGACGATTTTATCGTGGATAGACGCAATGGCGCCAAGCACGATTCTGAGTGTGCCGGATCGAGACAGTTCCAGGGTTTGCGCTGTTTTGCCGATAGTGCCAAAAGAAGCGGAAGCGGTTGCCGAAACTTGATTTGCCGATTCCGGCAGGGCGTGGATGCAGGTTGGCGGGTTTGAATTTATCGGTTGGGGTATACCGCGGTTGGGGCGCACACAATGAATAAAGTCATTCTGGCAGATTCACAGGCCATCTTTCGCGCGGGGACGGCCAAAGTTCTGGCCATGGACGAGGATTTGCGGATCATCGCGCAATGCGCGGACCTGGAACGTATGCAGCACGCCATCACCACCTTTCCCGGCTCGATCGTTCTGTTTGCCGCCTCGTTGCGGCCGGATATGGTTCGCCTGCACAGCCTGTTGGAGGCCACCAACAGCCGCGGCATCGTGATTGCCGAGAATAACGAAGCGGTCGGTTCCTATCTGCAGCAGGGTTTTCGCGGCGTGGTCTTTCGCAGCGTCGCCGGCCAGACCCTGGTCGAGTGCGTTCGTCGCGTGGCCGCGGGCGAGACCTGGATCCCCCCGCAACTGGCGGTGTCCGAATCTCCCGAAGAGGATATGGTGGGCACCCGCGTCCGCGACCGCCTCACCCCCAAGGAGATGCGCATCGTGGCCCTCATCGTGCAGGGTTGCAAGAACCGAGAGATCGCCAGTCGTCTGAAGACCACCGAGCAGGTCATCAAAAACTATCTCCGCTCGGTGTACGACAAAACCGGGGTCAGCGACCGGCTCGAACTGGCCCTGTTCACCATTCATCACCGGGTACTGGCGCAGGCCGCCGCCGAGGTGGGCAGCAGGCTGGAAGCAGAGGAGCAGGCTGTGCCCAGCGCCGTGGCGTAAGGCGCTTCCCGGGCCTCCGCGAATCCCCGCTCCGCGTTTTTGTGAAGATAAATATCGACTTGGCTCCAGCTTCCCTCCTGATCGGGCGTTCGCTGCCGCAGACTTTTCGCCCTTGCCGAAGATAGCCTGCCGCCCTCGCATCGCATACTGAGAGCGAGAGGTATCCTCCAAACAGATGGTCATGTGCGTTCCGCAGTGCACGGTTATAGCCGCCCCGCAAACATATTGAGAAGAGCGACTTCGGATGGTTTTCGATGAATGAGCCCAAACTCAATTCCATCGGAAAACGACTCAATCTTCGGCGGACTGCAATAGCGACTGAGCAGCCGCAAAGAAGCCGTCCTGCATCTTTCGCTCTCTATTTTCCGGTTGCACCGCTCTCAATCTGCTTTGGCAAAGCGATAAACAATTTTGATGTGGACAAAATTCAACTCGCGCGGCATTCTAATTGAGGCGGGAGCGTTGCATGAGCGATTCGGTCGTTTTTCACAGCGAAGAGACGCAAAAGAATCAGTTGGATCCAGAGACCGCGGAGCGCTTTATTGCCGAGAAGCGCATCGGCGAACGAATCAAGCGACTGCGCCTCAAGAAATCGATGGGTTTGGTGGAGTTGGGGAGGTACGCAGGGCTTTCCGCCAGTTTTCTCTCCCAACTGGAAACAGGGCGGGTCGTCCCGACATTGCGCAACCTGGCGCGAATTGCGATGGTCTTCTCGAAGGATATATCCTATTTCTTCGAGACCGAGCCTAGCTCGATCTTCCGCATTCACCGCCGCAGCGATCGAGTTAGAATGCCGCAAACCGGAGTCGAGTTTCCTTCCTATTATTTTGAGAGCCTGGGCTATCTGGTCCCCGACCGCCCCATGGATCCTTACTTCGCCGAGTTTTTGCCCCTGGCCGGGAACCAGGAACCTCGCGCGCATCTGCACACAGGTTCGGAGTTTCTGTACCTGTTGACCGGCAAACTTGCTCTGCGCCACGGTGAGCGGGAGTGTACGCTAGAAGCCGGCGACGCGGTTTACTTCGACGCAGGCACTCCCCACTCCTACCAGTGCGCGGGCGAAAAACCCGCCGAAGCGATCATCGTAACCATGCATCTGCCGCCGCAGTCAGTGCCGCTCCGCGCGACGAAGTCTCAGACCGCGGGATTCCCGAGAGCGGACGGAGTGGCCGGTTAGTCCGGCTGCGTCGAGAAGTATTCCGCCGCCGCTTGCCAGTTGTCGACGCGGACGAACCCCTTGGCGGACAGATTGTGCGGTGCGGTGTACAGGATTCCCTGTCCTTCAAAGCGCAGTAGATTGCGCGGCAGGTCGTCGATCAGATAATCGGCGCGAAGGATGCTCTTGTTGCCGCAGAAGACGTAATGCGTCGGTGGAATGAACGGAAAGTGCCGCTGCAGCCATCTGTACTTGGGGCCGAGTGAGTTGGGCACGGTCATTGCCTGGGTGGCGATGAATATCTCGAACCGTCCGCAGAGGCTCTTCAGAACCTCTTGCGCGTCGGGCATCAGAGCCAAGTCCTCAAAAAAATCTTCGGCATCCAGAAAGGCGCGAAGCTGTTGCTGCCTATCGAGCGGAGTTACCTCCCAGAGACCCTTTCCCGCCAGGTCTTGAGGAGTTATCTCTTCGTCGAAAGTCCGATTGTAGCGGCGCAGATGTTCGGCGAGCGTATCCGCCATCACCTCATCCATATCCACGCAGATGCGCCGCAATGCTAACTCCTGATCTCCGAGGAAATTCGTTTTCCTCGCTCCCTCAAAGAAAGATTAACAGGGAACGACTGGAAAGCCTCAATCCCCCGCCCGGAATTTGGAGATTCTCGGTTTGGGAGAGCTTGCGGGCTGCGGCGGACTGGGCGCCGGACTCATCGCCGGATCCCAGTAGAGCAGGCGGCCGCAACTGTCGCAGGTCAGCAGTTCGCCCTCGCGGAGCTGATTCCATGTTTGCGGCCGCACCCCCATCCGGCATCCGTTGCACTGCTGATTCTCCGCGCGTACCAGCCCGATGCCCCGCGAACTGGTTAGCCGGTCGAAGCGCGTCAGCCACTCCGGCGCAATCTCCTTGCGCAGGGCTTCACCTTCGCCGTTCAGGACAGTCCGCTCGCTATGCAGTTCCTGGCGGCGAAGCGCGACGCGGGTCTTCGTCTTCTCCAGCGCGGAGGCCAGCGACTCCACCTGGGTGCGCGCCGTACCCAGCCCCACCTCTTGCGCTTCCGTGCGCTCCAGGCTGGCAAACTCCTCGTTCTCCAGCCGCTCAATCTCCGCCTCCGCAAACCGAACCTCGTGCTCGATGGCATCGGCCTGAGCGGGAGTCGTTACCGAATCCAGTTGCGCCCGGAGGCGGGCGACCTTCTGGCGATGACCGCCGATCTCCCGTTCCAGGCGGGTGCGCAACGAGTCCTCGCGGCTCAAAGCATCCGAGCCGTCGGCGGCCAGACGCTCCGCGGCCGCCAGCGCGGCTTCGGCCTGCGCGATTTCAGTCGGCAAAGCGCGCTCGACTTGGGTCAGCCGGGCGCGCTCCAACTCCACAACTTGCAGCTTCACGAGCTTTTCAATGTGTTCTCGCATCCGTGTTATGAAGTCTACGGCATAAGGCCTGTATTGAGAAAACCGGGGCCTCAAAGACCGCTCGCCGCTGTCCGTCGACGGTTCTTGAAGCTCGCGTATGGTACGCTCTCCGCCACACTGCCGTGCGGAGACCGGAATCCGGTCGATCTCTACATAGAGGTATATAACTCCATTGGGCCGCACTCCAGCCTCGATAGGTTGACGCCCGATCAAGCCTGCCTCAACCGCCTGCCAGATTCCAAGGCAGCCTGAGCGATCGCCTTGCCGTCGGAATTTGTGGACGGTTTGAGAATTCAGAACATAAATGCCGCTCGACGGCAACTTGGTGGGCGAGTCTTTCAAGGCATGGGAAATCTATCTATGCCAGCGCTGAAAGAACAGGCCGGGAGTGGCAGCTATGCCCGCTCCCGGCGCTCGTCGTCGCTGAATTTGTTCCAGCCCCCGGCTATTCCTTTGCGGGTCTCTCTCCAGCAGTGCCCGCCTCCGCTTCACCGACCGGTATCTGAATGCTATGAAGCGACCCTGTCGGCCGATCAACGCCGGGACAACGCATGGTCGCGGACCGAGTAGACTTCAACCGCCTGCGAGAACCTCAGGCAGCCTAAACCCAATACGGAAATTTCACTGAAGAATCGGCAAGAGTGTCCGAACAACAGGAACCGCCTTGCTCAGGTTCGCATTACCAGCCCCAACCTCGCCTGCTTCCCGAAAGCAGATTGAATATAAGCACGATGACCGCAGCTACAATCAGCAGATGGATGAGAGCGCCTCCGATGTGAAGGCTGAAGCCCAGAAGCCACAGCACCGCGAGAACCACAAAGATTGTCCAAAGCATGAATTCCCCCTCTCGAAGCTCCGGGCTTCCCAAAATCCTAGCGGATTCCGAAAGCCCACGGAACTTGGCATATCGGTTGTCAGTTGGAAGCTATCGCCCGCGCCTTGGCGCCTCTGACAGCTTCGAGGAACCTATTCGCCGACTCCGGCACGGCTACTTCTCCACGCAGGATGGCGCGCGTCGAATGGTCGCGTCCATAGATGGCGTCGGTTGCGTCCTCGTCGCGGCGAATCGCCGACCCAGCCAGCGAGATTCCCGCAAAGAGTCCTTTGGCGCGCGAGTAGGTAAGAACTTCGGTATCCAGCTTCCAGTCGGTATCGGCCGAGGCATGACGCCCAACCGGTCCGGCGGCCACGGAGGCGTCGGCGCCCAGTTCGAAGTGACTGCCAAGAAGACGCTGCATTCCTCTGTCGTTCTGGATGATGAGAACTAGATCGACGCCTTCGATGCCGATCTGAAATCCCCAACTGGCGCCGGTAATGTCGAAGAATGCCGGCGCGCTCCAGCCATCCGCGGTGCGACAGGTGGCAACGCCCTTCCCGTTGTCCGCGCCAAAGACCAGACCGGCCTTCATCATATGGGGCACGACCGCTATGCACTTGGCGTGTTCGAGAACCTCTTCAGGAATGCCTCTGTCCGGCGCATCCATGATCTCGTGCAGCACTCTGCCCGAGTTGTCCAACCGATCCTGCACGTTCTCGCGAGTCGTCCCCGCCCAGCCGATGCTCGTTACCCCGAGCACTGCCATCAAAGTCATTAGCTTCTTCATGCGTCACACCTTTTCTACCCATGCGCAGCGTCACTTTCTTTCCGCGCACTAAGGCGCACAAGGTATCTCTCACGTTAGACAAGAAACATTCACAAGTCTGAGCAAGAACGCTCACAGGGCTTCAAGACGGAGCGTTCGGCCCGGGCGCATTGCGGTGGTCCAAACCGCTCAGGCAACTTATGCCACCACCGAAAAATGTCATTGCCATCCGGTTGACAGACGGTTCGGACAGCGTTCTTTCAGCATTGTCGCTCTGCCCGGAGATCGCTGCCACCCGCTGGATTCGCCGAAAGGATTTCATATCGTTCCCGGCGCCCGCATAAGTCAATCAGCCACCCGCATAAGTCCATCAATTGTGCAATCGGCGATCACGGCAACCGGGTACCCATCTTCGCCTTTTTTGGCGAAGGGTGCGTATGCACGAGTCTCGATCGTCTCGCTCAGTGCAGCGGGGACGATCTGTCAGTCAACTTGCTCGTTGGGTGGCGCATGGTGCACCGGACCGGCCTTGCGAATGCCGATCGCGCTCATCATGCGTCCGGCGCGGCCGCCCGATGCGCGATGGGAGAAGAACAGCTCCGGCCGGCAGCTTGTGCAGCCGCCCACCGCTTGGATTGCGCGCGGCTTGAGGCCGGCAGCCAACAATTGACGACGGTTGGCCTCCGCCAGATTCAGATGCAGGCTGGGTCCGATGCAAGAATGGCCGGGAGCGCGCTGGGTAAGGAACAGCATCGGGTACTTGGTCCGCACCGGATCGCTGTCGAAGACCTCGCGGAAAAGTTCCCGCGCATAGGAAAACTGGGATTCGAAGGCGGAGAGCAACTCTTCGCCCACAGCGTAACAGCAGGGGCCGATGCCGGGACCGATGGCGGCGATCAAATCTTCCGGCCGGGAGCCGTATTCCAGCCTCATGCGTCCGATGCCGCTTTCGACGATGCGCCGCACCGTCCCTCGCCAGCCGGCGTGAAAGGCGGCTACCGCGCGGCGCTTGCGGTCGGCCACCAGCACCGGGATGCAGTCGGCGGTCAGGATGCCGAGCAGTAGGCCCGGTCTGTCGGTCATCATGCCGTCGGCGTTCCACCCCGGCGACAAAGCACCGTCGCCGCGGCCGACAACCGCCAGAGCGTTGGAGTGAATCTGGCTCAGGGTCGCCAGCGGTGTGCCCGGATCGCCGGCAAGCGCCTGGACAAAGAGGCGACGGTTGCCGAGCACGGTTTGCCGGTCATCCTCAGCCGTAAAGCCAAGATTCAGCTCACCAGGAGCACCGTCGGCGCAGTAGGCGCGGCTTTCGCCGCCCTGCCGTGTGCTGAAGCCGCACTGGAGCCAGTCGAGATTCGCGCGGCCCGGATTTTGCCAGCCAGGAACGGACAGCCAGACCGCGCCGTTGGGAGCTACGCGCGGCTCGGGCACGGGTTGCCGCAACTCATCCTGTATGCAGCGCTCCATGCGCGCCGCCTCGGCGGTACCAGCCATTCCGCGCCGGTTTCGGACCAATCCCGCAAGCGCGAACAACTCGTCGATTGCCTGGATTGGCAAAGTCGATCTCCGACGGTCTTCAGGATGCGACGCGGGATGGACGTTTTGGGTGGTGGAGGATGGCATCTCGCTTCGATTGTATCCGGCGGCCGATGCGGACTTGGCACCCGCCATCCGCCTGCAAGCAGATGGGCCTGCCTTCCGGCAGGCCCGCTTGAGAGGCATTGGAGGTAGGGGTCCGTGAGGGGAAATGGGAGGAGTAACTGCAAGGCCGTCAAAAGGAATTTGCACCTCTTGCGGGATGGGGGAAGTTTCTGAAGGGCCTCTGCTTGTTGCTTAGTATGATGCGCAAGGACGAGAAAAGTTGCCAGTCTTCTCTTTTTTCTTGTGGAAAACGCGATTGGCATCGATTCTGAATGATTGGCGTCGATTTCCCCATTGGGTGCGAAGGTTCCGCTCCGGCCTATTAGCCATCTCCCGATCCCCGTTCCCTACTTCGTATTCCCCGTCCTTTGGCCAGCCGCGCCAACACCGCCAGTTCCTTCAACACCTGCATCAACGGGCGCGCCGGAGTGCCCCACAGAACCGTCCCAGGCTTCAGCCCATCGTTGGTGACGGTCTTGCCGCTCAGAACCCCGGCTTGCCCGCCCAGGATCACTCCGGGGCCGATGTGCGCGTGATCGCCGATGCCCACCTGCCCGGCAATCACCGCCCCGTTCCCCACCGTGCAGGAACCGGAGATGCCGGTAAGGGCGACCAGAATCACGTCCTCGCCGATCTGGCAGTTGTGGCCGATGTGAACCAGATTGTCGATCTTCGTGCCCCGTCCGATCTTCGTCTGCTTCAGCGCACCCCGGTCGATGGTCGAGTTGGCGCCGATCTCCACATCGTCCTCGATCCGCAGCGTTCCCTGCTGCGGAAACTGAGTGTACGCGCCGGTGGCGGAATCGCGGACATAGCCGAAGCCGTCCGCGCCCAGCACCGCTCCGGAATGAACCACGACCCGGTTGCCCAGCGTGGTTCCCGGATAAATCACCGCGCGCGGGTGGATGCGGCAGTTCTCGCCGATGCAAACCCCTTGGCCAACCACCGCGCCCGCTTCGATGCGAGTGCCTGCGCCGATCTGCGCATCTTCTCCGACGACAGCCATCGGGCCGACTGTCACGCCCTCATCCAGCACAGCTGTACTGGCGACCGCGGCAGTAGGGTGAACCTCCTTGCTCGATACGCAAGAACTCAGGAGCTGAGCGGCGCGGGCAAACCAGAGACGCGGCTGTTTGGTTTCGACGACGGCTTTGTCCGGCGGGTAGGACGCGGCAATGCCGGAGCGCACAACCACCGCACCGGCACGGCTGGCCAGAGCCTCGGCAGCCGAGGCCGACTCTTCGGCAAAGACCAACTCCGAGCCGGCGGCTTGCGCTGAGAAGTTCACGCCGCCGAGGCGCAACCGCGGGTCTCCCTGAGCCAGAGTGCCCCCCAGCGCCTCGACCAGTTCGCCCAGCGTCATCCATTCCTCCTCAAGCTATTGATTTGGCTCATGAGCCGTGGTTTTCACTTTGGGCCAAGACGCAGAAGAAAGGTCGATCGCGTACAATAAATATGTCTCAACGGATGCGATAGACGTAAGCCTCGTCAATGTATTGCTTGCCGAAACGCTCACTTACAATGTGCTGCCCAATGTTCTCCCCCAAGCCAGCGTATTTTTTACGCAGTTCTTGAATAAACGGATCACTCGTTTCTCGTAAAAGAATAGAAGGCCGTAGAGCGGGATGCACTCCAGCGTTGTTCAGTTGTGTGGCCAGATCCACGTATCCGTCGATATGGCTTGACGCGAGCAGGAATCGCCAGGTTTCGTATTGAGGAAGCATAGCCCACATCGCCACTTCGGGAGGATTCCCGGCTCTGTCGAGAGCATTGATTACCTCTCGTCCCTTCTCGATGTCGAAACTTACCAATGTTTCTTGATCCATTGCAGTACTCCGTCATGTGCCGACTCTATCGCGAGAATCAGCATCTGCGCCTCTTTCATGCTCTCGGCCCTGCTCCCATCGAAAAGATCGTACCTGCTCTGCTCCGACCATTCCCGAACGGTATTCCAGTTGGGTTCCATCCCGGCGTTCTCGGAAATTGCGGCCGACAGGAGCAGAGACAGTCCAGCAGCGTCAATCAGCTTTCCCACATCGTGCGTATAACTTTTGTCCACTAGCTTCTTATCTGGGAAGTCGTGTTCTTGCGTCTTACGGGCAATGCAAGCCTTAAGGGCGCGCTCAACCGCATACCCTGCCAGATAGTATGCGCCTTCGGGAAATCGAGCGGCAAGCAGGGCCTTGGCTTCCTCGAGTCTGAGTTCGGCAAGCCGATGGAATTCAATACGGTTCATCGCACACCCCATTCTACGCGCGGCTATCGTATGGTTCCCCGCATTGCCCAAAGGCAAGGCGCAAGAAGGGGGCGACCAGCACATTATGACGGGCCGGTTCCATCGCTCCTTCCATAGAGTCCCGGTTCTCCCGCCGGCCTTGTCTTCCAGCGGCGATGAATCCACAGCCATTGGTCGGGATAGCGGCGAATCCAGCTCTCGATCGCCTGGGTGCAAAGCTGGGTTCCCGCCAGAATGTCGGCTGCCACATCCGCGGTGCGTGGAATCTCCAGCTCCTTTCCGAAGTGGAGCACGTAGCGGTCCTCCGCCCTCTCCCACAGCATGAAGCCCGGCAGCACGGCCGCGCCGGTCTTGCGCGCCATGTGAGCCAGCCCCGTCGCCGCGCAGGCCTGCTTGCCGAAGAACTCCACGAAGGCGCCCTGGGGAGGGGTCATATTGGTGTCCATGAGGATGCCGACCGTCTGCCCGTTGCGCATGGCCAGCAGCAGGCCGCGGGCGAAGTCGTCTTTGTGCAGTACGCGGTTGCCGTGCAGACAGCGGATGGCGTTGACGAACTCGTCCAGCCGCCGGTTGTCGAGGCGGCGAATGACCATGCCCATGGGATGGCCCATCAGCGAGTGGTAAAAGCTGGAAAGCTCCCATGCGCCCAGGTGCCCGGTGACGATCAGCACCCCTTTGCCGCGCGCCCGCGCCGCCAAATAATGTTCGAGGCCCTCGGCGCGTAGCCAGCCCTGGGTGTTTTCGACGGTGTAACGAGGCAAGCGGCAGAACTCGACCAGTTGCCAGCCCAGATGGCGATAAACCCCGCGCAGGATGCGCTTGCGCTCTGTCTTTGATAACTCCGGGAGAGCTAGCGAAAGGTTGCGCTCGCCCACCCGGCGCAGACGGCCCATCAACCGATAGACGCCGTAGGCAAGCACACCCGCCGCAATGCGCGCCAACCCGCGCGGAATGCGGCCCAGGCAGCGCGCCACGGTCACCGCCAGCCAGTATTCGATCGTTTCCCGCATCGCAAGAAGGCAAAGATCAAGTGTAGCGCCCGGAGCGGATTCCCGGCGTAAAGCCATGCGGGAGCGGCCAACTCGGCCCGCCCCCCGCATCTCACGCCTGCATATGTCGAGCCGCTATTGGCGGCTCTTGGCCGCCACGAAAGATTGCGCCACATCGCGCACAAACTCGACCGCTCCCGGCGGAACCGCCACGTCTCCCTTCAGAACCGACTGGAATTCCTGGGGCTGGCCATAATAAATCTCAGTATCTCCCTTGTTTTGGCTCACGCTGGTGCCGTCCAGGTCGATACCGGCGAACAGCCCCTTGCTGCGCGAATAGGTGAGCAGTTCGGCGCCCATCTTCCAGTCCGTCGAGGCTTCGGTATGGCGGCCGACAGGCCCCGCCGAGGCGGAGGCGTCGCCTCCGATCTTGAACTTGTTCTTGAGCAAGTCCTGGAAGCCGCGCTCGTTGACGGCAATCAGCACCAGATCGGTGGACTGGCCGCCGATCTGGAAGCCGAACGAGCCGCCCTCCATGCGAATGAAAACCGGCGCGCTCCAGCCGTGGCCTGTGCGGCAGGTCACCACGCCTTGTCCGTACTGCGCGCCCCACACGAACGCGCCTTTGATCATCCCGGGAACCACCCCGACGCAGGTGGCCTTCTCCAATATATCCATCGGAATGCTGCGGTCGTCGGCTGCCAATATCTGGTCCAGAACTCTCTTGGCCGAGTCGACGCGGTCTTGCAACGACTCCCGCGTGGACCCTGCCAACGCGGAACTGGGAAGCATGAAACTGAGGCAGATGGCTGCAAGTGTCTTCTTCATGGAGTATCCTTTCCATTTCCGCGTACCCGCGGTGCGGATTTCCGGTGTAGAACGAGATGCCGTTGGACTGGCGCGGCGGGCAACAATCGTTCCCGTTCAATGCGCGAAACCGCGCATCAAAATCAGCCTACAGCATCGAGGCTGGATACGCATCGACGGGAGCGCGGATTTTAAGGCAAAAATCTCACGTCTCTCGATGCGGCTGGGGTACGGCACAACCGGAATCGCCGATCTTGATTCCCCGATGGATCATTGGACGCGATGTTTGTAGGAAGGAGGCGTATTGTAGACGATAATTTTTGACCTAATCCGAAAAAAGAGGAGTTCCCAGGCTTCATGGAGGTCATGCATCCTGGGAACTCCTTTCCCCAGATCTGCGTTGTTTCTGGAAGTGAGTATGTCGGAAGCGGTCAATATTGCACAAGATTACAAAGGGAGTATGGATTTTAGTAATCATGTCGATTCTCTAAAAGTAACATTCCTGGCGCTCCGCAACCAGTTGGCATTCGTCGTTGGAGGGAGGGCTGATGTTAAATGTGCCGAATCTGAGTTCACATTGCTAAAAAAGAGGAGTTCCCAGGCTTCATGGATACCATGCATCCTGGGAACTCCTTTCCCCAGATCTGCGTTGTTTCTGGAAGAGAGTATGTCGGAAGCGTTCAATACCGCACAAGAGTACAAAGGGATTGTGAATTTTAGTACCCACATTTCTCGTCCTTTGGTAACGACGGCGGGCGGGGCGACTGGCGACGCTCGCCCCGCCGTCGATCGAGAAATGGGGCTCCTGCCATAGAGCCGTTGGAGGCGCGCATCGAGAGTTCAACCCGGTTGTCCACGCCCGCCTTGCGCATCAGCCGACCCACGTGAGCCTTCACCGTGCGCTCCTCGATGCCTAACTGACGTCCGATCTCGCGGTTCGATCTCGCCTTGAGGATCAGTTCCAGCACCTGACGCTCACGGTCGGTGACGTGGGATTTGGAGCTGGTAAGGCTGGAGTCGGGGTACGCGAGCAGCCGGTCGATCAGCTTAGAGAGCAGCCGCCGCGGCGCCCAGATGGAACCGCTGGTCACTACGTCGATGGCTTGACGAACCATCCGCGGGCTGGCCGAAAGGTCCAGATAGGCGCGCGCCCCCGCGACGATGGCATTCATCACCAGTTCGTCATTGCCTTCCGGTCCGATCACGATCTGCCGAAGGCTAGGCCGCAGCCGTCGAATGGCTTCCAGAGTCTCCAATCCGTCGGAGGAAGCGTTCAGGTCCACTACCACGTAATCCAGCGTCCTGGCGGTGGCCAGATCCTTCATGGTCACGGCTACCGGAAGCACGGGCGCTCCACCTCCCTGGCTGCATTCCTCGAAGATGCTGGTCAAACCGGCCATGCGCACCGGTTCGTCCGCCATCAATCCAACGCGAATCGGCTTGGAACTGGACATCGAATGCATCAATCGCAACTCCCCACTTCCGGCAAGAGAGCCTGCCACGCGCGGTGAAGTCCTGTCTTCGCCGCACGGCAATCTTCCACCCTCGCGCCTGTTCAGATGAGACCGTGGCCGCGGACCTCAGAGCCTGGGAAGCACGATCCCCTGCTGATCCCGATACTTGCCCATACATCGGCGTAGCCGATATATGGGCCTGGTCGGAGCGGAAAAAACAGAATCCGGCACAGCCCTTCGTTGGCGTAAACCCTGGCCGGAAGCGGAGTGGCATTCGAGATATCCAGGGTCGCGAATCCCTCCCATTCCGGCTCGAATGGCGTCGCGTTCACAATCGTTCCGCAACGCTCGTAGGTCGACTTCCAGACGCAGATCGTCAATACATCGTGGGGAATGCAAAAATTTTCCACCGAACGCGCCTGGGCAAACGAATTCCGAGTAGCGATCGCGGACTCGGCCCGCGCGGACCTTCATATCGCTGAACGGTTCGATCGTCCGGTGCTGTATGGCTCGCTCCCCGATCCGACCGTCGCTCCAAATGGACATACAACTCCCCTAGCGAACCAGCGTTTGCCTGTCAGGAAAAATTTCTGGACTTTTCTTCAATTTGTCTTCGACTTGATATTCCATATTACGGAAGTGAGGTATCGTTGACAATAGAAATATGGGGTTATCGCACCGACTTTTTTTGCCGGGTCGGTTCATCGGCTACCCAGCGGTCGCAATTCCCTGAGGATCGCCAAACCGGCAAACTCATTCGCTCGTTCGGTTTATCGCCTGGAATACGTTCCAGGAAATACCGTCATTGCGCGGTTTTCCGTCCTTCCAAGACCGCCGGTTCAAAAAACCGAACAAAACCTGTAGCATCATTGCAGCGAGGCGTAGTACATTCATAGCAGTTGGGCCGCGAGGTTACCCATTGATTAAGCAAGACATCGTACATCAGGTCATCGAGCGCACGGGCCTTCCCCGCACCAAGGCGGAGGCTGCCGTCGATACCGTCTTCACGGGCCTCAAAGAGGCTCTGACCGCCGGTGAGCGCATCGAATTGCGCGGCTTTGGCGTCTTCAGTGTCCGCGCCCGCAAAACCGGCATCGGCCGCAACCCCCGTACCGGCACCGAGGTCAGCATTACCCCCGGAAAAGCCGTCCGCTTCAAGCCCGGCAAGGAACTGCATACGCTGAGTACTGGCGCGCCGCCCGCCTCCGAATAACGCCTCGCTCGGTGCCGCTAGCGTTCCTCCCTTGCGGATCGGGAACCGATGAGTTCGTGAAATCCACGCTTCGTCGGAAAAGGAGTGAGGGATCGAATATCCTTAGCTTTTGTGGGAACTTGAACAGTGGGACTGCTCGAGTTCGCCAGATGCCGGTTCCATCCCCAAGAACGACAGTTGAACCCCGCCGTTTGCACCTGCTTGAATCTTCAAGCGCCTGCCGTCATTGGGATTTCACCAAATCGGCATCTCCCAGAGCATTTTCGTCAATGCTCGCGTAACGATCCCTTGACCGCCCCGAATGGCGTCAACCGGAGTCTTTAGGGCGATTTCCGCTGCCAGGCTGGCACGAGCCAAACATGGCTTTGGCCACCGGTTGCCGCATTTCTCTTGCGGTGTTACCCGCGCACCGAAACACCCGAGAACGACAGCACCGCCAAGCCGCGAACCGGCTGACCGAAGCGGAGAGCAGGCGCAAAACGGCTGGTCAGCAGCAGGTTCTCCACCTGCGAACGGGTTGCATCGTCGCTGGGACCGGAGACGATGCGATAGTCGTACACCTGCCCGGAGCCGTTGACATAGGCCTCGATCACCACTGGGGCGGAGACATCGCCGATCCGGTTCTCTCCGGCGTCCGTGGAGAGGTAAAGCAGTCGGGGGCCGCTGACCATCCCCAGCGGTTCCCCGGAATTGGCCTGTGCCGACTCCGGCTGGGCAAACATGGTGGCCAGAACGATGACCGTGCCCATCAGCAGCACCGCGCCGGCAAAACCTGCCGAGGCCTGGAACAAGAACGGTCCCACCGTATTTCTCCAGGCCAGATTCCAGGCATGGAATGGACTCTGGAGCTTGCGCGCCCGCTCCTGGCCGACGGCCACGCGAATACGCGCCAGCAGATCCTCCGGCTCCGGAACCCGGCCCAGACCGGCCAGCAACGATTGCGTTCTCTTCAGCTCTGCCCACTCGTCGGCGCACTCCCGACAGCGTTCCAAATGTGCGCCAATCTGCTGCATCTGGCGTCCATTCAGGCGACCGTCCAGATACTCCGAAAATCGCGCTTGCATCGCATCGCAACAGCTCATCGCGCCTCCTCTCCCAGGGGCATATCGAATTCCCTTCGACCCGTCTGCGCCGCCGGAGCCGTCAAAATTGCTTTCAGCATGGCGCGTCCGCGCACCAGACGCGACTTAACGGTACCCAAATTCACGTCCTGCATAGCCGCCACTTCCTCGTAGACGAAACCCTCTATATCGCGCAGAATCAGCGTGGTGCGGAACGGTTCCGGGACGGCGTTCAGGGCCGCCTCCACCCGTACTCGGGTCTGCACATGCGCCGCCATCTCGTACGGCGACTCGGCCGGGTCCACCAGCAGATCCTTCAGCCGCACCGGCGCCCCGCATTCGCCTTCCAGCATCTCCTGCTCGATAGGGACTTCCTGCTGTCTGTGTCGCGTCCACCAGCGCCGCTGGTTCGAGGCCTCGCGCAGAGCTATGCGGTATATCCAGGTGCGCAAAGACGACCCGCCGTGAAAGCTGCCCACCCCTCGGAAAACCTTCACGAAGACTTCCTGGGTCAAGTCGGCGGCATCGGCGCGGTCCTGGACGGTGCGCGCCAGCAGCGAGTAGATCGGTTGACGGTAGCGCGCGATCAGCCACGCGAATGCTTCCTCGGAGCCGGACCGAAGTTCCTCGATCAGAGCCGATTCCTCGGATTGCAGCGCCAGCGCGCTGGTTAGGTTGCCCATGGTGAGTTCCGCCTGCATACAGCGTCCTCCCACTTTACCGCAACTCAAGCAGACTTGGCATCTGCCAAATCCGCTCCGGGAAAAAACACCCTATTTTCAGTTGCTCTCACTCCGCCAACACACGAAAATTGCCGTCGGAAATCCATTGCCGCTCAGCAAGCGCGGGAAACGGAGTACGCATCCAGCGTGAATTCCCCGCACTCTCTATTGTCTTAGACACCGGAAGCCCCCTGAAGTGTTCCCGGACAAGCGCGCTATTCTTTGGCGGAGTCCGATTGCAAACCAATTCCGAAGGTCCGCCAGAGAATCCAGGCAAGTACATTCTCCGTCTACTCCTTGGGTCGAGGCCAGCGCGCTTCCACGGTGGTCCCGAGGCCGCCGCGCGGTCGGAATTCGCAGCGGACCACAGCCCATACCGGATCGGCGGCTTTGACCACGTCTTCCAGCACCTGGTTGACGATGTTCTCTTGAAAAATACCCAGATTGCGGTAACAGAAGAGGTATTCTTTCAACGATTTCAGCTCCAGGCAACGCTCGCGCGGCATATAGCGGATGGTGAGCAGGCCGAAGTCGGGCAGGCCGGTCTTGGGGCAAACCGAGGTCAACTCAGGATCGTCGATGAGTATCTCGTAGCCGGAAAACTGGTTTTGCCAGGTTTCGATGACGGGAAAGGCGAAATCCAGGCCGGCGTGGGCGTGTTCGTCGGTATAGCGCGATTCAAGGGCCATGCTTTCATTGTACGAGGGGCGACGAATGAGTGTGGATGCTGAAATTGAGAACCTGTTAACACTACCTCAGACGGTGTCGATTGCGGCCAGTCTATCTCAATGTATTCCTTCACTTGTTGGATAAGAGCTCACTCACTGCCAGCGGGAGCGATGCCGCCAGTAGTCATACGATGTAGATCTCGTTTCAGCCTGCAGTGAACCGCTGAATTCCTCTAATCTCAGAATAGGCAATTGACAGTGCCTGACGCAGCTTGGTATGTTCTTGGCTTACATCACACTGGAGGAGTCTTCATGCCATGCGTCGATAGGGCAAAGATTATCGCAGAGGCAGCGGAATGGAATGGAACGATGTATGGCCATGGCATCCAGCAAAAGCGCGTAGAAGGAGATTGCAGCGGGACCGTCAGAGCCATCTACAAAGCCGTGGGGATCGAGATCGTTTTTGGTGCGATGCCCTCAGGGAGCGGAGCCGAGGGCATCCGCAATTCTCCATCGCTTACTCAAGCATTCCACCCCGCACCTGGAGATGTTGTGTATTGGAGTGCTCCGTATCATCACGTGATGATCTACGCCGGAAACGGATATGCGTGGGGAGCGCGCAGTACAGGTAAAACATTTGGATACTTTCCATTGGTTTGGTTCGGAGATAAGAAAAGTCAGCCCGCATTTCTGACCAGTTCTGTTATATGCAGCCAATAAAAGGAGATACGTGAAGATATTCTTGGCAATCTGCTTGGGAATCGCGGTGGCATCCTCTGCCTATGCCGATAATCAAGGCGATGCCCTTCGCAAACGCGTAACCGATTTTTGCACTGCCGAGTTTAAGGGCGATGATGCTGCGCAGGCCGATTTTATTCTAGACAGTTTAAAAGAAAAATATATAGTCGATTTTAGAGATGAGCCTGTTGATGTCGTGAAGTCATTCCATATCGTCTCCATCGCGGTAAACGGAGATTCTGCCAAAGTTGTCGTCGAATACGATGTGATCGCGCAATTTCGGAATGTCGCGTATAGCGGTTATCCCAATCTCAAGAAATCGCAAGCTATTCCTTTTAAGCGAGCGGACGAATTCATCCCCGCGCACCTCCCGCAATTCAGGCAAAGCACCACATGGAAGTTCGATCACTCGGACGGCCAGTGGTACCTCATCAGCAGGCGAATTCCGAAAGTGTCAAAGGATGGTCTGATTGAAGTACTGAAAAAAGATGTTGCGCTGGATTCAGAGATTATAAAAATGGATCCAACACCGCATACGCCTTCCGAATATGTTCGCGCTTGGAACGAGAAAAAGATAAAGACTCTTGAAGAACTGGAACCGAATGGGAAATAGCACTTTCCTGGTTTGATTTCATTGCCGTCTATGGAAGACGTTTCTGTGACTTTGTTTGGGAACAGTGTGTGCATTCTTGCCCATGCCGATATCACAAGCGATGCCCTTCGCAAACGCGTAACCGAGTTTTTGCACGGTGGAGTTTAAGGGGATGATTATGGGCGGGTCTATTTTATTCAGGCCCACGGCTGTCCGGTTAAAAGTCGAACAGAATCAGTTGGTTGGAGTGGTTCTGTAG
>CAZMHC010000049.1:0-21667 GCA_964565955.1 uncultured Occallatibacter sp.
ATCCGCCCGCGTCGGTTACCGTAACGGTGTCAGTGCCGCTGCCGCCGGGATTTACCGTCAGAGTGGACGCCGAGGGAGAGAGCGTGAAGCTCGGCGTACTCTTGGTGTTGGACGGGATGACAATGCCCATCGCCGAGTAAGCGGGAACGGTGACCGTGAAGCTGCTTCCCAGTCCGCTGATCGAACTCGTGCTGATGCCGGAGTTGGCAATCCAACTGCCGCTGGAGAAGTTGGCGTTGCCGAAGTTGTATTGGGTGCCGGAGCTGGAAAGTGTGGCGCCGGATATATTGACTGAGACCGCGGTGCTGTTGTTTGGATCTTCGTTGACGAGGATCACGCCGGTTTGGCCATCGGCGCGCTGAACAGCGTGCGCCCGAAGCAGCGAGTTGGAGGAAGTGGTCGCCACCATATTGTCGCCGGGGCGCGCCACCGTGCTGGCCAGACTTGCGCCGTACCAGGGGCCGTACGGTAGGAGATAGCTCCCGCTGGGGTCGCCGGCGTCGCCGGGGGACGACAGGAAGCCTTGGTGCAAGTCCTCGAAGTCCATATTGGAAGCGCCGTTTTCAAACCAGGTTAGGTAGTCGTCCACGGTGAAGAGAAACTCGAAATCTCCACCCATATTGACGGGGCCGGTCTCGGTGACGAGAATCTCCATCGCGTTCTTGTTGCTGAGCGTGTAGTAGCTGTTGAGTTCGGAGCGTATCTGAGCCACCTCCGCGGGAATCCCGGCTTGCGCGCCAAGGACTTGAGATTCGGGCAGGCTCGGATACCAGTGCACGATGACGAAGTCCGGGTATAACCCGGTGCCGCTGAGGGCGCTGGAGATTCCCTGGAAGACGCCCCGGTCCCAGCCGTTAGCATCGGTCCTGACGGAGATGCCGGCCTTGATGCTGGGATCGACGGCCTTCATGGCTTTTACGAACGCGGCCGCATTGGCGCCGTAAGCGTTGGGCGAGAGGGCGGCGTTGCCCACACGGTCGCCTGCGTTTTGATCCAGGTCGTGCAGATCGTATTCCCAATTCCAGCCGCCGTAGTAGCCGTTGCCGTAGGTTTCGTTGCCGATCTCCCAGTAGACGATGCCGTAGTTGTTGGTGACATTGGCGTACTTGACCCAATTGGCGGCCACGTTGGGATCGCCGCCGCCGTTGTTGGAAGCATTGGAGCCGTAGTTGGTGGTGATGATCGGTTTGCCGCCTTCGGGAATGGCGAGCTCGCTCATAAAGTTGGCGAAGGTGTTGGTCGGGTCCCAGCCGGCGCCGTCGTTCATCGACGCTTGAGTGCCGCTGATGAAGTTGAATACGTCCGAAGTGGAGCCGGTGGGATAGCGGAGGGCGTTGATGCCGGAGGCCTTGACTTCAGCGGCCACACCGCTGCTGAGCATATTGCTGTCCCAGACGTAGGTGCAGAGCCCATAACCTTCAGGAGGCACCGGGTAGCTGACCGAACTGGCGTTTACGGTGACGGTTGCGCTGGTCTCGGACCAGACGGGGAGGCAGGACAGGCAAAAGGCCGCTGTCGCAACAAAAGCCTTGAATTGCCTTTTCTTAAGCGGGTGAAACCGGGAATTCATAATCGGGGTCCTTTCCTGGAGAGGGCCTTCTCCCAGCAACCGGCGGCTCGGAGGTAAGCGGTTTGACGTTACGGCGGTTACCGGTTTCTAGATAGACATTGGCTACGCACTCGCCGCCGTGCAACGAACCGCACGATTGCGAGCATTATGTAACCGCTTCGATTTAGCGGAGACAATGCTACCGCTTTTCGAGATAGCTGTAAACACAATTCTGAGCGATTTCCAAGATCGAGTCGCGCACCTGCCTGCCAGCGACGAAAAGGCGAATATTTTTCGGGTGGAACAACAAAACATTGTCACCGAAACACGGATAACGGCAGTAAAGACAATTCAATTTCTCTGCGTCGCGCAACAATGATTTTTTGCGCAAGATTCGTAGCCGAACTTGGCCGGAGTTGGATGCAAAATCCGCATCCGGCCGGAATCGCTCGGTTCCCGTTGCCGGTGCGATCCGCTTCAAGGCGCAAAAGACTCCGGGGCAAGCCCGGAGTCTTTTGCGCCGATCCGAGAACGATTGGAACGGAGAACTCGGTTACCGCGCGGCGGTTGTTTGAAGTGAAGGCGTTTGAGCGGCGGTTGTCTGGGTCGATGCGTCGGCGAGATTTGAGAGCAAACGTACCTGTACGCGGCGGTTCTGCTTACGGCCTTCCGCGGTCGTATTGGGAGCGACTTCCTTGTCCTTGCCGATGCCGATCAGATAGAAGCGGTGTGCGGGAACGGCGTACTTCGAGGCAAGATACTGTACCACCGCGTCGGCCCGGCGCTGACTGAGGTCGTAGTTGTATTGGGCCGGTCCGGTGGAGTCCGTCCCGCCGGTTACTTCCAGAATGTAACCCTTGGCCGAGGCGAGCTGCGCGGCGAAGCTGTCCAGTTGATCGCGGTCATCCTGGGTCAGGGCGGCCTTGTCGAAACCGAAGGTTACCGAAACGTCGGCTACCGGCTTGTAGTTGTCAAGCCCCTTGACCACGCTCTCCAACGAATCGGCACGATGAACGGCATTGTTGGCGGCAAGGTCCGCATCCTCGGCACTCTTGGCTGCGAATTGCGCATTCTGTCCGGCCGTGTCAGCTGCTGACTGGGCCTGCTTGATGCCGGCCTGAGAACGGTCGTCCACATCGTGAATCTTGCGATTGTTCGCAGCCGTCTTCTCGTCCAGTTGATTGGTGTGGTCGATAAGCGGCGCGGTCTCGTTGCGCACGTAATTCTTGGTGGCGCAGCCGGTGACCCCAGCGGCAGCCAAAGCCGTTAAACCCAATACTCCCAAGCGATATATCTTCATTATTCTGTTCCCTTCCTCGCTGCTCTTCCTGTTCGGCAGTCGAACCTCGGGCGAGAGCGGCTATTCACTTATCTCAATTGTTGCACCCTGCTGGCCAAACCGGATTTTTTTCTTTATCTATCTGTAAAATGGCGATTTGGCACGATGGGCGGCACAGGCGGAAGAGCGGCTCCGTGTAACTTTTACCGGAATGCGGTAAGGAATGCACAAGGCAGAGGATCGGGAAGGGATCGGCGGTTCGAGAACAACGGACCGCGAACCGGCTATTCTATGGCTTGGCTCTGGATTATGGACCTCTACGAGAAAATCCGCACCCTTCCGACGCAGCCCGGGGTCTACCTCTACAAGAACGCCGAGGGGGCGGTTATCTATGTTGGCAAGGCCAAGAACCTGCGTTCGCGGGTGCGGTCCTATCTTCTGGAAGCGTCGCAGGCAAACGCCAAGACCGGCTCCTTGATGCGCGAGGCTGTCGACCTGGAATACATTTTGGTGGGCAACGAGAGCGAGGCGCTGGCGCTCGAAACCAATCTCATCAAGGAGCGCCGGCCTCGTTTCAATATCCTGCTGAAGGACGACAAGAGTTATCCTTATGTGAAGCTGACCCTGGCCGACCGCTTTCCAAAAGTCTTCGTGACGCGGCGGCTGCTGAAGGACGGGGCGGCCTACTACGGGCCTTACTTTCCCGGCAGTTTGGCTTGGCGCGTCGTGGAGTTGATTCATCGCAGCTTTCTCCTTCCCAGTTGCAAGGTCGATCTTTCCCGCTACCATCCACGCGCCTGCCTGCAATACTACATTCATCGCTGCCTGGGGCCGTGCGTGGAAGGACTTGCCACGCCGGAGTTGTATAAGAGCGCGGTGCGCGACGCGCAGCTCTTCCTCGAAGGCCGGGCCGCGGAACTGGAGCATTCGCTGACCGGGCGCATGATGGAAGCCGCCGAATCCGAGCAGTTCGAGGCCGCCGCGCGGCTGCGCGACCAGCTTTCCACGCTGCATCAGTTGCAGGAGAAGCAGCGAGCCGCCACCGCCGAGATGGACGACGACGCAGACGTCTTCGGCTATCACTATGAAGACGGAAACCTGGCGGTGAACCTCTTTCATGTCCGCGCGGGGAAGATAGTCGACCGGAGGGAGTTTTTCTGGGAGGATTTGCCGGAACTGCTCGAGGCCGACGCTTCTGAAGACACGGCCGCCGGCAGTGAGAAATCCGCTCCCGCGAAGGTCGAGTCTTTGAAGGGTACGGGCTTTAGCCCGTACATAAACGCTCCTAGAAAATTTGAGGCTTTAGCCTCTGAGGGAAAATTCGGCCCAGAGCCGCACTTTCAAGCGGGTTCGGTCTTCTCCGCGCTGCTCAAGCAGCTTTACATAGATCGGCATTACGTTCCACGCACGATCCTGTCGCCGGTGGACTTCGACGACCGCGAGTCTCTGGCCGCCCTGCTTACCGACCGCGTAGGCCATCGCATCGAGTTATGCGTCCCGCGGCGGGGCGAGAAGCGTTCGCTGGTCGATTTAGCCGCGCAGAACGCCAAGCAATCCTACATCCAGCGCTTCCGGGTGCTGAAGCCATCGCGCAAGACGATTCAGGAGGCGCTGGCCGACGCGCTGATGCTGTCGGAGTTGCCCAAGCGCATCGAGTGCTTCGATATCTCCCACATTCAGGGCGCGGAGACGGTAGCTTCGCTGGTGGTGTGGGAGGACGGCAAGATGAACAAGCAGGCCTATCGCAAGTTCAAGGTGAAGACCGTCCTGGGCGTGGACGACTTCGCCTCGATGCGCGAGGTGGTGGAGCGCCGCTACCGTCGACTGCGGGACGAGAAGCAGGCGATGCCATCGCTTATCCTGGTCGATGGCGGTCTCGGCCAGTTGCACGCCGCCGCCGAAGCTCTGGAGTGCCTGGGCATCGCCGCGCAGCCGCTTGCCTCTATCGCCAAGAAAGAGGAGGTCATCTATCTCCATGGCAACGAAGAAGAGCCGGTTGTACTGGACCGCCACTCGCCGGTGCTGCATCTGGTCCAGTTGATCCGCGACGAGAGTCACCGCTTCGCCGTCGGCTATCATCGCCAGCGCCGCGCCATGCGCGACCGCGATTCTGAGTTACTGAATATCCCCGGCGTCGGCCCGCAAACGATACAGCGGCTTC
Organism: uncultured Occallatibacter sp.; assembly: GCA_964565955.1. Lineage (GTDB taxonomy): Bacteria > Acidobacteriota > Terriglobia > Terriglobales > Acidobacteriaceae > Telmatobacter. The sequence goes on from CAZMHC010000049.1 coordinate 4,990, forward strand.
TAACTCACTTCGGCAGCCTGCGCGAGGTGCGGCAAGCCGCCGCCGAGTCGCTGGCCGCGGTGGTGCCGCGAAAGACGGCGGAGACGATCTGGCGGCATTTCCACCCGGAAACCTGAAACTCATGCAGAGAGTGCAATCGGCAATGCAGTCGAACCGGGTATAACAACCTCAACAAACGCAGTTTCCTCACGAAAGGCGGAGCCGTGACCGCGTCTTGGCGCGAAGAGAGCGTTCCGCGCCGGGAAAGGCGACAGAGAAAAGTTTCGATTTCCTAAAAAACTCATATTGACGCGGCGCGGGCTGTGGAGTAGATTGAGCACACACGGGAAAGGAGGTTGATCCAGCCGATGACAAAAGACTGTTCGAGTTGTTTCGTACGTGAGGTGACTGAGGCCTAGGGCATCGCGCCCCAGCCCCCCTGGCCGCCCCGGCGGAGAGCATTCTTACCGTGCCGGAAGCGACTGAGCGTTCACTGTTTTACGCTTTCCTCGGCCCGATTTGCGAGATGGCGAAACTTCATGGATAGCGACGAAACCGGTCGCCGAAGAAGCCCGGCTTAACGGGTATCGCCACCAAGAATTCGCGCCCAGGAAACAACGCGGAAGTGAAGACGCAACGGGCACTCGCGGCAGCGCGATGGCCTTAGTCCAATACCCACAGATCACCGGCGACGGCCTGGGCACTGCGCCCAGGCCGCCGTTGCGTTGGGGAGGGCTGGTTGGAGGAAGCGAAGACTCGCTCCAGTTCGGGACTGTCTTGAATCGGGAAGAACCTCATGCCACCACGTCGACAGCGGAGCGATTGTGGGGCCGATGCGTGGTATCCATCGATCTAGGCCATGAGCGCGTGGAGCAATCGGCGCGGGTTTCCGTTTGCGAGATGCGCGTATCGTCGACTGCCAGAGAGGACTCCGAAGTGGATTTAAGCAACGCGATTCAGAAACATGCCGAGTGGAAATTCAAATTCCGCGCCGCGCTCCAAAACAATGAACTCATGGATGCGGCCACAATCTCCACGGACAACAACTGCGAGTTCGGCAAGTGGCTTCACGGAGAAGCGAAGGCGCAGTTTGGAAACGACGACAGCTATGCGAAATGCGTGGCCGCCCATGCGGCCTTTCACGTGGAGGCGGGAAAAATTGCAGCCGCAATCAATGCAAAAAAACAGGAGGCCGCTCAGCGCCTGATGGCGGTGGAATCCCAATTCGCGGAGGTCTCCAAAAAGGTGGGGGTTTCGATCATCGAACTGCAGAACCGGATGCGCAAATAGCAGAGCGATTGGACGGCTTTTGACTGCCTGGGTTCGATAACTCGCCCCTCCCGCGCGGCGATGCGCCGAGACGGCCAGGTTCAGGCACACCAGGTCAGTCGGGGTTTCGAGATCGATTGCGGGACGGAGATAGCCGGCTTCGGGTCGTCGAGTCGGACAAGATAGCGCGCCGGTCTGGGCACTGCGCCCAGGCCGCCGTTGCGTTTGCGGTCTATACTGTTTGCGGCGGAATGGAGCGGTCGGCGCGGCGCGGGAGAATCTGTGAACCGGGAATGGCATAAAGAGCATAGGATGCCCGAAAGGGCGACCGAGACGGAGCGGATTGGCTGGCACCTCGAGCATATAAGGAACTGCGTGTGCAGGCCGTTTCCCAAGGGCCTGATGGACAAGTTGAGCGACGAGCAACGGCGACAGGCTACGAGCGACACCGAAGCGCGGCCCATGCCACGGTCCTGATCGCCGCGGCGAATCGACTTGTTCGAGAGAGCGGTCGAGAGCGCGTCCTTTGGGGTAAACTTGCAGCCAATGCGAGTCTTCGGCATCGATTGCGGGACGGAGATCACCGGCTTTGGGGTGGTCGAGTCGGACGACTCCGCGCGGCAGCCGCGGTTGGCGATGAAGGCCATGGGAGCGATCCGGCTGGCCAAGATCAAGTCCACCGCCGAGCGGCTGGAGCAGGTCTACCGTGAGCTGACCGCGGCGCTGGAGCGCTGGCAGCCGGATGCGGTGGCCATCGAGGAAGTTTTCTATTCGGTGAACGTCAAGTCGGCGCTGAAGCTGGGGCAGGTGCGGGGCGTGGCTCTGCTGGCCGCGGCAACGCGGGGGTTGCCGGTGGCGGAGTATGCGCCGCTGAAGATCAAGTCCAGCGTGGTGGGCTACGGGTTGGCGAAAAAGGAGCAGGTTCAGTTCATGGTGGCGAGGCTTTTGGAGTTGCCTGAAGCGCCGCATCCTCCCGACGCCGCCGATGCGCTGGCCATCGCCATCTGCCACATTCATACCGCGCAGACGCAGGCGCGACAGGGGGCGGTACGATGAGGGCGGCCTTGATTGCATCGGTTGCGGCTGTTTCGGCGCTCTCCGCGCCGAGCCAGACCGTTCCTGTCTTTCAGATCGATTTCTCCAATCCCGGCCTCTCGCCATCGCACTGGACCCTGACCCTTCAACCCGACGGCAGCGGCCATTTTCGCTCCGATCGAATTCGCTCGGAACAGTCCAGCGCGCCCGTCGCGAATGCGCTGTCCCCCGCGGCTCCCAACGCTGCTGGACGCGGACTTGAGGCGCGCGATGTGGATCGCGATATTCGCGTGAGCGAGGAGTTTGCCCAGCGCGTATTTCAGACGGCACAGCGCAAGAGATGGTTTGGAGGGGAGTGCGAGAGCCACTTGAAAGTGGCCTTTCAGGGCGTCAAGAAACTGAGTTACGACGGGCCGGACGGGCACGGCTCCTGCGAGTTCAATTACTCGAAGGACAAGGAGATTCAAGAACTGGGGGAAGCGCTCGAGTCGGTGGCCACAACCATCCTGGAGGGCGCGCGGCTGGAGATGCGGCTGCAACATGACCGGCTGGGACTGGACGAGGAGACGGAGTATCTGGTGGAAGCCGCGGGCAACGGGGAAGCGCGGCAGATTTGCGCCATCCGCGAGATTCTGGAGCGGCTGGCCGACAACCCCGCGCTGATGGAACGGGTGCGCAGGCGGGCCAGGGAACTGCTGGCGCGGGCAGATAGATAGAGGTTCTCAAGATCGCTATTGCCGCGCGACTATTAAGGATATATTGTGTCAAACATGATGTTGAGTTGCCGATTTTGCGGCAGTTTTCCCGAATTTGCGGTAGAAAGGCTAAATTCCATGAATAGAGTAGAGAAGATTCGGAGTGAAGTATATCGAGCTGGGCTGGGGTTGGCGGTTCTTGCCTTGGGAGCCGTTTTTCAGGCTTCGGCTCAGTCGGCCGACAGTACGCCAGGGCCGTCGATGAGGGCGGCGCGGCTCAGCGGTGTGGACGGTCAAACGCAACTCTTGCAGGGAAACCAAGTGATTGCCGATCAGGCTCTTGCGAATACGCCCCTGTTTGAGGGAACGCAGGTGGCTACCCTCGAAGATGGCCGGGCGGAGATTCAGTTCGATGACGGCAGTCTGGCTCGGATATCTCCGCAGAGCGCGCTCACGCTAGGAGTGATGCGCGGCCAGGGCAGCGCGGCCGAGACGGAGATTTCGCTCCAAGACGGTCTCGCCTATTTTGAGTTGCAGAGCGGTTCGTCCGGCAACATTCGCATTCGATTCGGCGACGGCACGGTCACCGCCAACGGTTTCACGATCTTGCGAATCAACTTAGACACCCCCCCGGGGGAGGTTGCGGTCTTCGCGGGCGATGCCCACATCGAGCGCGGCAGCGCCATGACGGTCGATCTGCACGGCGGCGAGAGTTTGACTCTCGACGGCGCCGATCCCGGCCGCTACAACCTGGTGGAGTCGATTGAGCCGGACTCCTGGGATGCGTGGAATGCCGACCGCGATCAGGCTCTGAACGCCGAAGCCGGTGTGCGCACCGGAGCGACGAATGGATTTGCCGACGGCGGCAATCCCGCGTGGGGCGACTTGGACGCCAATGGCGCCTGGTATTCGGTGCCCGGTCAGGGAAATATCTGGTCGCCGTACGACGCTTCCAACCCTGGATGGGATCCTTACGGCAACGGATATTGGATGTGGACCCCGCGCTTCGGTTACATCTGGGTTTCGGGCGAGCCGTGGGGCTATCTTCCCTTCCAATGCGGCGCCTGGAACTATTACAGCGGATTCGGCTGGGGATGGGGGCTGGGAGTGGGAGGATGTCAGCCGTGGTGGGGTGGTGCCGGCTGGGTTATCAACATCGTTTTTGCCCCCGGCGGTTATCGGCCTCCGCTTCGCCCGCATCCGCGCCCAGTTTCACCTCATCTTTCTCCGGCTGGCGGAGGCAGATTGGGACCCTACGCGGTGGTTGCCGTCAATCGGCGTTCCGCGATCGAGTCCGGCGAACTTCCGGTGAGAGACAGGAATGTTCCAGTAACGATTGCCGGGGCTAGCGTACAGCCGCTGCGACCACTGGCGCGGCGGGCGCAGTACGACCGTGCGCCCGTTTCAGGAGCGATCAATTCCGAGTCTGCCACTCGAATGCGGTACGACCGCTCTTCAGCAATAGCATCCGCCAGTCGCCCACAGTACGGCTATCCGGGAGCAAAGCCCTCAGGGGGAGCGACCCCCAGTGGCGCGAATCGTCCGACTGGTTCCGCGAATGGCGGCAGCCGCTCGGGCAGTTCTTCCGCGGCAAGAAGTTCCGGCGTCGGCAGGCCTGCCTATCCCAGTGGCGGATCGGCAAGCCATGCTTCCGGCGGTTCGCGCCGCTAACAGACTGTGGCGGTGTCCCAGATCCCAAAGCGGAACCTGGGACGCACAATCATGTTTGGAAGGTCGGATATGGGTCACCCCAACGAAGCGATCGAACCTCTCTGAAGACTTTTCGCAATGCCAAAGGAAAAATGCTTCCAAGCCCGTTATATGAGTACAGGTCGGTAAGTAAATCAATGGAACAAGGAGTATCGCATGAGTGTCCCCGGTACCTGGAACTCGTATTACGACTGGACGAACAGCGGCAACTACGCTCACGACACTGTAACCTTCAACGCCAATGGAACATTTTCGGATTCACAGGGCGGATCTGGCAATTGGAGCTCCCATGACGGACAGATCCTTCTTCAGTACAACAACAGCCTCCACACAGCCTACGAAGGCTCGATTGTGGACAGCGCCATCGTGGGAATCAGCTCGACATTCTCCGGCTGGAGCGGTTCCTGGTACGCGATCAAGAGCACAGCCACAGCCGAACCCTCCGTAAAGCGGACTCAGAAGCTTAGCATTTCCGGTGAGTCGCTCAAGTAACTCAAATGCCAAATCGACCCGCAAGGTCGGATTGAGGGCAAGAGTTCCGCCCTTTCCGCAGTCTCATCGCGGAAAGGGCGGAACTCTTCTATTGCTCCTTTGCCGGGTCACGCACCCTGAGTTTTAGGAATGTTAATCTTCCCACAAACGAGGGTGGGCGGATTCAAGGTCCAAGTGCAACATCTCCAGATAGGAGATAGTTGCATATGGCGAGCGGGTATATTCACGTTTCAGTTGAGGAGCGGGCTTTGATCGAGACGCGGTTTTATCGCGGCAAGGGTGGGTGAGCGCAGACCTTGACTATCCATTTCGTGTTCCCAACGAGGAGGAGCGGATAGCCCGCTTCCGGTGTAGAATCCTTCTCCCATGCCCAAGAGACCTGTTCGCTACTAGAACTGCTGCTAACGCTCGTCTTTGCCGGGGCGGAGCATGAGAGATTTGATCGCTTCGCGGGGGTCTTTGCCTTCGTCGAGGATGAGCTCCATTTGCTCGGCGATGGGCATTTCGATGCCGTGTTTTCGGGCCAGGCCGAGCGCGGCGCGGGTGGTGAGAACGCCTTCGGCTACGCTGCCCAACGAGGCAAGAATATCCGCGAGTTTGCGTCCTTCGCCAAGGGCTTGGCCGACGGTGCGGTTGCGGCTGAGCGAACCGGTGCAGGTGAGGACCAGGTCGCCGACGCCGGAAAGGCCGGCGAGGGTCTCGCGGCGACCGCCGCAGGCGACGGCCAGGCGAGTGATCTCGGCGATGCCGCGGGTGATGAGGGCGGCGGCTGGGTTGTAACCGAGGCCGGCTCCGGCGGCGACTCCGGCGGCGATGGCGATGACGTTCTTCAAGGCGCCGCCCAGTTCGACGCCGATCATGTCGGTTGACGTATAGAGGCGGAGGGATTCGGAGGAGAACTCGGCCTGGATGCGAGCGCCGACGGCAGGGTCATGAAAGGCGACCGTTACGGCGGTGGGCTGACCCTGGGCGACTTCATAAGCGAAGGAGGGTCCACTCAGGGCGCCGAGGGGCAAATTCAGAGCGGGGTGGGCGGCTTCGCCCAAGACCAAATGGGCGGCGATGACCTGGGTCATGCGCAGATAAGTGAGATCCTCGATGCCCTTGCTGGCGCTGAGGACGATTTGACCGGGTCTGAGATGAGGGCGAATGCGGGCGAGAGCGGAGCGCAGAAATGCCGAAGCGACGGTGGATACGACGATCTCGGCATCGGCAACGGCCTCCTCGCTGCCGGTGACGGCAATCTCCGGGGGGATGGGAAAACCGGGGAGGGCGAGGGAGTTTTCTCCGGCCGCGACAATCTGTTGAGCGACTTCCGGGCTGTGCGCCCAAAGCGCGACGTTGTGGCCTCCGCGACGGTGGAGCGAGAGAGCGATGGCGGTTCCCCAAGCTCCGGAACCAAGTACGACGATGCGGCTCATGCAGGCTTCCTCTCTTCCAAACGGGTTCCGATGCGGGATTCGGTGCCCGCGATAAGTCGTCGAATGTTCTTGCGGTGCTTGACGACAATGAGCAGGGCCACGGCGGACTGAACGGCGACAAAGAAGAGTGGGCGTGGGCCGCCGACCAGGAAATAGGCAAAGAAAGGAAAGCTGGCCGCGCCCAGGATGGAAGCCAGCGAGACGTAGCGACTGAGGGCCAGAACGAGGGCGAAGACGGCGATGGCGGCCAGCGCGGCCCAGGGCGCGGCAACCAGAAAGACGCCGAAGCCGGTGGCGACGCCCTTGCCGCCGCGAAAGCCGAGCCAGACGGGGAAGACGTGGCCGAGGACGGCGAAGAGGGCGGCCAGCGCCTGCGCGTCGCGGTGAGGCAGCGCGGGCGGAAGCGCGGCGGCCAGCGCGGCGCCTACAGTGACGGAGGCGAATCCTTTGAGCATATCGAGCAGGAAGGTGGCGGTGCCCAACGCTTTTCCCCCGGAGCGGAGGACGTTAGTGGCGCCGATGTTGCCGCTGCCATGGGTGCGGATGTCCTGCTTGCGGAAGATGCGGACCAGAAGGTAACCGACGGGGATGGATCCAAGCAGATAAGCGGTAGCCGCGATGAGGAGAAAAGCAAGGGGCATAACGAAAGAGTTTAACAGGCGAGGGCAGGGTTGGGGGAAGGGAAAATATGGCGCCCGGCCAGGGCAATCGCATTTGTAATATGAGTTGAACAGCGGCGATACCCTACCTTCCGCAAAGTCGGCCGGGCACTCCAAACATCGGAACGACCACGACCGACACTGCGCACTCTCCGCTCTGCCCAGCTCTCGCGTCCGAGCGATTCAAGGAAGCCGTTCGCCGGCAATGGCGCATGGATGAGGCGATGAACGAGGATCGGGACCCCGGTCGGCGCGGAGAATACATACGCGCGGGGCCGGACGATGCCTTATTAACCGGACCCCTGTAGATGTTTTCAGATGCGATAGCCCGGTTCCGCGCGCCGTCGATCGGGATTTCCGCCCTTTTTCGTGTTAGACTCAGCCTGCAGGCTCCATAACCCTTCGCAAACCTTCTCCCGAGGAGTACGGTGCGGAGTCGCTGGGGCTCCCCTAAGCGCAAGTATTTGACTCTATGTGACATGAATACCGCGGACCGTCAACCTCACAAATAGCGCAATCTGAGTGAAATAGATAGCCGCCTTCGTTAAGACTGGCATCGAAGAGAAAACTCAGGCGGCCCGCAAGGAGAGCGATGAAGAGCCTTGTATTGCGTCCATATGTGGCGGGGATGGCGTTTTGCGGAGTCGCATGGTTGGCCGGAGCGCAGAGCGAGTCTGGGAACAGCCTGCCCGCATTCCAGAATCCCAGCCTTCCCGTCGAACAGCGGGTGGCGGACCTGGTAAGTCGCATGACGCTCGAGGAGAAGGCCTCGCAGTTGGTGAATCAGGCGCGGGCGATCCCACGTCTCTACGTGCCGGCCTACGATTGGTGGAGCGAGGCGCTGCACGGCGTGGCAGTGAACGGAACCACCGAATTCCCCGAGCCGATCGGGCTGGGCGCAACCTTCGACCCGGCTGAGATTCACGAGATGGCCGCGGTTATCGGAACCGAAGGGCGCGTCAAGCACGCCCAGGATATGCGCGATGGCCATAGCGACATCTTCGAGGGGCTGGACTTCTGGGCGCCCAACATCAACATCTTTCGCGATCCGCGCTGGGGACGCGGCCAGGAGACTTACGGTGAAGACCCGTTCCTGACCGCGCGCATGGGCGTGGCATACGTAACCGGCCTGCAGGGCGACGATCCCCACTATTACCGCGCCATCGCCACGCCCAAGCACTTTGCCGTTCATAGCGGCCCGGAGCCGACGCGGCACACCGCCGACGTGACGGTGAGCAAGCACGACGAGCTGGACACCTATCTGCCCGCTTTTCGCGCGGCGGTGACCGAGGGGCACGCCGCATCGGTGATGTGCGCCTACAACAGCGTCAACGGCGAACCGGCTTGCGCCAACCAGTTTCTGCTTCAAGACCAGTTGCGCGGCAAGTGGGGCTTCAAAGGCTACGTGGTCTCCGATTGCGACGCGGTCGTGAATATCTTCGATGGCCACCATTACCGGCCGACGCAGGCCGAGGCCTCGGCGGACAGCCTCAAGCGCGGCATGGACAACGAGTGCGCCGACTACACATCCAAGGTGAACGACAACCACGACTACAAGCCGTATCTCGATGCGGTTCAGCAGGGCTTTCTGAAGGAAAGCGATATGGATGTCGCGCTGACCCGGCTGTTTACGGCGCGCATGAAACTGGGAATGTTCGATCCGCCGTGGTTTGTGCCCTATAACAAGATCGACGACTCCTCGCTCGACAGCCAGGAACATCGCGATCTGGCCCGCAAGCTGGCCGACGAATCGATGGTTCTGCTCAAGAACGACGGCATCTTGCCGCTGCGCACCCCCGGCATCAAGATTGCGTTGATAGGCCCGTTGGCCGACCAGACGAAGGTCTTGCTGGGCAACTATGCCGGGAATCCCACCCACACTGTCTCCGTGCTGGAGGGTATGCACGAGGAGTTTCATGCCGCCAACGTCAACTTCGTGCCTGGCACCCAGTTCTTGCGCAAGCGATCGGAACCCGTGCCGGCCGCCCTGCTGACAACGGATGGAAAACCCGGCGCGAAGACCAGTTATTTCAGGTATGACCCGACCGGCGGCAAGGAAAATCCACGGGCGCTGGTTGCGCGCATCGAGCAGGGCATCGACGCTTCCGCCTCCCCCTTGCCGATGGAGGTTGCCGGAGTCCGCCCACTGACGATCCGCTGGGAAGCCACATTCACCCCGCAAGAGAGTGGCGCCTACAACATGGGAATTCAAGGCGACGGCTACTTTCGCCTCTCGGTTGACGGCAACGAAGTCGCCTCGGCCTTTGCCACCAGCGGCGTCGAGATCAAGATGGGTAGATTGCAACTGGAAAAGGGCAGAGCCTATTCATTGCTGGTGGAGTACTGCCAACGCCAAGGCAGCGACGCGCGGGCGCGGCTGGTTTGGTCGAAGATCGATCTAGCGCCCGCGCCGCAAGCCATCGACGCGGCCCGCAAAGCCGATGTGGTGGTGGCAGTGGTGGGGCTGTCCAACGAACTGGAAGGGGAAGAGATGCAGGTGAACGAGGAGGGCTTCAAAGGCGGAGACCGGACCAGCCTCGCGCTGCCCAAGCCGGAGGAAGACCTGCTGGAGGCGCTGGCGGCAACGGGAAAGCCGCTGGTGGTGGTACTGCTCAACGGCAGCGCTCTGGGCGTCGACTGGGCCAAGGCCCATGCCAACGCCATTCTCGAAGCGTGGTATCCGGGCGAGGAAGGGGGCGCGGCCGTGGCGGAAACTCTCTCCGGCCGCAACAATCCCGGCGGGCGGCTGCCCGTCACTTTCTACACGGATGTGAGTCAGTTGCCTCCCTTCGAAGATTACTCTATGAAAGGTCGCACTTACCGCTACTTCGAGGGAACGCCGCTCTATCCCTTCGGTTATGGGCTGAGTTATACATCTTTCGCTTACAAGGGACTTGCGATTTCGCCCAACGCGGTTCCGGCCGGCTACGTAGTGACGGCCGAAGTGAAGGTGACTAACACCGGACGCGGAGCGGGCGATGAAGTCGTCCAGCTCTACCTCGCCTTCCCCAACGTGCCGGGAACGCCGCGCAGGGCCCTGCGCGGATTCAAACGCATCCATCTGGAGGCCGGCGAGGAGCGGACGGTGCAATTTCAGCTCACATCGCACGATATGAGCATGGTCACCGAGGCCGGAGAGGTCGTCGTCGCCCCTGGAACCTATACGGTCTCGGTCGGCGGCGGACAACCAGGCACAGGAACCGCCACTTTGAGCAGGGCCTTCAGCGTGAACGGCAGCTTGACTCTGCCCGAGTGACGGCAAACGGATATGCGCGCGATAGGTCGATAACTCCGCCTCTTCCAGATCGCTTGCCCGGCTGAGCAAAACTTTCTTGCGAACCTGCCTTCTTTGCGTCGAGCGAGAAGCGAGTTTTTGCGCCGGGAACAGTTTTGCCCGCGGCGGTGTCTACATAAACACAGTGGTTCCGATTCGGAGTGACGGAGTGCCTTGAGCTCCGCTCCCCGCGCCGACAGGGCGCGCGGAGCGGTTCGCCCGCCCGCGTTCGCAAGAGGCCTCCGATAACTCCGGTCCGGCGCGGCTGATACTGTGACTTAGGGAGGCAAGTTATGTTTGAAGATTCCACCTTCGAATCCAATGGAACCATCCGCACTCGCAGCCGCGGATGGATGATTGCCGCCTCGCTCTTGAATGGCTCGCTGTTGCTGACAGCCATCGCCATTCCACTCGTTTACCCGGAAGCGCTGCCTCGCCAGTACATCGCCTTCCTGGTGGACGCTCCGCCGCCTCCCGCCTCCGCACCGGATCCGCCGAAGGCTCCGCCCGTTCATGCCGCTTCCGTCCCAACCGAGATAGACGAACGCGGCATTCACGCGCCGTCCCAGATACCAATTCACATCTCGATACTCAGCGAACCGCAACCTGCGGTCCTACTGTCCTCGATGGGCGACTGGGGTTCCGGCACTCCCGGCGGTCTCGGTCAACCGCAATTCGGACCATCCGCGCGCCCCGTCGTCCGCCCTCCCACAGGCCCGATCCACGTTCCATCTTCCCTGATCGCCGGGCTGCTGATGCGCAAGACGATTCCGGTTTATCCTCCCATTGCGAAGGTTGCCGGAATCGAAGGCACAGTGGTCCTTGCGGCCACTATCTCCAAAACAGGAACGATCGAGAATCTGCGCGTAGTGAGCGGTCCGGCAATGCTGCAACAGGCCGCGCTGGACGCCGTGAAGAGCTGGCTCTATCGCCCCTATCTGCTCGACGGCGAACCTGTCGAAGTGGAAACCACGGTGAATGTGGTTTTCTCGTTGGGAAGGCAATAAGAATGGTTTGCGTGGGTAACTACCCGCCCCGCATTCTCTCCGGCTAGGGCCTGTTAACACTACCTGGACGGATGGCGTTGCGTGAGAAAATCCGGCTAGACGAAGCCGAGCCCGAAGGCTGTGGCGGGTCCACCGTCAAGGGCGAGAATGAAGTATGGCCGGATTTTCGCCGCAACCCTTTGGGACGGGGCCAATTTTTCCCATTTCTTCGTCAATTGTCACTAGTGTCCTGAGTCCAAAATTCGTTCAACAAACAGATTGTCATCCTGAGCGAAGGTTGGCGCGTTCTTCGCGCCAAACGCAGTCGAAGGACCTGCGTTTTCAAAGCTGACTTATCCAACGAACTTCTGACTCACTAGGATACACCCGGTATCCGTCACTCCTCATTCTTCGACCTGAGAAAAATTGGCTCCCGTCGCCACCGTCCAGGTAGTGTTAACAGGCCCTAATCTCGAGTTATCGGAACCGGCGGGCCTTTCTCTTCGCGCTCCCATTTCCCGGACGGAATGACGCTGGAACTCTGGGCAGGCTTGACTTTGCCCAAAGGCTGGCCGGGGACGGACTGCGGCGGCAGCGCCGGCATAACACGCGGTTTGCCTCCGTCAACCGGCGCCCCAGACGGTTTGGCGGCGGGTTGCGGGAGCGGTTTGCCGGCCACACCGACCGATGCCGAAGCGGTGGGCGGCTTGACCGCGCCATTCGCTTTCACGGTTGCCGCGGGCGAACCGATTGCTCCGAGTTTGGACGGCGCAGCCACCGCTGCGCTCTGCGTTCGCGTGGTCTCTTCGTCGCCGAGGAACTGTTCGTTGTCCTTGCCGGCGATGGCCGCGCGCATCACATTCATCCAGATAGGCAGCGCGGCTTTTGCTCCGGTTTCCTTGTCGCCCAGAGATTGGCGGCTATCGTAACCCACCCAAACGCCGCAGGTGACCGAGGGCGAGAAGCCTAGAAACCAGGCGTCGGTATAGTCGCTGGTGGTGCCCGTCTTGCCGCCCAGCGGATGATTCATTTGCGCCGCCGCCGCTCCGGTTCCGTGCTGGACGACAGCGCGCAGCAGAATCATCATGGTGCGCGCCGTGGGCTGGTCGATCACCTCATCGACCGAGGGCGGCTCTTCCCACAGCGTCATTCCGTCGGCGTTCGAGACTTTGCGGATAAGTCGCGGCTTCACGCGCAGTCCGTCGTTGGGAAAGACCGAGTAACTCGCGACCTGCTCTTCGAGTGTGATTTCGACGGCGCCGATGGCGATGGGAAGATAGGGGGGTATATAGGAGGTTACGCCGAAGCGGTGCGCCATATCGATAACCTTGCGAATGCCAACGTGGGCGGCCAGCTTGAGCGCGGGAATGTTGCGCGACTCGGCGAAGGCGTTGGTCAGGGTCATCGTGCCTTTGTAATCGTTTTCGTAGTTGTGCGGGGTATAACTGCCGAAGCTGACCGGGCCGTCGACGATCTTGTCGTCCGGCTTGGCGCCGTCTTCGATGGCCGCGGTGTAGACGTAAGGCTTGAAACTGGAGCCGGTCTGGCGCTCGGCCTGGGTGGCGCGGTTGAAGACGGAGAGCGCGTAGTCGCGTCCGCCGACCATGGCCAGCACATCGCCGGTGGCGTTGTCCAGGGCCATCAGCGCCCCCTCCGCGCCGGAGTCCATCTCCAGCGTTGCCTTTCGCGCTCCGCCGACGGTGCCTTCGGCCATGTGAATGTAGATCACGTCGCCCGGCTTGACCAGCGCGGTGGCGATGCGCTGTCCGGTCCACTGCCAGTCGTCCGGTGTGAGCGCGACCTCGTCGCCGCCCACGCGGGCGCGAATCTCCAGCGGCAATACGCCGGTTACGACAGCGTGAACGTAGTCCCCTGGCCGGGCCTTCACCGCCCAGTCGGGATGCTTGTAGTCCCCAATTGCGTTGCCGTCGTCATGGATGTTTTCCAGCTTGCCGGACCGATCAGGGCCGTACCATCCGTGGCGGCGCTCGTAGGCCGCGAGGCCGTCGGCGACAGCGCGGTTGGCGGTCTGTTGCAGATCCAGATCAAGCGTGGTTTCGACGCGCAAGCCCGCCTCGTGGACCTCTTCCGTGCCGAATTGCTTTTCCAGTTCGCGGCGGACCTCCTCTTGAAACCAGGGCGCCACCGAACCCTCCGGCTGGGCGATGTGCAAGCCGAGCGGGGCTTGGCGGGCCTGCTCCGCCTGCGCGTGGCTGACTGCCCCGTCGGACTCCATCTCCGAGAGCACCAGGTTGCGCCGCCGCAGCGCCTTCTCTGGATTCAGCAGCGGCGAATAGGCCGAAGGCGCCTTGGGCAGCCCGGCCAGCAACGCCGCTTCGGTCAGCGTCAGATCCTTGGCGTGTTTCGAGAAGTAAAACTCGGAGGCGGCCTCGAAGCCGTACATTCCGTGACCAAGATAGATTTGATTGCCGTAGAGCGTGAATATCTGCTCCTTGGTGAAGGAGCGCTCGATCTGAATGGAAAGATAGGCTTCCTGCAGCTTGCGCGCGGCGGTGCGTTCCGAGGAGAGAAAGAGGTTGCGCGCCAACTGCATGGTCAGCGTGGAGGCCCCCTGGGCGCGCCCGTGAGTGCGCAGGTCGAACCAGACAGCCCCGGCGATGCGCAGCACGTTGATGCCCCAATGTGACTCGAAGCTCTTGTCTTCGATAGAGATGACCGCCTGGCGCAGGATCGGCGCGAAATCGTTGTAGTTGACCACCACGCGCCGCTCTAGCGCGAAGGATCCGATGATTCGGCCCTTTTGGTCGAAAAGGTCGGTGGTCGTCGAGGGCCGGTAATGCTCCAGATCGTCGATCTGCGGCAAATCCACCGAGTAGACCAGCATGAGTCCCGCCATCGAGCCGGCAACCGCCGCCAGCATGAGCAGGGCGACCAGCGCGAACTTGCCCACGAGCTTGCGCCGCCGGTGCGCGGGAACCAGATCGGTTCGCGTGCGGCGCGGCTGAACAGGTTCGCGTGGATCGACTGGCTGTACGGATGTGGCAACCAAGGGTTTCAGGCCTCATGCGCATATCGCGCGCGCGGCGAAGAAATTGCGCCTGTACAAGGCTAGCACCTTCCCTTGCGAGGGAATATGAGTTGCGCTGCCGGGCGGGGTCGCGCTACCTCTACATTTGCGAGGACGGGCTGGTTCACTACTGTTCGCAGCAGCGCGGGTATCCGGGGGTGCCGCTGGCCGAGTACACCGTGGGGGACGTGAAGCGGGAGTTTTTGACGGCCAAGAGCTGCGCGCCCAACTGCACCATCGGCTGCGTACACAGAATCAGCCACATCGACCACTGGCGCGCGCCGCAGACAAGGACGGTCTCGCCCGGCGGGCAGGGGGCGGCGGCGCCGGCGCTGGTGCGGATTCAGACCGGCGGATAATCGCCGCGGTTGAAAAAATAAGATGAATATAGATTTAGTTGCCGGCAGTCTTCTTCGTCGATTTCTTGGCAGAGGCGGGCGCGGCGGTGTCGGCGAGGGCCTGCTCGATGATCCTGTAGAGGTCCTCGTCGGGGTGCTCCACCTCGGTGACGGGAGCGCCTTTGCCGTTGACGGCGACGATGTAAACGGTGGGGGTGTGGTTGAGGCCCAAGCGTTTGCCCAGGTCGCCGTCCGCGTTGATGCCGGCAATCAGCTTGCCTTGCGGGTCGATGGCAAAGGGCAGCGCGGCTCCGTGGCTCTGCGCGAACTTCTCCGTGAACTGGCGAAGGGCGATGACACTGTAGATCGAGGCCTGGTTGGCGAAGACCTGATCGCGGTATTCGTCGCCGACCGCCTTGCCTTTGTTGGCGTCGAACCAGCGGGCATTGAGCGCGGCGTCTTTGCTCCAGACGTGCCCGGGGATGAGGAAATCGTGGCGAACCCAGGGAATCTTGTATTGGGCCGCGGCCGCTTTGAGGAGCGGGTTCTCTTTGGCGCAGGCGGGGCACTCCAGGTCGGCAAACTCGACGATGGCCACGCGGGCGCCGGCGGGCGGGTGAAGCGCGGAGGTGTCTTTCCCCTGGGTTCCAGAGGGACCGAACTGGGCGTGAGAAGCCGCGGCCGCGACGAGAAGCGCTGTGGCCGCGAGAATCGGCAAGAGGTTGACGCCGCAAGGACGGACGGGGGCGAGATGGACGAGGCGAACGAAGCGAGGCATGACGGTTGGACGGCTCCCTAGATGTCATTGTAACTGCTGAAAGTGGAAAAAATGGGGACTTATTCGCGTTCGCGGCGGCGGGCTGCCATCCACCCGCGCCACAGCCAGTCGGCATACAGGGAGGCGGCGACAAGAACGACGGCGAGAAGGGCGAGGATGAGTTTCATGGCTTCTTCAGGATCGCACGAGCTGGGCGGCAAGGGAGGAATCAGCGCCGCTTCAGTTCCAACGGCTCTTGTCGTTGGGGTCGTCGTCGATCTGGCGTCCGTTGCCGTCGTAGCGTATGCCGCGCCCCTGGGAGCGCATATAGACCTCGAATTTGCGGGCGGCGCGGCGGCGCTTCCATCGGTAGTAGCGGTTGCGCGCGGCGTACCACTTTTCGCTGAAGGAAACGGAGAGTCCGCGGCGTGGCGCAAGACGAATGTACAGCAGGCCGGCCAGCGCCCCGCCCAATTGCGCAAAGGCGTACATCCGTTGCGGCCCGAAGAGCATGGCAAACGCGATCAGGGCGTAGATCGCCACCAGATAGCGAGCCTTGATGCCCATGGGAAGGGGAAAGAGCATGAACTGCACATCGCCGTAGAGTGTGCCGATGGCCGCCAGCAGGCCGAAGATGCCGCCGAAGCAACCGGTGAGGGGCGGCAACTCGACGGAAAGCCCCAGGGTGGGGCTGAGGGCATAGATGGCGGTGGCGGCAACCGCCGTGCCGAGCACGGAGGCGGCATAGAGTCCGACGATCCACTGAGAGGCATGATAGGTATCGAGAAACCCGGCCAAGAACCACAGCGAAAGCAGTTCGAAGAGCGTTCCCCAGAGCGAGAGATGGACCAGGCTGTAAGTGAACGGCTGCCATAGGTCGCCGCGCAGGAAGTCGGCCGGAGCGAAGCCGAGGGCGTTCACGGCTTCTACGGCCCCTTCCCGAAACGTCAAGTTTGCGAGCAGCAGCAGAAAATAGGCGGCGAGGTTCCAGAGCACCAGGCGGCGGGTGGCGCCGCGGAACTCGGGGAAGGCGAA
>CAZMHC010000050.1:0-20262 GCA_964565955.1 uncultured Occallatibacter sp.
ACGCGAAGGAATATAGCAACCCGGGTTCCTCCGGCCATTTAGAACTGCTGGAGCGAGGCGGCATGAACGTCAACCCCGCTCATTCCCCAGGATGCGATGGGCTCAACGGTAGGGGTTCAAACTTTGAACCTGAATTCCGAAGCAAAACCTCCATTTTGAGGTTCTGAGGGCGTTTTGCGGCGGGGTTAGGGAGTCCTCTGATTTCAGGTGGCATATAGCGTTTCCAAATACGGCGGGGTTCGAAAATGTCCATCGTAATATGTTGTAGATAAGATATTTATCGTCGCGCAACCGGAAGCCGGTGAACGCACCTAAAATCGACTCGAACCTGAACGCTGAAGTTAGCGCGAAGCTTTGTCCAGCTGGGTCGAAGCTATCGACTTGCGCGCCTGCGCCTTGCGGGCCTGCACACGCCGGTTGAACTCGTGAATGACCCGCGCAACATACGTCCTTGTCTCGCGGTAGGGGGGAATGTCGTTGTACTTATCCACCGCCTGCGGACCGGCGTTGTAGGCGGCCAGCGCCAAAGCCACGTTGTCGCGGTAGCGGGTGAGCAGGGAGTCGAGATAGGCAGAGCCGCCCCATACATTTTCGTCGGGTTTGAAGCTGTCCGCGACGCCCAGCGTGGCGGCGGTAGCAGGCATCAACTGCATCAGCCCGCGCGCCCCGGCGCGGCTCACGGCGCGGGGATTGCCGTCGCTCTCGGCCTTCACCACGCTGGCCAGCAGGTCCACGTCCAGGTTGTGCGCGTCGCCAGCCTTGGCCAGCATCTCATGCAGGTCCGCCGGAGACAGCTTTTCGTCCGCGTCAACATTGGGCGATGTTGTAGAGGGGACACCGTTGGGCACCACTGGAGCAGACAAATCGGGAACCCTTTCGATCCTTTCAATACTTTCCACGAAAATATCTTGATAATTGCTCTCGTCGGCGTTATAAAACACTCGAATTTTGGTATTCGGCGATGTATTGAGAAGCATTTTTGAGGAATCCGGCTTGGCGGATATATTGATGACTGCCTCTACCGCGGAGTTATCTTTCGAGGAAATATTGGGAATATCTTCACCGATCAAATCGTCCGAGTCCTCCTTATTGACGCTTGGATGCAACTTTCTGTCGTCATTGGGCAATGCCTTGTGGGGTGTTTCCGCAGCTTCTGATGATTCGGATGAGCCGGAATCGACCTTAATCTCAGTGTGATGGTCGCAGCGAATCTCGAAGCCATCGCGCTTGGTTATTAGTTCGCCTGCCCGCGCCGCCGGTGGCAGCGCCGCCCAGACCGCCAGAGCCGCTCCGGACGCGCAGACAACGCGAATGATGCGCAATTTGTCTAAAAACATGACTCGCTCCGAAAGGCCCTCCATATTCTACAAGCGTTTTGTATCGGGAGTAAAACCAGCCAACAGCGGACTGGCGCCGACGCGACGGGCCACGGCCGCTTCCAGCACCTGGGCCACGCCCTCCCGGTCGTTGCTCGGAGCCTGCTTCCATCCTCGCGTCTTGGCCATCGCTCGCAACTCTCTGGCCGCATTGCCCATCATCACGCCCTGTCCGGCCCACTCCAGCATATCCACGTCGTTCCAGTTGTCGCCGATGGCCATGGTCTCCTTGCGGTCCACGCCGAGCCGGACCGCAAGCCGCTCCAGCGCCCATCCCTTCGAGACCCCCGCCGGCAGTAGGTCCAGAATCGAAAGATCGCGTCCTGGATACTCGGTCTTGACGCACTCGCAACTGCCGCTCCACGCGCTTGCCTTGAGCGCCTGCTCGGCCTCTCGCATCTTTGCCACGCCTCCGGCCACCATGCCCTGAATCGGGTCCTCGCCGTCGATGAGCGCCAATTCCAGCGGTTTGACCACCTCGATGTCGCCGCGGTTGGCCTCGACCCACAACGAGATTCTTCCCTGCGCCTCTTCCAGATTTTCAAGCGCCAACTCGCCCCGCCCCAGCCGGTCGAAGGTAAATACCAGCGTTCCGAAAGGCCGAAGTAGCCCGCAGATTCCCCGCGCCACGTGGGCCTCTAGCTGGCAGCGGTCCAGAGAGTCGCCGCCCAAAGTTCGGGTCACTGCACCATTGGACGTAATCAGAGGCATATCCGCTCGCAAACCCAACCCCTGGATCAACGGCACTGTGTAGGCCGTGCGCCGCCCAGTGGCGATGGCCACGGTGATGCCCGCCTGCTGCGCCGCTCGGAGCGCCCGCGCGGTGCGCGGGCTAACCTCCTCCCCAATGCCGGGCAACAGGGTTCCATCCACATCGATTGCCACCAGGCGAACGAGAGGGTGCATATCTCCAGTGTACTGGCCACCGCGTTTGGGCCGGGCATGAAGGCCCTCAGCATTTGGTGAATTGTCACGATGGAAGCCGCGGAGAATGCGGGCGTGAGGACTTTCGCCCGCCAAGGACGGAGTATCGTTCAATTATGGAACGGATTTGCATCCATTGCCGCGCCTTGCTCGCCGAAGAGACCGTGACGGATTGGTGTCCAGCCTGCGGGGGCGCATTGATCGAGCGAGCCAATCTATCGAGCGGCGCATTGCCGGCTTCGCACCTACTGGAGGCGGTGGATCGGCGCGGCATCGTGCTGCCACGCCGCCATGCCGTAGGCGGCATCATCGCTCCGCAATGAACATGGTGGAAAAGGGAGTCGGCGCTTCATTTCGAGTCCGATTGATCGCCGCGTGGAGCATCTCTGCCTGTTTCGAGACAACTTCGGTCGGTCTCGTCATACGCCCAAGATGATGCGACTTGCTAAATCCGAAGACGCGTTTCAAAATGCGTAAGGGCCACTCCGCTTTGGCTATAACTATCGACTTAGTCCGGTTCTTGCGCTTGGCCTCTTCGTCAACATGGTTCTTGAACTTGTTCCGGTCGCTGTTCATATGTTGCGCATCGGGCGCCACCTCGTGAATCGCCGCGGTCCGCCCTTGATACGCGGGGTATCCCCAGACTTTCTTCTCCTCGCCGCGCAGCAACTCGGGCAGCGTAATGCAGGTTCACCGCATCCAGCATCTTGTCGCATAACTCATGCTCTTTGCGCAGGCTGGCAAAGGCGAAGTTATAGCTGAGGGCCGTCAACGCTGGCCAAATTCTCTCGAATACGCAATTCACGGCGTATTCTGCGGCTGCTGGCCGATTCCCTACCTGTTCGGAATCCGACATTCGCACACCTCAGCCCCGTTCAAAATCATTAAAGCCATAGTTCTTCAACGCATTATGGAAAGGCACTCGGCTTGCATTCAGGGATAGAAACCGCCGGCCGATTGGCGGCGGAAAGACGTTCGGAGGGTACCACGTGCATACTGTAGCCGCGACGGAAGTGATCGACGAAGAGGAGGCCCTTACCTTGGGATTCTGCCTCGCCTTCGACGACTTGTACTCTCGCGATGGATTGGTGCGTCTCGACCAAGCCTTTCTCGGTGAGTTGCGCGCCGCGGATGCCGATCTCTGCGATAGGCTTGCCGCCGCCCGCGCCGATCCCGCTTCTCTGGATCGGTTGCAAAGTTCGCAACTGATCCTCGATCTCGCGCCGCATCTCCAAGACTTCATCGGCGAGTTGTTCGATATCGATTCAGAACTCCGCGCGCTCCAGGCACTGCACCGCGCAGATACCGCGCTGTTCTCGTTGAAGCGGAAGTTCGTTCAGCGGCGCGGCGCATCCGGTTTGACTCCAGATACAGCCGCGGCCATCGACGGTCCGGCGCACGCCGAGCGGTTGGAGTCGCTCTTTGGAGAACCGCTCACTGAAGACAGCTATGCCAACCATGTTGCACATTGGCTGGAAAATCAGGCAGCCCATGCGGAAGAACTGAAGATCGCCGCGGAGTATGCGGGGTGGGCGGCCGTGGCACCGGAAGGCCAGCGGCGTCACCGAGGCGATGCGCTCTTCAAGTTGCCGCGGACGATCGATCCTTATCGGCTGATCGAGACGGAATTGGTCCAGATCGGGGACATTCAAGCTCATGCTTTTCCCCCCGATAGATGGCGGCATCGCGAAGGCTTCGAACTTACCGATCTGGGTGCGGGCCTGCGGAGCGCGCTGGATCAAACCAACTACTGCGTAAAATGCCACACGCGGGGTAGGGACAGTTGTTCCTCCGGCTTGAAAGACGACTGTGGTCTCTTTGAAAAGAGCGTCTTCGGCGTCACGCTCGCCGGCTGCCCGCTGGAGGAAAAAATCTCCGAGATGAACGTACTCAAGGGCAATGGCCTGCCGGTGGCCGCCCTGGGCGTCGTCGTCATCGACAATCCGCTGTGCGCCGGTACTGGCCATCGCATCTGCAACGATTGCGTGAAGGCCTGCGTTATCCAGGTCCAGGAAGCCGTCGATATTCCTCAGATTGAGACGCGCACGCTCAAGGATGTTCTTGGACTTCCCTACGGCTTCGAGATCTACAGCCTCTTGACGCGCTGGAATCCGCTCAATTTTTCTCGCCCGCTGCCACTGGCCGCGACCGGCTACAAGGTGCTGGTGGTGGGACTCGGACCGGCGGGTTACTCGCTCTCCCATCATTTGATGAACGACGGTCACACGGTTGTGGCTGTAGATGGTCTCAAGATCGAGCCTCTCGACAGCGGTATTTCCGGAGTGGATCCTTTGGGCGAGCGCGTCGCCTTCCGTCCCATTCGCGATGTGAACGAGCTTTACGAATCCCTCAACGACCGCATTACCGCCGGATTCGGCGGGGTTGCCGAGTATGGCATCACGGTTCGCTGGAACAAAAACTTTCTCAAGCTGATCCGCTTGCTTCTCGAGCGGCGACGTGAATTCACTATGTTCGGCGGGGTTCGATTCGGCGGAACGCTGACGGTCGAGCAGGCATTTTCTGCCGTCGGCTTCGATCACATTGCCCTCTGCATGGGCGCCGGCAAGCCGACCGTCGTTCCCATGAAGAACGGTTTGGCGCGGGGTGTGCGGCAGGCTTCCGATTTTCTCATGGCCTTGCAGCTCACCGGCGCGGCCAAAGAGGATTCGCTGGCCAACCTTCAAATTCGTCTGCCTGTGGTGGTGATTGGAGGGGGACTGACGGCCATAGATGCGGCGACCGAGTCGCTGGCCTACTACGTTGTGCAGGTGGAGAAGTTTCTCGCGCGCTACGAAACGCTTTGCAACGAACGCGGCGAGTCCGCCGTCCGCAATGCCTGGATCGCCGAAGAGGCGGAGATCGCGGATGAGTTCCTGGCTCATGCGCGCTGCATTCGCAAGGAACGTGAGATCGCAGCGGAGCAACAACACTCGCCGGATTTGACCGGGTTGTTGCATTCCTGGGGAGGCGCGGTGGTTGCCTATCGCCGGCGCCTGATCGACGCGCCAAGCTATACCCTCAACCACGAGGAGATAGCAAAAGCCATGGAGGAAGGCGTTCGCTTTGCCGAGTGCCTTGCGCCGCAGGCCGTTCATCTGGACGCGCACGGCGCCGCGGGCGAGATTCAATTCGGCTTGCAAGCCTGGGATGACTCCGAGGGCCGGCTCAAGGCTACAGGCGAATCGGTGACCCTACCTGCCCGCACCGTTCTCATTGCGGCTGGAACCCAGCCTAACACCGTGCTTGCCCGCGAAGACTCCTCCACGATCCTCGACGGAAAACATTTTCGAGCCATCGACGAAGACGGCAATCCCGTCACTCCGGAACGGCTCTCCAAGCCGGAAACGCCTCATGTATTGATGAACATTCGCCCCGACGGCCGCGCCATGAGTTTCTTCGGCGACTTGCACCCATCCTTCAGCGGCAATGTGGTCAAGGCCATGGCCAGCGCAAAACAAGGCTACCCTGTTGTGACTCGCATTCTGGCAACGCGGCCACCCTCCGAACGCACTCCATGCGAAGTTCAGGCAAAGGTCAATCACTGCCTGCGGCCGCGAGTCCACAGCGTTGTCCGACTAACCGGTAATATTTTGGAAGTGGTTATCGAAGCGCCTCGCGCAGTGCGAAGCTTTCAGCCCGGACAGTTCTATCGCTTGCAGAACTACGAGTCGCTGGCACACAAGGTGGGCGGCACAACTCTGGCGATGGAAGGCATTGCCCTGACCGGGGCGCAGACAGACCCCGAGCGCGGCCTGATCTCGCTTATCGTTTTGGAGATGGGAGGTTCTTCGGATCTATGCGCCACGCTCAAGCCCGGAGACCCCGTGATTCTGATGGGCCCGACCGGCGCGCCCACCGAAACGCCAGGGGGAGAAACGGTTCTGCTTGCCGGCGGCGGCCTCGGCAACGCAGTCTTGTTCTCGATCGGAACGGCGCTGCGCGCTCAAGGCTCCAGGGTCGTCTACTTCGCCGGATATAAGTGCGCCGCCGATCGCTACAAGGTGGAAGAGATCGAGCGCGCGGCGGACGCGATCGTCTGGACCTGCGATGTAGCCCCTGGCTTTACGCCCAGCCGCCCTCAGGATAAAACCTTCGTCGGAAACATCGTTGCCGCCATGGAGGCGTATGCCACGGGCAAGCTCGGCCCTGTGCCGATCCCGCTCAATGACTGCGACCGCATCGTCGCTATCGGGTCGGACGGCATGATGAACGCTGTCGCCCAGGCGCGCAACGGAGTGCTGGCACCCTATCTGAAGCCCGGCCACTGCGCCATCGGTTCCATCAACTCTCCCATGCAGTGCATGATGAAGGAGATCTGCGGCCAGTGCTTGCAGGAGCATAAGGACCCGGTCACCGGCGCAGATACCGTGGTCTTTTCCTGCTTCAATCAAGACCAGTCGCTCGACCGGGTGAACTTCGCCGGCCTCCGCTCCCGTTTGCGACAGAATTCGGTGCAGGAAAAGTTGACCAAACAATGGATCGACCGCTCGCTTCGATCGTCCGGCCTGAGAAGATAGAACGAAGAAAGAGACTTGCGCGCGCATTTCTCGATGGCGGAATCGATGCCGTAAATGCGGCGGCCGATGGTGGATTTATTCCGTTGCCCGGCCGGTCGGCCCCGATCATCCAATCAGCCGCAGCGGAGTACTGGCTAGCTTCGGGTTGCTTCGCCGGCATCTGGGGGGAATTCGACGCGGAGATCGAGGGTGCGTCGCTGTCTCGATTCACGGCCAACCCCGTGCAGGCGACCGGGTCGGGAACCACAGGACTTGAGCGTCTCTTCAAAGCTGATGGAACTGCCATAGACGATCTTTCCGCAGGCCCAGGAGATACGGAGATCAAGTTGAGCGAGACCGCAACCACGCCCAGCTATTCGATCGCTCTGATTGGATTGCGTTTGCGGCTTACAGACAATCGATAAATCCCGCCCCAGCTTGATTCGAGCTGCCATCCGGCCTTACGGTCAAAGAAATAGGGGGAATTTGCCAAGGGCAATGACTCCCTCCGCAAACTCCCCCCATCCTTCTTTCGACACATCGGCAAAGGATAGGTAGCACCATCAATAGTTCGCAACGTCGGGAAATTTCTCGATCATCTCCGTGCCCGCGACGACCAGCTTCGAGCCTTCCTCGGCAAGTTTCTCAAGAGTTTCAAATCCGAAGCGATGCACGTCGCGCAGATTCTTGTTCACTGCGATCAAGCGCCCCGCGATAAGCACCAGGCGGCCGAATCCCTCGTGGTGGAACTTCATCATCGGCTGCACCATTACGCCGGTTGCGCGCTCGATGGCCAACCCAACCGCGTTGTAGAACAGCTCCAGCCGCCACAGAGTTTCCGGATCGGGATCGCCCATGATGGGAATCTCGCGCCTCATTTCCTTGGTGACGATATACGGGGCGATCAGATCGAGATCGCTCTTCTTGTCCCAGGAGCCGTGCATATCCTGCGCGCGCCACTGTTTGACAAGTTCCTTGATGAACACGGTTTCAATCGCCGGCGTGGCCGCAACGGCCTCAACTGTTTCAGTCATGCCTTCACCTCTTCTTCCTCAAAGTCCATATTGCGTTCCTTGCCTTTGTTGAGCACCTTGCGCAACCACGGCGGCGGATTTCCCTTAAGCACCTCTTGCAACTTGACGAGCAAGCCGCCGATCTCTTCCGGCTGATTGACCTTGATGGGATGGATATTGCTCGCCACCACGCGCGCCGCGCCCGAACCGCCGATCGCAGCCACATAAAGAATGGCGCAGTCCTTGATGGCAGCCAGCTTCGGCGCGAGTTTGTCCTCATTTCCGTCTTCCTGAAGATCGCCCGAGAACTCCACCAGTTCCACAAAGTGATGCCCCTCGGGCATAACTTCGTAGATGGCGATGTTCTTGGCCCATCCGAAATGCGCATCGACGCGTCTCAAATCCTGTGTTGCGAATGCGATTTTCATATTCCTCCGTTCAACTGAACAAGTTCGCTTTGTGGGCTCTCATCGACTACTGGCCAGCTATCCGGCTCCGGCTCATGGGCCCCTGCCATGAAGAGATTCCCAATATCGAAGATCAGGTTTCGCGTTCCGCGATAGCCTACGGAGACCAGATGGCCGGCGCCGAGGCGGTCGAAGGTGGGCAAGCCGAGGCGGAAGAACGGAATGTTCAACCGTTCAGCCGCTTGCCGGCCGTGGGAGTGCGTGACAAGCAAATCCGCATCCGCTGCGCGTTGCTCCAGGTCTTCCAGATCGCCGATCAGAACCTCCTCCACGGGCAAGGATTCGAGCACTGGCGAGGTCGTGGTAGTAACCGCGGCTGTAACATGGCAGCCCATCTCGGTGAGAAAGCCGGCGATGTTCCACAACAGATCCGGCTCGGCTCCGATGGCGACATTCTTGCCGCCGAAGTGAAAGTGGCCGTCCAACATCGCATCCACCAGTTGGCTGCGTTGACGGCGATATTTGGCCGGAACTGGAGTCCCGCCGATGTGAGACAGATACTCGATCAGATCGTCGGTCGCAGTCAGGCCGGTCAGCCTGTCGAAGAGTTTGTACGGCACTCCGGTCTTGTGTTCAAGACTGATTGCGGCCCCGCGCATCTGCTCACCGATGGCTAGAGTGGCAAGCGCCGATCCCATGTCGCGAATCTCGGCAACAGAGACTCCTCCCAGCGTGGTGGGCGTAAAATCTTCGGGGATATGGCCGTCAAGAGAACCGGAGAGATCGGGCAGAAAGTGCGGCCGCAAGCCGAACGACTCGATGATCTCCCGCAGCTCTTCAATATCTCCTGGAGTGATATGGCAGCCGGGCAGCACATTGATCTTTCTGCTTCGCCAGGCGCTTTCGCTGTGCGGTTCTACAAGCGTCTCCACCATCTGGTTGACGGCCGCGGCCCAGCCGTCTTGAAAGGCGCCCTTGAAGTCGGGCGTCGAAACATAGACCAGAGCGATGGAATCGAGTTCCGGATGTTTTGCGCGGATCAGCTTGATGAAGCCATCCACGTCGTCGCCCTTGGTCTCTGTAACTCCTGTCGAACAGATGCCGATGATCTCCGGCTTGGCGCGGTTGGCGATATTGAGCACCGCCTGCTGCACATTTTCAAGCCCGCCAAGCACGGTTGCCACTTCGCTCATGGCCGTGGTTTGCAGCGGAATGGCCTCGCGGAAATGGCGAACGAACAACACCAGGCCGAACGAAGTGCAGCCTTGCGATCCGTGCAACAGCGGCATACATCCCTTCACTCCCATGAACGCAAGAGCGCCTCCGACCGGCTGGCTCATCTTCAGCGGGTTCACCATGCACGCCTTGTTGGAAGTCGATACCTTAGCCATCGAGTGTCCTTGTCAGCAAGCGATCCTTCTCGCTTCCGCGACCGCTATCTCCCACGGCGCCGGCCGCCGCACCTGCTCCCATACAGGATTTGAGAGCGCCTTGTCGATCTCATGCACCAGATCCACCATGCCCTCGTATCCCGCGTATGCGTGATGGCGTTCCTGGTTGATGTCCAGCCACGGCATCTTGGCCTTCAGCGCGACAAACTGCGAGCGCCCGCCGGAGAGCATGATGTCCGCGCGCGCCTCCTTGAGCATCTTGTACATCTCGCGCGGCGTCATGTCGTCGAACATATGCGCATTGTCGCCCATCAGTTCCTTGATTCGTTCCTTGTCTTCCTTGGTGGATTTCTTGGTGCTCGTGCCGACAATCTCGATTCCGACTTCCTGGAGCGCGGCAACCACAGACCACGATTTGACGCCGCCGGTAATCAGCAGAACCCGCTTCCCCTCAAGCCGCGATCGGTAAGAGGCAAGCCGCGACCATGCCCGCGCTTCCTCGCGCTGAATCACCGTCTCGGTTCTCGTCTTCAACTCCTCCGGCGCGCCGCGTTCCACCAGAAGCCTGGCAATCTCGCGCAGAGACTCGCTCATATCGCTGACACCATAGAACGACCCCTCGAAAAAGGGAATCGCATAACGCTCTTCCATCTTGCGCGCGATGTTGATCATGGCTTTCGAGCACACCATCATCGCGGCGCGCGCGCGATGCGAACTGGCGACCTCATGGTAGCGCGCGTCTCCCGATATGCAGGCCAGTATCCGGATTCCCAGCTCGTCCAGCAGCGGCTTCACCTGCCACAACTCGCCGGAAAGGTTGTATTCGCCGATGATGTTGATGTCGTACGGCGTCGTATACTCCGGTTCTTCGGTTCCGATCACATATTCGAGAATCGCCTCGCCGGCCAGCTTGTTGCCCAGATTCTTCGGGCCTACGAATCCCGGCGAATTGATCGGTATCACAGGCTTGCCGAACTTCTGCGATGCGCTTTTGCAAACTGCCTCAATGTCGTCGCCTATCATCGCTGGAACGCAGGTCTGGTAGACGAAGACCGCGGGCGGATTGTACTTTTCGACAATCTCCTTGATCGATTTGTACAGGTGTTTCTCGCCGCCAAAGACGATGTCTTGCTCGTTCATATCGGTGGTGAAGCCGGTCCGGTACAAGCGCGACGCTGAACTCTTGGCGCCGCGGTTGTCCCACGAGTTGCCTTCGCAGGCGATGGGGCCGTGCACCAGGTGGGCAACGTCTGTGATGGGTTGAAGCGCGATCTTGGCGCCGTCGAATGCGCATCCCCCGGCGGCCGCGCCCGGCTGGAGTTGCTTGGTGCAGCCTTTCTTGCGTTCCTTCTCGGACTTGCCCTGGTTCTTGTTGCAGCCGGGTTCGTTGAAGACGTTTTGAATGACGTTCGAAAGATTGCTCATGTACGCTCCTTCCGGAGTCAGACTGCGAACGTTATGACACATCCGCCAGCCGCAATTAGGCCTCCGCCGATCATGACCGCGATGGACGGCGGCTGGCCGAAAAGCAGCCACGACATCGTCTGCGCGACGACGAAAAAGAAGACCACGTAAAGTCCGAGCAAGCTGCCGAAGTCCCATGCCGGCGCGTTCACCGCATAGCCGTACGAGAACAGAACCGCGGCTCCGGTGGCGAACAGCGACAAGCGAATCCAAGGCGCGTCGGTGTGCAGCGCTTTGCGAAGGATGGCGTCGCCGCCGGCTTCCAATACGGCGGCGAGGAACAGAATTGCGATGGATACACTTCGTTTTTCCAAGGTTGTGACCTCCCACTTCCCTGTTTCAGCGAATGATGTCGAAACTGTAGTCGGTCTTCGAGGGGACGTTGCTGTTGTTGTCGATCTCGTCGAAGATTTTGTCGAGAATCCACACCAACACGTTCATGCCGCCCTGATAACCCCACACTGGATAGCGGTGATGGTGATGGCGGTCGAAGATGGGGAAGCCGATGCGGATCAGCGGAGTGCCCGTATCCCGCTCCAGGTACTTCCCGTAAGTGTTGCCGATGAGGAAATCGACTGGCTCGGTAAACAACAGCGAACGCATATGCCAAAGGTCCTTGCCTGCGTAGGCATGGCAGTTCGTGCCGAAGGGTGAACTGGCCAGCAATTGGTTGACGCGCTCCTCCCACGTCTTGCCGCCGTTGGTGGAAAGAATGTGAACCGGTTCGGCGCCCAGCTCCAACAGAAAACCCGCCAGTCCCAGCGTAAGATCGGGATCGCCATAGACGGCGAACTTCTTGCCGTGAATGTGCGCGCTGGAATCGCCGATCGCATCCACCAACCGCCCCCGCTCCTTGGTGATGGAATCGGGAATCGGCTTGCCGGCAATGCGCGAGACTTCCTGCAAGAACTTATCCGTTCCGGCCACGCCGATGGGATGATTGAGAGCCGCCACCTGCTGGCCTTTCGATGCGATGTAAGGCAGCGTCTTCTCGGTGCAGAACTCCTGCATGGACACGGTGCCTTTGGCGTGGAGCGCGTTGGCCGCCTCTTCGAGCGTAGTGCCGCCGTCGTACATACGGAACTCGCCGTCGGTCGGAGTGTCCCATGTGTCGCTGTTGTCCGCGAGGATGGTGTGCTCCACGCCCATCTCCGTCAGCAGCCGCTTGATCTCGCGCAGGTTCCCAACGGTATAGCCGTCGAAGCCGCCGATAAAGTTGATCTTCTCGTTGGCCACGCGAACAAGTTCAGGCGCGGTCTTGGCCTTGCCGTCCCAGAAGTGTTCGAGGATGCCCTTCATCACGTTGTCGTAGCCGGTGACATGGCTGCCGACAAAGGCCGGCGTATGCGCGAAGGGAACGTCGAAGTCCGCGGGCACCGAGTCTTTTTCCTTGGCGCCTTTGATGAATGCGTTCAGGTCGTCGCCGATCACCTCCGCCATGCAGGTCGTCGAGACGGCGATCATCTTGGGCTTGTAGAGGTTGTAGGCGTTGGCCAGCCCATCGATCATGTTGGCAAGGCCGCCGAAGACGGCTGCGTCTTCGGTCATCGATGAAGAGACGCAGGAAGTGGGCTCCTTGAAGTGCCGGGAAAAGTGGCTGCGGTAGTAGGCGACGCAACCCTGCGATCCGTGGACGAAGGGCAGCGTCTTTTCAAAACCAGCCGCAGCAAAGACCGCGCCCAGTGGCTGGCATGCCTTGGCCGGGTTGATGGTGAGCGCCTCGCGGCCGAAGTTCTTCTCGCGATATTCATCGGTCTTGGTCCACTCCCGCACTCTCTCCACTTCCGAGGCTTCGCACGGATTTTCGAATTGCTCCCTCTTGTTGGCGAGCATCTCCTTGTACTCCGGGCCGCGGAATAGGTCGAAGTGATCGAGTACATGTTCTGCATTCTGGCTCATAGGGATGTCCTCCGATTTCGTTTGCGGTTTTCCACGAACGCATAAAGGCTGCCTGTGCTATGCAGCGGCTGGGGCCTGCTTCCACGGAGCTTTGGCCAGCTTCCAGACCGGAGCGTTGATGGCCATATCCATGTCGCGGGCGAAGATGGCAAAGCCGTCGTAGCCGTGATAGGGGCCGGAGTAGTCCCACGAGTGCATCTGCCGGAAAGGAACGCCCATCTTTTGAAAGACATATTTCTCCTTGATCCCGGAGCCGACCAGATCGGGCTGAATCTTCTCCACAAACTTCTCGAACTCGTAGCCGGTGACGTCGTCGTAGATCAGCGTTCCGTCCTTGACGTAATGCGTGGTGCGCTGGTAATCGTCGTTGTGGCCGAACTCATAACCCGTACCCACAACCTCCATACCCAGGTCCTCGTAGGCTCCGATCACGTGCCGCGGGCGCAGGCCACCAACGAAGAGCATCACCTTCTTGCCCTCCAGGCGCGGCCGGTACTTGGCGATTACTCCATCCATGAGCGCCTGGTACTTGGCAATGACGCGCTCCGCGCCTTCCTTGATCTTGTCGTCGAAATGGCCGGCGATCCTGCGCAGCGAATCGGCGATCTTGCTGGGGCCGAAGAAGTTGTACTCGCACCACGGCACTCCGTACTTCTCTTCCATGTGGCGCGAGATGTAGTTCATTGAGCGATAGCAATGGAGCACGTTCAGCTTGGCCTTGGGCGTGGCTTCCAGCTCGGCGATGCTGCCGTCGCCCGACCATTGAGCGATGACGCGCAGGCCCATCTCTTCCAGAAGAATGCGCGAGGACCAGGCGTCGCCGCCGATGTTGTAGTCGCCGATGATGGCCACGTCGTACGGCGTACCCTGGAACCCGTCGTTCTTGTTGCCCAGCTTGTCGAATACCCAGTCGCGAACGGCATCGTTGGCCAAGTGATGACCAAGCGACTGCGAGACGCCGCGGAAGCCTTCGCAACGGACAGGAACGATCGTCTTGCCGCCATACTCCTTGGACTTGGCCTTCGACACCGCCTCGATGTCGTCGCCGATCAAGCCGATGGGGCACTCCGACTGCACTGTAATCCCCTTGTTGAGAGGAAACAGATCCTGTATCTCGTCCATGATCTTGGCCAGCTTCTTGTCGCCGCCGAAGACGATGTCCTTCTCCTGAAAGTCCGATGTAAACTGCATGGTGACGAAGGTGTCGATCCCGGTCGTCCCGATGTAGTAGTTTCGCCGCGCCGCCCAGGAGTATTGGCCGCATCCCACAGGCCCGTGACTGATGTGGATCATGTCTTTGATAGGCCCCCACACCACACCCTTGGATCCGGCGTAGGCGCAGCCGCGAATGGTCATCACGCCGGGAATCGACTTGATGTTCGACTTGACTCCGCAGTCCGGCTTGCCTTCTTCAAACGTGCCCAGATGTTTGGCCCGACGCTTGGCAGTCTTCTCCGGATAGACTTCCAGAACCTCCTGGATGAGCTGCTTGTTCCGTTCCTTGATCTCTTGAATCTCGACAGTTACGCTCACGGTGCACCTCGCTCGAATGAATTTGGAAGTCGCGCCTAAAACAATGGCGCCGGTTCTTGGTTAGATACCGGCGCCAGCTTGCACGCTGCCAGTTATGCGACAGCCGCTACGGCCTCTACGGCCTTCTTGCCCACCAGCGACTCGTCGATGGACTTGATGATGCCATGCTCCATCAACATCTCCTCGAGTTCGTCCATGGTGATGGGGGTGGGAATCACACCCTTGCCGACATTGGCGTGAATCTTCTCGGCCAGGTTGCGGTAGTGTTGCGCCTGCGCAGATTCCGGCGCATACTCGATCACCGTCATGCGGCGGAGTTCGGCGTGTTGCACGACGTTGTCGCGCGGCACGAAGTAGATGAGCTTGCTGCCCAGTTTCTTGGCCATGTTGTCGGCCAGTTCCAGTTCCTTGTCGGTCTGACGCTCGTTGCAGATCAGTCCGCCCAGGCGGACGCCGCCGGAGTTGGCGTACTTCAGAATGCCCTTGGAGATGTTGTTGGCCGCGTACATAGCCATCATCTCGCCGGACATGACAATGTAGATCTCCTGCGCCTTGTTCTCGCGGATCGGCATGGCGAATCCGCCGCAAACAACGTCGCCGAGCACGTCGTAGGAGACGTAATCGAGATCTTCATACGCGCCGTTCTCTTCCAGAAAGTTGATCGAGGTGATGACCCCGCGACCGGCGCATCCGACGCCCGGCTCCGGACCGCCCGACTCGACGCAGCGGATATGCTCGTAGCCGTACTTCATCACCTCTTCGATCTCCAGATCCTCCACGCTGCCCTTTTGCGCGGCCAGGCTGAGGATGCTGTTCTGCGCCTTGGCGTGCAGGATCAAACGGGTTGAATCCGCCTTTGGATCGCAGCCCACGATGAGGATTCTCTTCCCCATCTGAGCCAGCGCCGCCAGAACGTTTTGGGAAGTGGTGGACTTGCCGATTCCGCCCTTGCCGTAGAATGCGATTTGCCTCAGTTTCTCTGACATACTCCTCCTTTGTTTCTGCCCTGTCGGGTCAATGGTTCCAGTCAGGTCCGGAGCTGCGCGATTCCGCATCTTGGCAACGGACGGTTCCTTACCGGGCGTGCGATGCAAACGCTTTGCACTTCATCGTTCCGGTCTTCGCTTTGGTAATTGCAATCCCCGTGCCATTTCAACGCTTCCCAGGATCGCCAATGTTTTCAGCATCTTCGAGCTTCCGGTGTACGATCCGAGTCGGTGTGCCGAACACTACAATCCGACTTATCTTGTAGTGAACGCGACGAATAACTTGCGTCGCAATGGCGCCGCTCAATTGACCCACCGCTTCTTTTCAAAAGCAGTGACGAACTCCCGCAACTGAATATCCAGCCGCTCGATGTTATATTGCTCCAGGAAGCGCGCCTCATTGCGGGTAGGCTCTTCGGGCAAGACAACCCAGTGCTTCTCCGACGATCGCTTCATGATCTGGCGCGCGAACATCCGCTCCATCTGCGTCGAAAATCTGCAGCCGAGAAAGAGGAAGCTTTTATCCCGGCGCAGTTGCTGCACCGACTCGGGAATGGGCGTTTGGATGTCGATCTCTGTCAGCACCTCGACAAAATCGGAGTCGGAGACCAGGTAGTTATGCGCGGGCCAGACGGACCCGAACGGCTGATAAAGCATGGTCTTCCATGCATCGGATTTGCCTGCCACCGCGGAGCGCGATCCATCTGCATCGAAATAGTGAACCCAATTGCCGTAGTGCTCCGCCTGACTGACGCCTTGCACCATGCCCCATCCCGATTGCGCGCGAAATGCCTTTTGCGGAAGATCGTCGTACCAGGCGTGGACGATCAGCGGCATCGCCGGCATACGCGCCAACAGCGTGTGCAACGAGGTCGGTTGAGCATCGCCGCAAAATGCCTCGGTCATCGAGTTGCTCACGGTCTTGCGGTGCTTGAAGTTCTCGATGAACTGAGCGGCCGCGGTCAGGTTGGTCCGGATCTTGTGCGGTACGCTGCTCTTCGCGGTAAGGCATCCGGCAAGAGCGCCATGCGAACCGGGTAAAGGATTGTCGCTCTCCGAAAGCGTCAACACTCCTGGGCCTAGGTAAGGAATGACATGGCCGCCTTGAAGCCGAGATGCGATCGTTTCCATTGTCGTTTGATTCATCGGTGGTTCTCCTTTCATCAACCCTTGCAGCCGCGAAGGCGACGCAACGCAACGCCGACTTGCAGGACCGCGAAAATCCATTCCACTACGCGGCGCATCCGCGGAGTCCCTTTTGCGTCCAGTGAGCAGTGGGCTCGCCGTGATGCCGCTCGGCCGCGGAGCACCACGGCATCAACTCCCGCTCCACGCATCCGATAATCTGGTTGAATGCGAATTCGACCATATAGACAACCGCGCCGGTATCCGCATTGCGGGCCACGCGAACCACATCGCCGGCCTCGCCCCTCTTCACCAGCAGGGCATGAGCCAGTTGCTCCGCGTAAGTGCCGTCGTTGAAGAGGTTCTCTGCGGCGCGAACCCGTTGGCCAGGCTGAAAGCTGAGATTGCCGGTCTTCATCATGCCGTCCCTCCGGGGGGATTTGCTTGTCATTTCCGGTTCGCGAAGATATTGCTATCCGCAAACTCGCGCGGGAACTTACACCCACTTAGCTCTCTCTTTCATTCCGTCCCCAATGGACCGAACTGGTTTCGATCAGCGTATGTTCGCCGCCCAAGGGGGACCGTGCCTCGGCCAACCGCTCTTCCACCAGCTCCCGCACCATTGCATCCTCGTCGGCGCGCATGGCCTGAAGAGCGCTCACCGGGACTCGTCCAGCGGCTTCGTAACGAACCAGAAACTCAGGATGAAAGCGCAACGACAACAACTGCGTCGGAGTTACCCGCTTGGCGGCGGCAAGGCATACCGAGGCATCGGGGTCGCAAACCAGTTCCGGCAGCCACTCCTTGGAGATGCGCTCGGCCACCTCGCGTCGCACCTCGGGATCGGGATCGTCGATCATGTGCCTCAGATGCGGAACGCCGATTCGCCGCGCCACCACTTGTCGCACGTAATAGTCCGGATCGGACATCATGGGCAGCAGTTCATCTCCCTCCAGATGAGCCGCTACGCGAATCCGCACCTCCCGATGAGGATCGTTGCGAAGCCGCAGAAGAAAACGATGCGGCAGGCGGAACGCCGCCGCCCATCGCACGGTCTCGTCGGCGTCGTTCAACAGCGCCGTCAAATGAAACACATCCGCATACTTGGCGGCGGCGGCGCGAACTTCAAAATAGGGGTGAGAGAGGAACTCATTGGCCAGACCGGGATTGAGCTCGAAGAACCTGTCTATTTTGGAAGGAGAACTGTCCTGCACGCAGACGTGATGTCGAAAGCACTTGTTCTCGCCAAGCAACTCGCGGCAAACACAGGTCTCGCAACACAATGTCTTTCCCTGCCAGTCCTGCCCTTCGTTGTGGATTTGCGTCATTCCGAGTCTCCCCGGCTTCAGGTGGAAGCCTGCATCTTCGTTTCCACGGCGATCGTTCCGCTAAAAGCCCGCCCGATCCCTCACACACATCCCACCGCTTCCGGTGGAACAGGACCAATCTCCGCGGGAAGAGGCTGATGGAACCTAAGGCAACTGGGTTGCCAAAGTGCAAGTTGTTGAAATATAAGAGTTGATAGCGAGAGAAGCCGCTGTCGCAATCGGAACATTGCGGCCATAAATGGCGATTTTGTCTTGAAACCGCCATGGGGCGAAAGAAGGGAATTCCTGCGATTCAGAGAGCGGGCAACTGTTTGGAACAAAAAACCGGATGAAAATATCGGGATCAAAAGCGCTTGATGTCTATGCTGTGTTTCCGCAACGCGTATCCCATCTGACGTGGAGTCAGGCCCAGGATGCGAGCCGCTTTGGCCTGAACCCATCCCGATCTTTCCATGGCTTCAATCAAGCGCCCCCGTTCCGGTGAAGGCGCATCGTCGCCGTCCGCGCTTGTTTCCCTTGTGTAGGAAGTCGAGCCGTTGCCCGCGGTGGATTTTGGCGGCTGCGGAAACCTGTGCGCGGGACTCTGGCAATCGATCGGCGGCGGGATGATGGGCAGATCGACATAGCTGGAGCCTTTGGAGTTCATCTTGCTCAGCGACTTTCCCAGGACCATCGAGAGACAGCTTCCATCGCTGCAGGCAAAATCCGCGACCGCGATGGTGGAGCTCTTTGCCAGCGCGGCGGTTCGCCGGACGCAGCTTTCCAACTCCCGCACATTGCCGGGGAACTCGCAGGCGCAAAGAACATCCATGGCGCGATGCGAGAAAGTCAGCGATACTTCGTGTTCATGGTTGAATCGGCGAAGGAATTCACGGGCCAGCAGAATCACATCCTCGCTCCGCTCCCGGAGCGGTGGAAGAAAGATGGGAACCACGCTGATGCGATAGTAAAGATCGGCGCGAAACTTGCCGGCAAGCACGGCCTCCTCCAGGTTCCGGTTGGTGGCGGCCACCAGGCGCACATCCACCTTGATGGTGCGGCTCCCTCCCACGCGCTCGAACTCGCCCTCCTGCAGCACACGCAGCATCTTGGCCTGAAATGCGGGCGAAATCTCCCCGATCTCATCCAGAAACAGGGTGCCTCCGTCGGCCAACTCGAACCTGCCTTTGCGCAGCGCGACCGCGCCGGTAAAGGCTCCGCGCTCATGGCCGAAAAGTTCCGACTCCAGCACCGACTCGGACAACGCCGCGCAGTTCAAGCGGATATGAGGCTTGTTCTTGCGGGGTGAGAACTCGTGAACGGCTCGCGCAAAAAGTTCCTTGCCCGTACCCGACTCGCCGCAAAGCAGCACCGGCAGATTGCAGCGCGCCACCAGCCGGATCTTCTCAATCACTTCGCGAATGGCCGCGCTCTCGCCGATAATCCAGCCAATTCCCTCTTGCCTGTTTTCGGTGCGCTGTTCCAACTCCTTTTCCAGGCGGTAGCGATCGGACATCAAGCGTTCGCGATCCCGGGCCACCAGCGTTTGCAGGGCGACCGCCTGCGCCACAAGGTTGGCCACCATGGTCAGAAAGCGCACATCCTCGTCCAGGGTATGCGGCGAAGAGTTTCCATCGATGCGCTCAATCATGATGGTGCCGACCGTGCGGTTATCCCCTTTGATCGGCACACCCACAAACGATCTCACCGCGCGCTGATCGCCGGAATTCAACTCGCTCCAATCCGTGAACAGAGGGCTCTCGGCGATATTGCGCACAACCAGAGGCATACCCGAAACTACGATCTGACCCACGGCTTGTTCGGGAAGCCGCTCGAAATGCTCCCGCGCCGTCGCCTCGCTCCAGCCCGCCCCCACCACCGTCGAAGTCAGGCCCTCTTCGTCCAGGAGTGCAATCAGGCCGTTCTTCATGTCCAGAAAGCTGGCCAGAAGATTGATGACGCCAGCCAGCGATTCCTCCAGTCGAGCCGGGCGGGTGAGAACCTTCGATATCTCGTAAATCCCGATCAGCGCGGAATGCGCACGTGTACTCGACTGCATGGCCGGTTCCATAGTCGAGACTTCGTATTGATTGGACATGCCCCCTCCTTTGCGGTGAAGGCCAATGACAGGTACACGCAAGCAATCCGCAATGCGATGCGGTCTCGATGCAACACAGAGATAGAAGAATCCCCGATGCCAAGCGTCCGCGGGGGACGTGCGGAAGACCCGCAACTTGCGCCGGTTCGTAGCCATATCGTGGCAGGATTTTCACAAAAGGTCAAACAGGACTCTTTTCCAATACAAGATGAGCCTGAAGAGGGGAGCTGATTCCAACACAAG
>CAZMHC010000051.1:0-20067 GCA_964565955.1 uncultured Occallatibacter sp.
AATGCCTCGACTGCCGACGCGACCACCGGGGCTTGGGGGATTTTGCAAGAGGCTCCCCTGTAGATATCCTTCTATCCATCGTCGACGCCACTCTACTGCCGCCCGCTCTCCGCCTTTGCCGCAGGCGACTCAATCACCACCCCATCAAGGAGCGAAGCCGCGACTAGCCGTTCCGCCGCAGCGCGGATCAGCGCAATGCGGAAGCCTGTCCGCGACCACTGCCAATCCAGCGTTTTGGGATCGATGGAGAATATCTGCTCGCTCGAACGCGAACTCACCAGCACTCTGTCGCGGCGCGCGTCCCAGTAGAGATCGTCCACATCGCGCAGCGGCAGCCGTTCGATCCACAGCCAGGTCTTGCCCAGATCGTGAGTAAAGTAAACCCCTTCGCGTGCGCCCAGCCAGAGCGTCCCATCGGCGGAGAAAGCCACGCGATGGATGCGCGTCAGCATCTCTGGAATCCCCATCGGAGTCCAGGTCAGGCCGGCATCGAAGGAGAGAACCGCCCCGTCGGGCCGGGCAGCGGCCATGGTCCCGCCGCGCGATGTAACAGACAGATAGTCGCTCGCGCCCATCACCGGGCCGCCCTGCCAACTGGCTCCCCGGTCCCGGCTGGTGAACAGGCCGCCAGTCGTCGCGGCCAGCCAGACCTCTCCCGACTCCGTCTTTCCGGCCAGGTCTTTTCCGGCCAGATCTTTTCCTGTCAGGTCGAGCGCGTTCACGCGGCTGTCCAGTTCGCGCGCCGCATCCCTCACCTGCTTCTCCACGTTGACGCGCTTGCCGTAATGGGTCTCGGTGGCCGCCTTTATCGGCGTGTTGACGATGACGTTGCGCGGCTGCCAGTGGAGGATCGGGGGCTTCTCTGTGCCTGCCTCCAAGGCAAAGATGCCGTGCCCGGTTCCGGCCAGTACGGTTCCATCCGCCGCCTGAGCTAGGGAAAAGACATCGCGGCCGTCGAGTCCGTCGCTCAGCTGCTCCCAGCGCGCGCCGCCGTCGGCGGAGACGAAGACGCCGCCATAGCTCTTGTCGTTGACCGCGCCGGCGTAGAGCCGGTCGGAATCGCCGCGATCCACCAGCAGCGCCTCCACCTTGCGCCCGGAAAAGCCCTGGTTGGAGGGCGCAAAGCTGCTTCCCCCGTCGGTGCTGGCCAGCGCTCCGCCGCGATCGGTAGCCAGCAGCACGCGATCGGTATTGGTTGGATCGACAAAGACATCGTTGACGATCACATCCGGCCCGGTCATGGCCTTGAAGCTCTTGCCGCCGTCCAGCGTCTTGTAAAGCCCTTCCGTGGTTCCGGCGTAGACAGTCGCCGGATGCCGCGGATCTTGCATGAGGACGCGGGTCCGCCGCGCCGAGGAGGGAATGCCCTGAATCCTGCGGAAGCGTTCGCCGGCGTTTTCGCTCTTGTAAATTCCGCTGCACGCGCTCAAATAGACGATGCTCGGCCGGGCCGCATCGAGGACGATCGAAAACACATCGGAGTCCTCGATAATTCCGGTCTTGATGCTCTCCCAGTTCTTGCCGCCGTCGGTCGTCTTCCAGGGCAGGTGCCAGGTTCCCGCATAGACGATATTGGGGTCCGCCGGGTCCACCGCCAGTGACTCGATCTCGTGAATCTCGCTGCTTCCCGGCGGGCTGATCTGCGCCCAGGACGCGCCCCCATCTGCGGAGCGAAAGACTCCTTCGAGTGTGCCCGCAAAGAGCGTTCGCGGATCGGAGGGGGCCTGCGTAAAGGCGCGAATCGACTGGTCGCGCAATCCCGCTGACTCGGTCCAGCTCTTGCCGCCGTCACGGCTCACCCAGAGTCCGCCGCCAGCCGGGTCCAGCTTCCACGCGGCCGCATAAATGGTGGCCGGATCGCCGGGGTCCACAACGATGTGATCCACAATCAAGTCGTCCGACTCGCCCAGCTTTGCCAGCCGCCGCCACGATGCGCCCCGATCGGCGGATTCGTAGATCCAACTGTCGGTCGTTCCCATATAAATGCGATTGGAATCGCCCGGAACCGCCGCCAGCGCGCGCGCATCGCCTCCCGCCGGGCCAACCGCGCTCCACGATGCCTGCGCCGGCAAGGGATTAGCAAAAAGATGAACCGCGATCAGTAGCCCAGCCAGCGCCGCCGCTCCGGGCCGAAAAATCAAATCAAGACGGAGCCGCGAACGATTCATGCGGCGAGGATGCTCCCGGAGATCATAGAACGAGTATACAAACCCGGATCGAACCCAAGATCGGCGCAACCGTCGCGCCGTGTGCGACATCGGGAACAGCCGCAGCCCGCGCCTATTTCAGCACGGATACATAGAAGGCATTGTTTCCGGCGCGCAGATCCTTGCCGTAGGAAAAGACGACCCCGTTGCCGAAGACGCGCAGCTTGGCCTGCGCTCCCAGGTCGCAAAGCCACAGATGCGAACCCAACGCCACAGTGGCATCGGCGATCTTGCCGACATCGAGAAACGGTCCCAGCGTCAGCGCCCCGATGCCGTTCCCATAGACGCTCTTGTCCATCTCCCAGTTGGCGAGAAAGTAATCGCTCCCCAGCGGAGCGCTGCCCTTGCGCCCGTCGCGTGTGCCGATATGCGCGCGCATGGGAAGATCGTTATCCCGCTCCAGGCCCAGCATGAAAAGCTCGTCGAAGGGAGCTTGCCCAATGGTCTTGCCCGCTCTGAACTGCTGGCGCATCTCATAATCGTCTCCCGCCGCCCTGGGAAACCAGCGCCAGCCCAGCGATCCTTGCAGCTTTGCAAAGGACTCGCCGTGCAACGACCACAAGCGCGCCGCCTGCGAGGAAGCGTCCGCATCCACAGTGAATCGCCGTTCGGGAAGCCGCAAGAGAGAACCTGACAACTCAAACTTCTGCTTGAGTTGATAGCCCTTGGCCAATAACTCTAGAGTCAGCGCTGAACCAGGAACGACGCCGCGGAAGTTGCGATGCGAGATCTCGCCGCCGGCGGACCAATGCAAACGCCCGCGCGCATAAGAGGCAAGGCTGAAATCCAGTTCTTCGCGGCGAAGATTCACGCTTCCCAGCACCGGCGCGGAGCCGGTAAATGAGTTCCGTATCGCCCAGTTTTCGTCGCGCAGGTCAGCGGCGACTCCGATTCGCTGCTTGGCGCCGCGCTCGAAGGGGGCGGAAAGCCGCGCATAAATTCGCCGCTTCTGTGCATCCCAGCGATACTGGGACACGAAATTGACGGCCTCTCTCTTCAGGTTGTAATACTCCGGGTCCACGCTGGAAAAAGGCAGTCCGCGCAGAAGCGGAAACAGGCCCTCCCATTTGTTGTCGCCGAATCCGTTCCGCTCCTGAGCGCGGAAGCATAGATCGAAGTTGCCGTCTTCGCGCGCCCTGAGATCGAACTGATACTTCGGGAATATCTCCAAGCCCCGGACGCGCGCGTCCGAATCCAGAATCTCCGGGAGCCGCAGCGTGGCCGCGGGCGAGAACTCGAATGCCCGATCGAGCAGCGCGGGCAAGATTCGCGGACGCGGCTCCTCCTCCACTTCCTCGACGGCGGGCTTGCCGATACGGTTCCAAGCTCGCAGAGCGGCTTCAAGGTTGCCTTGAAGAAAATAGACGGTTCCCAGAAAGTCGTTGGCATAGCTGTCGCGCGGCTCCAGCTTGATCGCTTTGCGCAGCAAGCGAGCGGCCTGGGAATAGCGCCTCTGCTTGAAGGCCGCTCCGGCCGCCTCGACGGCAAACCTGGGATCGTTCGGCGCCGCTCTGAATCCCTCCTCGAACGTGGCCTCGGCCTCCGGCCATCGCTCCAGGCGCGCCAGCGCCGTGCCGTAGTGGAAATCCATATCGGCTGAGCGCGAATGCCGCGAACCAAGCAACCGGACGATGTCTTCCCACCGCTGTTGGCCGGCCAGCGCCTGGGCCTCTTGCTCGATGGCGTTCTCGGAGCTAGCCGTTTCAGTGGCTGCTCCCGGCAAGCGGAAAAGCAGCGTGGCGATAGCGATCGACAGGAACATCTTTCGGATATTCCGCATTCGATGCCCGGCGTTCGCGGTTCTCTGCATTGGATCGTTACTCGTCGGTAGGCAACCGCTAGGGCAATGCGCGATCCGCCATACAGCGCCCAAGGTCGCAAAGCTATTTAGCAGCGGGCACGGCCAGCAGAGTCCAGCGCATGGCGGCCTTCCACTCCAAATCGAAACTGGCGTAGTCCTGCTTGAGGAGTTTGCGCTGGGCGGGATCGTTCAAAAGGACAATCTTGTCTTCCTCATCGATTCCGGCCACCACCGCAAAGTGCAACGGCTGGCGCGCGCCGGGTTGCAGCGCAACAATCAGCGGACGGCCCTTCTCAAGATGCTCCTTGAGATCGTCCAAACTCCCTGCAAATGCGAATGTGGAGTAACCGTTCCGCTGCAAATACCTCGTCATGGCGGAGGCACGGATTCCGCGCGCCGCCCGCGAGAGCAGAGCTTGCTGGATACGATCGTATTCGGCACTCGGAGTTGCGGGCAGACCTTGGCGGCGCTGCCAGTATTGCATCACCATGGCAATGCTGGCGGCGCCGCAGCCGTCTTTCTCCTGCCGCACAAAGGGAACATCGAGCCAGGGACTCGGCGCCTCCGCGGCAGCCAAGGCGCCGACGCACGACAGAACGAACGCAGCCGGCAATGCGCGGCGTAGGTTGGAGACTGAAATCAACGCACGGCGACGATGATCAGGATGAGAGCCGCGATAGCGACCAAAATGAAAATCAAATCCCGGTCGCTGAGAGTTCCGGCGGCAAAGTCGCGCTGCGCCGCATTCGCCTTCGTAGCCAACTGCGCAAGCTCCGCGTCGCTTAGCCCGGCAACCGCATTCTTCACTTCATTCCGATCGATACGCGCCGATTTCAAGGCATCCTCCGCCTTCTGCGAAGAAAACAGATCGTCCAATGCGCGAATGTTCCGCTGCCTTGCTTGCGAAGCGTCCACGACGGACTGCCGCAGTTCAGAGGGACTCACCAAATGCTCCGAAGCCTGGGCGAAAAGGCTCTGCGGCACGGCAAAAAGCGCAACCAGAATACCGGCCGTCAAGCCTTGGACGAACCTCTTTGGGGTGTGGGTCATGGTCGATAGCCTCCGATGGGAAAATTGGACCCGCTTTGCAAAATTATACACGGTAGAAATGGTCGTCAACTGCAATCGGCACACACCGCAAGCAACGATTCAAAAGCGAAAGTAGGCGCCGATCACCGGCTCGGAAGTGTGCGTGAACGCGCCGGTCGATGTATAAAGCGTCGTGAGATTGGGAGCCTTGTAGAGGTTGCCGCGATACTGGAAACGCAGCCCGATATGTGGAAGCAATTCCCAGTCCCCGCCGCCGCCGTATACAAATACTCCCTGTGTCGATGTCCTGGTGGGGGCTTGCGCGCTGCCGCTGGGCACATTGAAGAGGAGGCCGCCGCCGGCCAGCGCGAAGGGCCGCAGATTCGCTATCTTCAG
Organism: uncultured Occallatibacter sp.; assembly: GCA_964565955.1. Lineage (GTDB taxonomy): Bacteria > Acidobacteriota > Terriglobia > Terriglobales > Acidobacteriaceae > Telmatobacter. Next base: position 5,434 of record CAZMHC010000051.1, read on the forward strand.
CGACGCAATCCAATCGCCTGTGACCTCGTGCGCGTTGGCCGAGACCGCTGCCGTCGGCAGAAATGTGCATGGGAGAGCACCCGGACAGACGTAGGAACTCTGGTTATATACTTGATTGGCGCGGTTGAAGGAGTAACTGCCTTCATAACCGATCCAGGGTTTTGCGATGCGCCGCGCTTCAAGCAAGCCGCCCGCCGAATTGGAGGGACTCTGTGCGACACCGTTGCCCGTTGTGGTCCCGTTGAACGCCCCATAAAGGCTTACCGCCACATCCGTCTCCGCATCAACCGCCGCGCTGCCCAGCGTGGCCATTCCAGTCAGCAGCAAAACCCTCCCCACCCATTTTGTTCCCATCTCTGACTCCCTTTCAGAATATCGTTGGATCGCACTCTGGAGCCGACACTCGCGGCCATTTCTTTGAATAGACGCGAACACGGCGTCTTGGTGACGTGCAGCGAACAAGTCGTTGAAAAAACAACGGGGCCGACCGGCAAGCCGGGCGGCCAAGTCCGATGCGGCAGTTTCCGGCAACTCCGCCGAAGGGCAGATGGAGTTGCTCCTTCCCGGCGAGGACGCGCAGTGGGACTATGCAGTGCTGGCGACTGACAGCGCTTATCCGCTAAAGTCGATGGCGCAGTTATACCGCGACCGGGCCGACGCGCAGAACGGCTTCGCCGAGCTGAAGAAACAGTGGGGCTGGGGCGGATTCACCACCCACGACATCGAGCGTTGCCAGACCAGCGCACGCGCCGTGGCGCTGGTTTACAACTGGTGGAGTTGGTACTGCCGGGCGTCCAAACCAGATGCCCGCATGGAGGCCATCGCCAGCCGAGGATTGCTGTTGGCATCTGTGGGCCGGGCCACTCGGCACGCAGGGCAGCGATTCCATCCGCAAAGAATTGCGATCAGCGAGAGGAAGAAACGAAAACTCTTGCCGCATACCGGGCTTCCGTATCGATCTAGCGGACTGACCGCGAAAAAGGGAAACGAAGGCAACTCGATCATGGAAGTTTCTCCGTTCGGCAGTCAAAAGAAGAATTCACCGATCGGCTTTACGAGATTTTCGCCTTGCGCATACGGCGCTTCTTCTTGACGGACTTTTCGATAGCTTCCCGCGCGGCCTTCCTGGCCGCTGCCTTGCGTCGCTTGATCTCTTCGGGCGAGTACATGGTGCCGCGACAGGTCTTGGCGCCGCAGTTGCAGAGGGCTTCGTCGTCGCCGCCATCGTAGAGGCAGTAGTCGTAGGTGATCTCGGCGCCGGCGGGGATGTTCTTGATGGCCGCGATCCAGACGCGGCCCTCTTCCTCGCTGGTCTCGCAATTGGCGTCGCAACTGTGGTTGATGAACATGGTGGCGCAGTGGCCGTCGATGACCATCGAGCCGTCGCCGAGTCCAAAGAGGTAGGTGACGATGGAGTCCTCGTAGCGGGCGTCGGCCTCCTCCTTGGAGATGCGCTTGCCGGTGTACTGGGCGACGCGCGCGCCCTTGCGGATGGGAGCGGTGGTGTAGCAGCCGGCGGCGTGGATGGCGGAAGAGCGGATGATAAGTCCCATGCGAGTGTGCGATGCTTTCCTTGAGCGAATTGTACCTTCAGGCATTGCCGGAGATGGCCGAATTCGGCGCTCAACGCTCCCGGCGGCGAGAAGCCGTTGGAAGGATTCAGCGGGCGACGACGAAGCCGGAATCGTGGAAGACCTGAAAGTGTGTATGGACCGCATCGTACCATTGAAGGGGGAGGGTTGGCCGATATGAGACGGGGATTTTCCGTTGCGCTGGCGTTGGCGGGCTGTTTGGACAGTTCGGCGCTGCTTCATGCTCAGACTCCGGCGGGAGGCGTACCCAGCACAGCGACGGCCCCCACCGCGGCACAGTCGGCCGACTCTTCGTCCAGCGCCAATCCGTTCCCGGAGGATACAAGCTCGGTTCCAGTCATGCCCAACAAGAGTTCGACTGCGCCGGAAGGAAGTTACAGCGGCGCGGAGAGCGAGACGGTTCGGCTGCCCGGCGCGGAGAGCGACCCGGTGCGCAGTCCCGACGACCCGGCCGCGGCGGCCGACAGTGTGCGGATGGCGGAGTCAAGCAGCAGCTTGTCGGGCCTGGACAAGCTGCTGCCCGCGCCGGACGACGAGCAGGCGGACAAGAAGCGGAAACTCAAGGTGAAGGAACCCACCTATCGGGAATCCGCGGCGAAGGATATTGAGGTGGGCGGTTATTACCTGGAACGAAAGGATTGGAAGGCGGCGCTGTCGCGGTTCGAGTCGGCGCTGGTGCTGGACCCGGAGAATCCGGAGGTTTATTGGGGATTGGCCGAAGCGGAGCGCCATCTGGGCCAGTTTGCAGACGCTCGCGCCCATTATTTGAAAGCGTTGGACTACGATCCGGACGGGCCACACGGCAAGCAAGCGCGCAAGGCATTGAAAGACCCGGAGGTTGCCAGCGGGCAGAACGCGGCGCATGGATCGGGGACGGCCGAAGCGGCGAAGTGAAAGGGCGGGAGTCAGTTTAGCCGAATGGGTTGCGCTCGCAACCCGCGGGGACGGGGCCAATTTCCCCATTTCATCGTTGCTTGTCGCTCAGTAACCAGTTAAAGTGAGCTCCTCGCGCCTCGAACTGGGAAAAATTGGCTCCCGTCGCCGCCTCCTGAGGCAGTGTTGACAGGCCCTACTCGACTGCTATTTGCAGCGCATTTGAGGCAGGAGCGCCCGGGTTTGTCGCTGCCAGCGATGCGCTGCCAGCGCTGGCCAGGTCGCTTGCCGGAATAGCCACCGTCACGGTCGTGGAGTTCACCCATGTTGTGGTTCGATAGCTTCCGTTCCATGTAACGGCCACGCCGGGAAGCAGATTCGAACCCGTAATCGTCAAGATCGCGTTGCCGGAACCATGTGCAATGGAACTGGACGAACTCGACGCGAGGGTCGCCGCGGAGTTCTGATTCAGCAGTTGCGGAACCACTGCCGCGCCCCGCAGCAGATAAATGTGACCGCCGCTGGTCAGCGCGGCCAATCCATCCTGCCCCCAACGAATCAGGTCCACGCCGGTATAGGAGCTATTGCCCTCGATCGTCTCCATGTTGAGGAACACACTGCCCATCGGCAGGAAGGCGTTCTGGTTGAAAGACTTGATGCCGTCCACCGTCGGACTGCTGGCCTGAGTGCCGGCAAGGAAGAACGCGCTTTGCAGAGAAGTATCCGGCGCAACCCCATCGGCAGTGCTGAACTCCCCGCCGCCGCTCAAAGGGAAGACGCCTATCTGCGTAGCAGGGACCGTCGCCGGATTCGCAACGCCGCCGGCATTGGCAAAAGCCAGACCGCCGCTCAGCTTGAAGCACCCAAATTTGTTGAGTGTGGATTCGGTGTATTGCGAGTAATCGTAATACGTGAAACCAGCCGAGGTTACCGTGTAATGGTCCAGGGTTGCGCCGCTGGTATCGATATCGAAGGCCAGCATATCGCCCGCATCCAGGAACGCAATGCAGGAGCCGCTGTATGGCCCAGAGGCTTGACCCACCATCGCCGCCGTCCGGTTCACCGGGTCGAATTGGTAGATCGCATTGCCCGCCCAGGACCCAAGATCGAGAGCGACTGTGTTTTCGTTTCCGGGCTGGGTCGCAATGCCGCGCAGCGAAGGACTGGTATCTGTGCCCGTTCCAGGTTGAACCGCGTAGGTATACTCTGCCGTCTGCGTCAGCATATTGAAGACTGCCACGCTTTGGCTTCCCGTCAGAATCGTATAGAGAACCTGGCCATCCGACGTGAGCGCCATGTTTTCCGGCTGGCTGCCGATGAGTACCGGCGTTCCCACCGTCGCCGTCTCCGGCGTAATCGCCACAATCGAGTTCCCTGTTATCGAAGCGGAGCCTGACCCCACGCTAGCCATGATCTTCCGTGAGTACGGATCGTAAAGAATGTGGTTCACGCCCAGCGCGATTACGCTGAAGACCGACAATGGCGCCGCGTTCGACGCGCCTCCGCCAGGAGCGGGATTCTCGACTGTAACGGCGGCCCATCCCAGACTGGCCAACTGCGCCTCCGGCACCGTCGCAGTGAGCGTCGTGCTGCTGGTGAAGCCGGTTGCCAATGGCGTCGCTCCCAGGTACACCGTCGCGTCGCTGCTGAAGTTCGTGCCGGTTACTGTGATCGTTGTGTCGCTGGAGCCGGATTCGATGGCCGCCGGATTGATGGCGCTGAGTGTCGGCGTCAGGTTGTACGTGGAGCCGCTTACTGTCACCGAGGCGGTAGCCGAGTTGTTGGCGGTGTTGGGATCGGTCTCCGACCCGCTGACTTGAACGGTCATTGCGGCGCTTCCCGCCTCCGTTTGCTCGACCACGAAGAGGACTGTAACGCTGCCGCCATTGTCGATCCCGCCCAGGTCGCAGGAGACGCCGCTGCCGGTCGAGCAGCTTCCCGCCGACGGCGTCGCGGAAATCAGCACACCGGTCGAAGGCAGTTGCGCAGTCAACGCGACGTTGGTCGCGGCCGACGGCCCCGCATTGCTGACCGTTGCGGTGTAGGTCGTGTTCGTTCCCGTCGCAGTTCCGCCGCTCGCCGTCAGGGTGACGCCGAGATCCGCGTTCACAGCCGAAAGATCTTCGACCAGATTGGAGCGCAGGCTAAAGACTCCGAGGGTGTCGCGAAAAGCCAGACCGTTCGTTCCCCAGCGCGTGAGGTGAGAAGGGGAGCTTGTTACGCCGGTTGAACTGGTCGTGGAGGGCACACCCACCGGGATGACCGCACTGCCGATCGCAGTGTAACTGGAAAGGTCGAATGTTTGGATCTGATTGTACGTTTGGTAGTAATTGCCCTGTGAGTTGTCGAGAATGAATGCCTTGCCGAGCGCGCTGTCGGCAAAGGCTGGGCCTGTGGCTGTCGTCGTGCCGGTCAGATAGAACGTCCCAAGCAGAGCCCCCGACTCAGCGTCGAAGGCCTGACCGAAGTCCGTGAGTACCTGTCCGCCCACCACCTGCATATCGTCGCTTGTGGAACTCGCATAAGTGCCGTTATAGGCTGTCGACTTCTGCGTCAGCCCGCTCGCTGAATAAGTAAAGACCGTGTACGACCCATTGCCCCCCGCGTATATCTCATCGTTTGCCCCATTCGCTTGCAAAGCGTAGAACACTCCGTTCACCTGGTTGGACGAGCTGGAGCCGCGCAGAACGCCGCTGTCATAGATGCCGATCACGCCCTCATAGACGTCGAGGATTTCGGTTGCCACAACTACGGAATTCGGTGAGCCAGGCAACGCCGCCAATGCCAGCGCCGTTGGTGGATTGTCGTAAACACCGCCATTCCCGCCCAGAGAAAACTGCATCCCCGCTGTTCCTGTCGTCAGATTCACTTGGCGCACCGCGGAAGCGCCATCGAGTCCCACCCACAGAATCGTTCCGTCCGAGCTGATTGCCAACTTGTCCGGCTCGCTTCCCACCGAAATCGGAGTGCCCAGAGCTCCAGTCTCGGGGTCCACCGACACGACCGAGTTGCCATAGGGCGCTCCCGCCGAGCTTGGCACCGAGACGTAAAACAGCCCATTTGCCGGATCGTAGACCATACTGTTGTTGGGAATGCCGATATAGGCCGTATACGGCAGAGAAGCCGTCGTTCCTCCGCCCGGCGCCGGGGTTGTCACAGTGACGTTCAAGTTGCCGGGAAGCACAATGTTCGAGGCGGGAATTGTCACCGACATCTGCGTGGAATTCACATACGTCGCAGCGATCTCGGTCCCGTTCAGCGCTACTGTCGAGCTCGGAGTGAAGCCGGTTCCAGTCAGGGTCACTTCGGTGGTCGTTCCGATCGGCCCCGCATTCGGCGAGATCGATGTCAGCGTTGGCGCCGGAGGATTCCCAATCGTCACTGTCAGCGCATTGGACAAGGCTGGAGTGGATGTTGGACTGCTGACCGTAATCGTTGCCGTGCCCACGGATGCCAGCAGGCTCGCGGGCACTGTAGCCGTGATGAATTCGCCCGCTCCGCAGCCTTCACAGGCATCTAGTAGTTGCAACGCCGTGCCATTCCACAGCACGGTTGAAAACGGGGACGACAAGGAAAAGCCGGACGACGAAAAGAGGTTGGAGCCATACACGGTAATGGAGGTCTGGCCGGACCCGACGACGAACTGCGATGGAGACACTTGCGTGATAACCGGGGTCGGAGTTTGCGGAAGAATATCGAGTGTGGCAAACCCAGCGGTCCCGCCCCCCGGCGCGGGGTTAACTACGGACACGAGCAACTGTTGCGTCGTCGCCTGTTGGGCCGCCGAGAGCTGGAAGGTCAACTGCGTTGCGCTCACATAGGTCGTCGCAACAGCGGCTGTGCCCAACTCGACCGTCGAAGCAGGGATGAAGTTTGTCCCCGTCACCGTCACCGTGGTCGGAGTAGCGGTCCCAGCGAGCACCACAGCGGGCGACAGCTTGAGGGGCCCGCCTGGCGGGGGATTGTTGACCGCAACCGTTACGGCCGCCGAAGTTCCCCCGCCCGGCGCGGCATTGATCGCCGTCAGAGAAAGGCTTCCTGCGCCGGCCACATCGGCCGCCGTCAGTGCAACGTCTACCTGCGTGTCGCTGACGAAGATCGTCGTCCGCGGGCTGCCGTTCACGTCTATCGCCGTCTCTGGAACAAACCCTGTGCCAGCCACGAAAACGACTGGGGACACGGCTCCCAGCAGCAGCGCAGACGGGATGGTCTGTGAGACCGCCGGCGCGGGGTTGGTCACCTCAAGATTCACAGCCGCGCCCGATGCGCTGCTGGCCGTGCCATTCAGCGCAACCACTGCAAGTTGCTGCCCACTGGCCAACTGTGTCGCCGTGACCGTGGCCGTCACCTGGGTGCTGCTCACGAAGGTGGTCGCGTCCACAACGCCGCCCACCTGGACCGCTGTTGTCGCATCGAAGCCCGTCCCATTCACCGTCAGCGCCAGCGTTGCGGTCCCCGCCGCTGCGGTGGTCGGGCTGATCGAACTCACCGTTGGCGCAATTGCGATGGATGTTGTCCCGCTCGTGTTCGAGCCGGTTCCAGAATTGGAGGAAGAACCACCGCAGCCGGCAAGAACTCCGGACGCAAAAAGGCAGAGATACGCAGCAAGACTGGGCAATTTTTTCATAATATTCAGATAATAACAGGTCGCAGATTAGACAATCAGGAGTCGTCGGTGGATTCTTCAGAAGTTAACTTCCATTGTTATTGATGGAGGCTAAGGAAGAAACGCCCTTCAGAGCCGTCGCTTCAGCCTCTTGAGCGTATTCGCTACATCCTCTAGCTAGCCCGTTCCTGCCCGCAACTCCGCGCCTGTCAGTTCCGATACCGCCTCACGCTTGCCACCTCCAGTTCCCAGACTGGAAACCAGATCCAAGGCCATGAATCAAAGTTGGTTATGTACCTTTGACCGGCGCAAAAATGATTTCTATTGCATTTCGTGCCGTGAAATGATTTATTACACTATATGGACAGAATTAAGCCACGCTGGTTTAGCGGCAATCTCCAGTCCGCCCTGCGAGTCCTACCCGTTTCCGTCTTGACGGGCGCGCGGCAGACCGGAAAAACCACCCTGACGCGGGCGCTTGAGCCAGCGCGCACCTACTTCACTCTCGACGATGTCGGGATTCTCGATCAGGCGGAGCGCAATCCCGATTCTCTGCTTTCGACCCGTCCGGTCATTCTCGATGAAGTCCAGCGCGCGCCGCAGATTCTGCTTGCCGTCAAGCGCGCCGTTGACACCGGCCGGCGAGCCGGGGATTTCATCCTGACCGGCTCGGCCAATCTCCTGCTGATGAAGCAGGTGGCGGAGACGCTGGCTGGCCGCGCTATCTACCTGGATCTTCCGCCTTTTTGTCCCACAGAGTGGCAGGAGCGCAAGGGCGCGCTGTCGCCGTTGGATCGTCTCTTCGCCCCGGATTTCGATTGGCGTGAATGGCCGGATGAACCGGGCAACTGGACACGATGGCTCCTGCGGGGAGGCTTTCCGCCTGCGCTTGAAATTGCCTCGGAAGCAGACCGCGGCCTGTGGTTCGCCGCCTATGTGCAGACCTATCTGGAGCGGGATTTGCGCCAGTTGAGCGCCATCTCCAGCCTGCCCGATTTTCAGCGCCTGATGATGCTGGCCGCGCAACGGACCGGCAAATTGCTCAATCAGGCTGACCTTGCGCGCGATGCGGCGCTCAGCCACCCGACCGCACACCGGTATTTGAATCTGCTGGAGACCGGATGTATGATCACGCGCCTCCGTCCGCTGGCGACCAATCCCACGGCGGCGCTGGTGAAAGCACCAAAGTTGCTTTGGACAGACTGCGGGCTTGCCGCCTGGCTTGCCGGAATCAGATCGTCCGCCGATGTGGCGGCAAGAATGGACAGCGGATTCTGGTTGGAGCAAACCTTGTTTCAGACGCTGGAGACCTGGCGATCACTCGATCCCCTGCAGCGCAAACTGCATTTCTGGCGCAACCGTTCGGGTCACGAAGTGGATTTCATCTTGGAAGAAGCCGGCAAGTTTGTGGCGCTAGAGATCAAGGCGAGTAGTCAGGTGACGGCCAACGACGCAACCGGTATCCGCGCCTTCCGGGAAGATTTGAAGCGCAAATCTTCTCTGGTCAGGGGAGTAGTGCTTCACAGCGGCAAAGCGCGTCCGCTTGAAGATGGCGTGCTTGCGTTGCCCTGGGGATGGATGGTCCCGGCGTCATAGAGACCAAATGGCGGTGAGACTCCTGGAGCCACTCGTATTTGGTAATACGGAAGGTGGCCACGATTGGCGGCAAAATGCTGGTCACAGAGATAGAAAAACAAACGTGTTGATATGGGATGGCCAAAGTGATATTACATCGCCGTTCTTGAGTTCTGATACTGGTTCTCTATCCGAGACTGCTTGGAGACGTTCACCGTTCACATATGTTCCGCAAGTGCTTTCCAGATCACGGATGAAGTAACGCTTGAGAACATCTCCAAGCCTGAACACAATAGCGTGATGTGGGGTGGACCCCTCGGCTGAGACAACCGAATAAGACACTGTTGGCCGCTCGCTGCAAATTACTCGACCGGCAAGACCACTGTACAGCATTCTGACTGCATCCGGCGAAGCGGAGGCGGGCTCTGGTGGAGACCAACCCGCCGAGGAATAGTCGGGGAGCGACTCATCGAGACGGTGAGCGGCCGGGGACAGAACCAGCAAGACTCCGTCTCCGGCGGAAAACCCCACCGGACGATAGATCGCCGATGCCTCGGAAAACTCATGCGACAAGTTGCGGCGCAGCCGCCTCCATAACAGATTCTACGGCCCGCGTTACCCACAAATTCTGCCGTAGAACCTGATTTTCAAAGTCTCCGACGGCGATTTTGTCGCGGGCGACGGCTGGTGTGCGCGGAAAAACCTTGATCGTGAATCTTCCTGGTTCGCCTCGCGCCATTGCGGAGTGCCTGCCGCCTTTGCTGCCCGCAATCGCGGAAGCAATCGATCACATCGCTGGTTTCCGTCCGAAGCTCAAGTGAAACCAATCATTTCTCCACACGAAGAATTCCGTCCGTGAGAATGCGCGCTCTCAAGCCGCCGCGCCCCTGCAATAACTTCTCCGCGCCGGGCGCAATTGCCAAATCCATCCAATAACACGGACTGCATTCGGCGATTCCCGCAAAGCGCACCCCTTGAATTTCGAATTCAGCGTCCACCAACGAGTTCAAATCCACGCCCGCGGTGATGACGTTGCGCCGACTCACGCCGGGAGATTTGCCAAGCACTCCAAGCTGCCTGCACACCTCCGCAAAGACCTCGGAGGAGAAGAACGTGATTTGGCCTTTGTAGTTGTCCTTGTAGTCGTAGAAGCGGTCGCCTTCAATGCCGCGCCCAGCTACACAAGACAACTCCTCTTTCTCAACCAGCGGATGCTCTCCAGGCGGCTGTTCATGGTGGCCGAAGTAATTATGTCCCGGCGAAAGAAACAGTTGGCAGATTCTCATATCTGGCGCTCACTTGCTATTGTAGACGGATCGACGCGGGCATAGCGTATGCCTCGTCGCGTCAATATACATCGCGGTGATAGCGATGGGCTTCCTTGAGAGCATCCACATATTCCTCGGCGGCCGCCATCGGCATTCCGCCCTGCTTCTCGACGATGGCAAGCAGTGTCGCATGAACATCCTTGGCCATGCGCGAAGCGTCGCCGCATACGTAGACGCTGGCCCCATCCTGCAACCAACTCCAAAAGAGCGGAGCCTGCTCCAGCATTCTGTTCTGCACGTAAATCTTGTGCTCTTGATCGCGGGAGAAGGCGGTATCGAGCCGCGTGAGATGGCCATCCGCGCGCATGGCTTCGAGTTCCTCGCGATACAGGTAATCGCTGGTCGCGCTGCGTCCTCCGAAAAAGAGCCAATTGCGCCCTTTGGCGCCGACGGCGCGCCGCTCGTGCAGAAACCCACGGAAGGGCGCAACCCCTGTGCCTGGGCCAATCATGATGATGGGAGCGTCCGGCTCTTGCGGCAACCGGAACTTCTTGTTGGGTTGGATATAGATCGGCAAGCGATCGGAGACCGAAGCGCGGTCCGCAAAGAGCGTGGAGCAGACGCCGCCGCGCTCGCGGTTGTGCGAGTTATACCGCACCACCGCAACCGTCGTGTGGATTTCGCCTGCGTGAGCCGCGGGACTGGACGAGATCGAATAGAGCCGGGGCGTCAGCTTGGGTAGCATCGCCACAAGCTCCGCCGGGTCCTGCACCACACCGGGATGCTCGACGAGAAGATCGATGAGACCGCGGTCGTAAACGTACTTGTCAAGCTGCGCCTGCCGCTCGGGAGCCAGCAGATCGAGCAGCGTCTTGCAATTGCCAATAGCGGCGAATTCCTTGACGATCTTGCGGTTCAACCGCGTGATTTGCAGATGATGCGTCAGCGCGTCGTGGAGGGTTGTCGTTCCCGTCTTTCCGCACAGCACCTGTTCGTTGCCGTTGAACTTGAGCGTCTGCAGAATCTCCGCAACCAGATTGAGATCGTTTTGTGGAAGTACGCCGCAGGCATCGCCTGCCTCGTAAACGATGCCCGTGTCCTTGATTGAAAAGGCCAAGTGCAGCGTCGTCTTGCTGGATTCGCTATGCGTCAGGTCTTTCTTGTCGACCAGCGGCGCGAGTGCCGGGTTATCGCGCGTGACGGTTGCGGCGGCAGCCGGCTTCACTTCCGCAATGACGGAGGAAGGAACAATGGCCTTCGCTTTGGCCCCGGCCGCTATCTCACGCAGACGCGGAATCAGTTCTGTCTTCCACTGCTCGAAGGGCGCGTCCACATCGACGTCGCAGTCGACCCGGTTGCATATCCAATTCGCTCCCAGCGAAGCGAGTTTGGCGTCAAGGTCTTTGCCGAACTTGCAGAAACTCTCATAGTGCCTGTCGCCCAGCGCAAAAACCGCATAAGAAAGATTTTCGTACCGCGGAAAATGTTCCAGGCAGAGATGCTCATAGAAGGGCTGCACACCGTCCGGGGCTTCGCCCTCGCCATAGGTGCTGGCGAGAAAGACGGCGTATTTTTCTTCGGCCAGAGCTGCCGGAGTGTAACCCACCAGCGTTGAGACGGCGGGCTGATGTCCTTGCGCCTTCAGCTCCTTTGCCAGCTTGCGCGCAAGACCTTCCGCGGTTCCGGATTGCGACGCATAGAGCACAGCAATGCGGAGCGAAGCCTTCACCTCGGTGTCGGCAAGCGATGGAGCGGAAGAAAACAGCCCGGCCATCAATCCGTTGAGCCATGCCCGTTGCTCCGGCGTGAAAGGAGCATTATCTGGAATGTAGGGAACGTTCGCGGCCATAACTAAGCTGGCTCCTTTTCCGCGCAGAGCGATTGCAATTCCGCGACGCTGTGCCGGCGGCAGAAGTCGAGAAAGGATTCATGGGCGTTGCGCCGCTCACTGTAAGCTTTGAAAAGCCGCTCCATTACCGGAGGCAGCTCGTCGAAGGGGATTGCTGGAATCAACTCGCGCGCCAGTCCGCGGTCTTGATCCGATCCACCGCCGATGACGACCTGATAGCCTTCCTCGCCGCCAACTTTTGTACCTAGCAGGCCGATGTCTCCGATATAGTGCTGTGCGCAGGAGTGAGGACAGCCGGTCACGTGCAGGTTGACGGGCTGCTCGATCTTGAAGCGCGCATCGAGCAGATTGGCCAGCGCCACGGCATGGGACTTGGTGTCGGTGGCGGCAAACTTGCAGCCGCGATTGCCCGTGCAAGCTACTGTCCCACGCAGCACCGCGCCCGCGGCGCAGTCCAGCCCGGCGGCGCGAATCGATGCCAGCGCGGCATCCAGCCGTTCAGTCGGGATATTGGGAATCAATAGATTTTGCCAGACGGTGAGCCGCAGTTCGCCGCTCCCAAACTCGCTGGCAACATTAGCAAGTGCAAGCATCTGTTCGACCGGAAGACGGCCTACCGGAACCAACACACCAACATAACTCAGGCCGGGCTGGCGTTGCGGATGCACACCGATGTGTCCCGCGCGATCGATGGGAAGGCGAGGCTCGCATTCGTCGGCGGGAAACCGGATCACTGGAAAGGCAAGCCGCTTTTCAGTTTCCGCAATGAATTTTTCCATACCCCAGCGGTCCACGAGGTATTTCAGTCGCGCCTTCTTGCGATCTGTACGGTCGCCGTTCTCAGAGTAGACGCGAATCATCGCGGCGGCCACAGCCACGGTCTGATCCGCGCGCAGCAGCAAGCCACAATCCGCGGCGAATTGTTTGTGCCCCGTGATGCCGCAAAGCAAAACGCGAAAGTAGACGCCGGCCGGAACTCCGCGCCCTTCGCCAACGCGCGTGGCAATGAAGCCGATGTCGTTGGTGTCCGCGACCACACTGATGGCGCCGCCGCTATCGAAGGCGACGTTGAACTTGCGCGGCAGGCCATACAGATCGCGTGAGTTCAGAATGTAGCGATGCAGCGCGTCGGCCAACGGGGCCACGTCGTACAGTTCGTTTGGATCAATGCCCGTTGTGGGCGACGCGGTGACGTTGCGAATGTTGTCCGCGCCGGAACCGCGCGAGGTCATGCCCAGCGATTGCAGCTTGTTCAGCACGCGCACAATGTCCTTGGGCTGAAACTCGCGAATCTGTAAATTGGCGCGGGTGGTAATATCGGCTCGGCCTGAACCCCAGTCCGCAGCCATCTCCGCAAGGCCGCGCAAATGATGCGCGGTGAGAATTCCGCCTGGAACTCTCAGCCGCAGCATGAAGGAGTCCTGAGCGGGCGCCACGTAAAACAGTCCGTGAAATTTGAAGCGAAAGAGATCGTCGGCGGCGGGCGCGCGATTCTCGTCGGCATGAGCGAGCAGCTTGTCCCAGATGTCGAGGGGATTCTGTTCGTGCTTCCAAAGCTCCTCTCGGCATAGCTCCGAGAGCGGAGTGCCGTGGACGGTTTCCTCGGCACACGCTGCTAGATTGACAGAGCCGGCGGCGGGATCGTCGGTAAGGAGGCCGGCAGCCGTGCGACCGACGAACGGTTGTGCGCCGCGGTCGATGACGCCCGCGAAAAAGCCCCGCAGGTATTCCTTCTGTACTGCCGAAAATGCCGTCGAGCTGGGAGTTTCCAAAGTATTCATGTCGTGTCCTTCTACGAGGCTTGCAACCCGGCAGGCTGAAGCGTTCTGTAGGCCGCCGCTGCGTAAAGTACGCTGACCGGCGAAGAGACCAGGTTGAACGCCGCAAGTATCGCGGAGTATTCAAGGCTCATCACGGAGCATGGAGCTATTGAATTGTGGAGTAAATGCCACTGACACGGCACGGTGCGGAAGTGAAAAAAGGAGACGGCGTTGTCTCACTCTTGGATTCATCCTAGCCCAACGCCCAGTGAATCGCAAGAGATATTTGCCGCTTGTGCCGGATTGTTGTCAGGAACTCGTAAAGAATATGCGCGGAAGAGTATGAATGCGGGCGGAAAGTCGCACAATTGCCTGGATGCAGCCATTTATCAATGGATAGAGCGTTTTGCAAATTACTGTAGACTGGGCACAGATAGTCCGAACCATCCCTTGGCGTCTTCTGGAGTGACGAGTTGAAGCGCAGAGGAGGTTGCGCTTTCCCAGGTTCCAAAATCTGGATATGGGTCTCCCGGCGGGCGGGTCCGGCCAGTTTTTTGCCTTAACGCGCGCACACCGATTTGCGAACGATCCGCCTATTCGAGGCGCAAGAGCTTTCGTACCAGGCCGTCGATCTCGACAAAGATATCCGCCATTGCCGTTCTGATAAATGCTCTTTGCCGTGCCAGGCTGGCGCCTGCGGGGAAGTTCGGGTCTGAAATCACGGCTTGCGCTTTTTTGTGAGCCTCTTGTCCCAACTCTGACAGCTTATGATGGATCGCATTGCTGGAATCGTATAGTGGAATTGGAACATCGAGGACTTTCTTCTCGATATCTCGCTCTCCTAAAAGCCCTGTGGATTGGAAAGGTTTAATCATTTCGTTGACAGTCGCAGAGTTTAACACTGCTGTTACAAATTGCGCTTCAGAAGGATTGCTGAATGCCGCCCAATACAACTTATGCTCAATAATCAATCGCAGAGGAAGCATATTTCGGTCGCAATATGTAGCAGAAATGTTTGTTCCCGCAGCATTGTAGAGAACCAGATGGCGGTGCATGGGGGTGTGTCCAGGTTTCTGTGTAAACGGCCTGGTTGAAGTTCTGTTTCCGGTTA